>JAZKGJ010000020.1:0-5848 GCA_040385975.1 Pseudomonadota bacterium | reverse complement strand
AGGCTGGGGATGAGCATTTCGAC
The DNA here is from genome assembly GCA_040385975.1 of Pseudomonadota bacterium. Taxonomy (GTDB): domain Bacteria; phylum Pseudomonadota; class Alphaproteobacteria; order Sphingomonadales; family Sphingomonadaceae; genus Sphingomonas. The sequence continues at coordinate 5,825 of JAZKGJ010000020.1, read as the reverse complement.
GATCGGCCGTTTCGACCAGCCGTGCGCGCGGGCGTCATCATAGGCGCGCGCCATGTAATCGAGGCTCGGCGCTAGAATGATCCCCGATTTCAGATGCTCGCTCGGCTCCGGCAGCGCGGTGAAGCGCGGCAGGCCGCTGAGCGCCACGTTCATGCGGAAGGTGCCGGAGCCCGAGACGTGGCGCGTCATCCGCTCGCGGGTGGCAGGGTCGAGGTCGGCGGGATCAACCAGATCGAGCAGCAACGTGCGCGGGTGGCAATTGGCGACGACTGTCGGCGCGCTAAGCGTCTCGCCCGATGCCAATTCGACGCCGGTCGCCTTGCCGCCCTGCGACGACACCCGCGCCACCGCGGCGTCGGTGCGGATCGTCACCCCCGCCGCGACGCACGCCGCGGCCATCGCCTGCGTCACCGCGCCCATCCCGCCGATCGGGTGGCCCCAGGTCCCCGGCTTGCCATTGGTCTCGCCGAAGACGTGATGGAGCAGGACGTAGCCGCTGCCCGGCGTGTCGGGGCTGGCGTAATGGCCGACCACTGCGTCGAAGCCGAGCACCGCCTTCAGCGCGTCGCTTTCGAAGAAGCCGTCGAGGAACTCGCGCGCCGAGCGGGTGAACAGGTCGATCGCGTCGCGCTTGGCCTGGAGCGGCAGCTTCAGCAATTTCCACGCCTGCGCCAGCGCGTCGAACAGGTCGCCGGAATGCGGTGGAGGACGGTCGGCCAGCGTGCGCAGGATCGCCGCGACCGCGCCGAGCCGGGCTTCGTAATCGGGCCAGCGCTTCGCGTCGGCGGCGGAAAACTGGGCGATCGCCTCACGCGTCCGGCCCCCGCCCATCAGCAGGTAGCGGCCGTCATCGCGCGGCAGGAAGTTGCTGTACGCCCGCTCGACCACGCGCAGGCCGTGTTCCGCCAGCGCCATGTCGCGCGCAATCGCCGGATCGAGCAGCCCGAGCGTGTAGCTCGCGGTCGAATTGCGGAAGCCGGGCGCGAAGTCCTCGGTCACCGCCGCGCCGCCGACGATGCCGCGGCGCTCCAGGATCGTTACCCGCCGCCCGGCGCGGGCGAGATACCAGGCGCAGACGAGCCCGTTGTGCCCGCCGCCGATGATCAGCACGTCGGCGTGCGTGGCTATCGCTTGAACCAATGCTGATGCACAAACCATGCGGTGACGCCGAGCGCGATGAACAGGCACACCCCGGCGATCGCGTCGAATGCCCACGGCTCCTCGGCGAACCAGATGCCCTTCACGTTCATCCCGTACAGCCCGGTGATGAAGGTGAGCGGCAGGAACACCATCGCCGCCGCCGAGATCAGCAGCGCGCGGTCGTCGATCTGTTCGGCGCGCAGGTCGGTCAGCGCATCGTGCATCAGCGCGGCGCGTTCGCGAATGCTCTCCAGCTCTTCGGCCATCCGCGCGGCGCGGTCGGCGGCGGCGGACAGATGGATGCGGTCGTCGTCCTCCAGCCACGCCGCATCGAGGTTGGCGAGTTTCTCGAGCGCGGTGCGCTGCGGGGTCAGGAAGCGGCGATACCCGATCGAGCGCGCGCGGACCTTGTTGACCGATTGGCGCAGGTCCCACACCCGGTTGGGGTCGAGTTCGAGTTCGCAATCGTCGAGGCTGTCGCCCAGTTCGGCGACTTCGGGATCGAGTTCGGCGGTGATCTCGACCGCGAATGCCGCGATCAGGTCGCCGGGATCGGCGATCTCGCCCGCTTCGAAGTCGCGCCGGACCTCGGCCATCGCGGTCAGCGTCGTGCGGGTGGCGGAAATCACCCGGCCCTTCGATCCCCAGATCCGGATCGACGCCAGCGGGTCGCTCATCGTCGTCGCGGCGTCGGTCAGTCCGCGCAAATTGAGGAACGCGCCGTGGTCGAACACATCACAGCGCGGGCGGCTCTCGGTCGCGGTCAGCGTCTCGACCACGATCTCGGGCAAATGCGCGGCGGTTTCGAGCCAGGCCTGTTGATCGTCGCCGATCCCGTCGAGGTGAATCCAGACGAACCCGCCGCGCGCCCTGATCGCGGCTTCGCGGTCGATCGCCGACACCTTGCCGCGGACGAAATGATAGGCGAACCCGCTCACGCTTGGACCCGGGGTTTCAGCCAGTCGGGGACGTGTTCGGCGGCCATCACCGTCCCCGCCGCGATCCGTTCGGCGACCACGGCGTAGCGGTCGCCATCGACCAGCACTTCGGGCACCAGGTCGCGGCTGTTGTAGGTCGAGGCCATCGTCGCGCCATATGCCCCGGCGGTGCGGAACACGGCAAGATCGCCCGATGCCACCGCGTCGATCTCACGGTCGCGCGCGAAGGTGTCGCCGGTCTCGCACACCGGGCCGGCGATGTTGGCGGTCATCGTCGCGCCGGTCGGACAAACCGCGGCGAAATCATGCCAGGCGTCGTAGAGCGCCGGACGCGCCAAATCGTTCATCGCCGCATCGACGATGACGTAGGGCGTCGGCGATCCCGGCTTGACCCACACTACCTCGGTCAGCAGCACGCCGGCGTTGCCGGCGATGATCCGGCCGGGTTCGAACATCAACTGGACGTCCCAGCCGCGCGTGACCCGTGCGACCATCGCCCCGAATTCGGCCGGAGAGGGAGGCGTATCGCCGGGCTGGTACGGCACGCCGAGCCCGCCGCCGAGGTCGACGTGAGTGATCGTGTGCCCCGCGGCGCGCAGCTCGGCGACCAGCCGGCCGATCCGCGTGTAGGCGGCCTCGAGCGGGGCGAGGCTGGTCAGCTGGCTGCCGATGTGGATGGCGACGCCGCGCAGGTTGAGCCCCGCCACCCGCGCCAGCCGCGCGAAGATCGCGGGTGCCTGGTCGATCGGGACGCCGAACTTGTTGGCGCGCTGCCCGGTCGAGATCTTGGCGTGGGTGCCGGCGTCGACGTCGGGGTTGACCCTGAGCACCGCGGCGGCGACCTGCCCGCGCGCGGCGGCGAGCGCGCCGAGCACTTCGCCCTCCTCCTCGAGTTCGAGGTTGAACTGGCCGATTCCGGCGGCGAGCCCCTGCGCCAGCTCGCGGCGCATTTTGCCCACCCCGGAAAACACGATGTCGCGCGCCGGGACGCCCGCCGCCAGCGCGCGGGCAAGCTCTCCCCCCGAGACCACGTCGGCACCATAGCCGGCGTCGGCCAGCACGCGCAGCACCGCGAGATTGGGGTTCGCCTTGACCGCGAACGCGAGGTGGACGTTCGGCACCCCCGCCAGTCCTTCGCGAAACACCCGCGCATGGCGTTCGAGCGTCGCGCGCGAATAGACGTACACCGGGGTGCCGACCTCCGCGGCGATCCGCGCGAGCGGCACGCGCTCGGCATGGAGCGCGCCGTCGATCAGCGTGAAATGGTCCATTTACTCAGGCGGCAGGTCGAATTCGTCGGTTTCGCGGGGGGACGATCGCTTGAGCAGTTCGTCGCTGCGCTCGGGCCGGGTCTCGGGCGCGGGGGTCAGCAGCCGCTCGGCGGTCGGGGTGGCGCGCGCGCCATAGGGTGCGGCGGGCAGCGCGTTGCCCGCGGCGGGCTTCAGCGGCGCGGCCTTGCCGCAGGCGGTGAGGGCCAGGGCGAGCAGGAGCAATGCGAACTTCATGCCGCTTCCTCGCGCGCTTTGCGCGCCGCCGCAACCGCCGCGCGGACGTTGGCGGGTGCGGTGCCGCCGAAACTGGTGCGGCTGGCGACCGACGCGTCCACGCTCAACACGCCGAACACGCGCTCATCGACCCGCGCGTCGATCGCGCGCAGGTCGGCGAGCGGCACCGCGTCGAGCGGCACCCCGAGCGCTTCGGCCCGCGCCACCGCACGCCCGGTGACATGGTGCGCCTCGCGAAACGGCAGCCCGGCTTCGCGCACCAGCCAATCCGCGAGGTCGGTCGCGGTCGCGTAGCCGCTCTCCGCCAGCGCGCGCATCCGTTCGGTGCGGAAGTTGGCGCTGGCGACCATCCCCGTCATCGCCGCGACGCTGAGGCCGAGCAGGTCGTGCGCCTCGAACACCGGCGGTTTGTCGTCCTGCATGTCCTTCGAATAGGCGAGCGGGAGCCCCTTCATCGTCACCATCAAGGCGGTCAGGCAGCCGACGATACGCCCCGAATGCCCGCGGACCAGTTCGGCAGCGTCGGGGTTGCGCTTTTGCGGCATGATCGAGCTACCGGTCGACCATTGGTCGCTGAGGCTCACAAAGCCGAACGGCTGCGATGCCCAGAGCACGAATTCCTCGGCGAGGCGCGACAAATGGAGCGCGGTCTGGGCGGCGGCGGTGAGATATTCGATCGCGAAATCGCGGTCGCTGACCGCGTCGAGGCTGTTGCGGGTCGGTCCGTCGAAGCCGAGCGCGGCGGCGGTCGCGGCGCGGTCGATCGGGAAGCCGGTTCCGGCCAGTGCCGCGCTGCCGAGCGGGCACAGGTTCGCGCGCGCGCGGGCGTCGGCGAAGCGGCTGCGGTCGCGTGCGATCATCTCGTGATACGCCAGCAAATGATGGCCGAGCGTCACCGGCTGGGCCGACTGGAGGTGCGTGAAGCCCGGCATGACCGCATCGGCATGCTCTTCCGCCCGCGCGATCAGCGCATCGAGCAACCCACCCAACGCCGCCCGCGTCTGATCGATCGCGTCGCGCACCCACAGCCGGAAATCGGTCGCGACCTGGTCGTTGCGGCTGCGCGCGGTGTGGAGCCGCCCCGCCACCGGGCCGATCGCTGCGGTCAGCCGCGCTTCGGTCAGCATATGGATGTCCTCAAGCGCCAAATCGGCGGGCACGCCGTTCGCCGCGTAATCCGCCGCCACCGTGTCGAGCCCCGCCGCGATCGCCGCGGCATCGTCCGCCGACACGATCCCCGTCGCGCCCAGCATCGCAACATGCGCCTTTGACCCGGCGATATCCTGCTGCCACATGCGGCGGTCGAACGGGATCGAGGCATTGATCTCGCGCATCACCGCCGCGGGACCTTCGGCAAAGCGCCCGCCCCACATCGGATTGGAGCCTGAAGTGCGCTCGCTGCTCATCTGTCTGCTGCCCCTGGTGCTCACCGCGTGCGATAGGGGCTCGCCCGACGCCGTTCAAGCGAACCGGACCGCGGCCGCCGCGCCCGTCACCGCGGCCGAGGTCGCCGCCGACCCCGCGCTGCCGCCGCCGACCGGTGGAGTCATCGTCCCCGATTTCAGCCACCGCGGCGAAGCGCCGCCCGCCGCGACGCTGACCGACGCCGCCGGCAAGCCGGTCACGCTCGCGTCGTTCAAGGGCAAGCCGCTCCTGGTCAATCTGTGGGCGACCTGGTGCGCGCCGTGCGTCGCGGAGATGCCGACGCTCGACACGTTGGCGGTGCGCGAGGCCGGCAAGCTGCAGGTCGTCGTGGTCAATCAGGACAGCGCCGACAACGCGCCCAAGGTCGCCGCATTCTTCGCCGAACGCCGCTTCAAGGCGCTGCGTGATCTGCGCGACCCGGAATTGCAGTTGAGCGTCGCTTATGCCGCGAACCTGCCGACGACCTTGCTCTACGGCAGCGACGGCCGCGAAGTCGCGCGGGTTACCGGCGGAATGGACTGGGCCGGACCCGACGCCGCGCAACTGCTGGCGCAGGCGAAGTAAATTGTTGATTTAGCTGACAAATCCTGGATGCCCGACAAGGACTGAAAGTATGCATCGTATCCCCTTTGTTCTTTAGCGTTTTTCGTGGAGGGGAGCGGGGCCGATACCCCCAGCAATACCCCCGGAGCAGGTAAAAAAGGGGCGGTCAGCCCGGCGCGGCGAGCGGCCGGTTGGCCTTCCACGCCGCGATCTCGCCGCTCCACCAGCCGATGCTGTTGCCGCTGATTCGCACCCGGCGCGGGAAGTCGCCCGC
>JAZKGJ010000019.1:0-4996 GCA_040385975.1 Pseudomonadota bacterium | reverse complement strand
CCCGCCGCGACCACCGCCGAGCGCGTCGATCAGCACGTGACCTTCGTCAACCAGGCCGAGAAGCAGTCGCTCTTGACGCTCATTCTCCAGAATGAGCCGATCGAGCGCGCGCTCGTCTTCACCCGCACCAAGCACGGCGCCGACCGCGTCGTGAAGCTGCTCGCGGGCAACGGTGTAAAGTCGTCAGCGATCCACGGCAACAAGTCGCAGCCGCAGCGTGAGCGCTCGCTCGCCGCGTTCAAGGACGGCACCGTGCCCGTGCTGGTCGCGACCGACATCGCCGCGCGCGGCATCGACGTGTCGGGGGTCAGCCACGTCATCAACTTCGAACTGCCCAACGTGCCAGAGCAATACGTCCACCGGATCGGCCGGACCGCGCGCGCCGGCAAGAGCGGCATCGCAGTTAGCTTCTGCGCCGACGACGAAAAGCCGTTCCTGAAGGACATCGAGAAGCTGACCCGGCAGAAGGTCAACGTCGCACCGCTGCCCGAGGACTTCCTGAAGCTGTCGGGACAGATCAAGTCGACCCGCGTCAAGGCGATCGGCGAGGATCCCGCGGCCCGCGAAGACCGCCCGCGCGGTCCGCGCGGCACCCGCCCGCCGCGCGCCACTCATGCCGCGCGCCCGAGCAATCCGTATGCGCCCCGCGGTCGGGTCGGCAACAGCCGGCGCCCGGGCGGCGGCGGGCGCGGGCACCCGCAGGCGAGCGCGAACTGAGCTGACCCGAACCCACGCCTTCCGTCACCCTGAACTCGTTTCAGGGTCCACCTCTCCCGGCAAAGCGAAGCCCGCCGGCGCTAGGTGGATGCTGAAACAAGTTCAGCGTGACGGTAAGGCTGAATATGTCAGCCGTGCTCCACCAACCACTCCCCGACCGGCGCGCGTTCGCTGCGCAACCGGTTGGCGGGCTCGGCCGCATCCTCATACCCGATCGCCATCCCGCAAAAGAGCATTCGCTCCCCCGGCGTACCCAAAAACTGCTCGACCGTGCGCGGATACATCGCCCAGCATTCCTGCGCGCAGGTCCCCAGCCCCGCCTCGACCGCGAGCAGGCTGAGCGTCGCCAGATACATCCCCAGGTCGGACCATTGCGGCGGCCCCATCCCACGCGCGACCGTCACGAAATACGCCGCGGGCGCGCCGAAGAATTGATAGTTGCGCGCGAACCACGCCAGCCGCTCGCGCTTCGCGTCGCGGGCGATGCCGATGTGGCCGTACATCGCCTCGCCGATCTGAAACCGCCGCCCGCGATACGGATCGTCGAGTTCGAGCGGATAGATCTGATAGCCCGGCTCCTCACGCTCGCGCGCCGCCAGCTTGGCCGCCATGTTCGCCTTCAGCCGCTTTAGACTCTCGCCGTGGACCAGATCGACGTGCCACGGCTGGAGGTTGCCCCCCGACGCCGCGCGGGCAGCGCGCGCCGCCAGATCGCGCAGCAACACCGGATCGACCGGCGTATCGAGATAGCCCCGCACCGAGCGCCGCTGCGCCACCGCTTCGCTGACATCCACCTGAAGTCCCCTTGCCGGTCGGCGCGGATTGCGCAAAAGCCGTTTCAAACACGAACCTAATCGGGAGAGATGCGGTGGCGGAAGCCTATATCGTCGAAGCGGTGCGGACCGCGGGCGGCAAGCGCGGCGGGAAACTGGCCGGCTGGCACCCCGCCGACATGGCCGGCGAAGTCCTCAACGCAGTCGTCGACCGCACCGGGATCGACCCCGCCGCAGTCGAGGACGTCATCATGGGCTGCGTCAGCCAGGGCGGCGAACAGTCGTTTCAGGTCGGGCGCGGCGCTGTGCTGGCATCGAAGCTGCCGCAGAGCGTTCCCGCGGTCACCATCGACCGCCAGTGCGGCTCGTCGCAGCAGGCGATTCAGTTTGCGGCGCAGGCGGTGATGTCGGGCACGCAGGACGTCGTGATCGCCGCGGGGGTCGAATCGATGACCCGCGTGCCGATGGGCTCGACCGGGATGCTCCACGCGCAGGCTGGGCTCGGCAAGGCGATGTCGCCGCGCCAGCAGGAGCGCTTTCCGGGAGTCCAGTTCAGCCAGTTCATGGGCGCCGAGATGATCGCGAAGAAATACGGCTTCACCCGCGACCAGCTCGACGAATATGCCCTCGAATCGCACCGCCGCGCCGCTGCCGCGACCGAACGCGGCGACTTCCGGGACGAGATCGTCGGGCTGGAGATCACCACGCCCGAGGGCGAGGCGTGCCATCTGACCGACGAGGGCATCCGCTTCGACGCGACCTTTGAGGGCATCCATTCGGTCAAATTGTTGCAGGAAGGCGGGGTCATCTCCGCCGCGAATGCCAGCCAGATCTGCGACGGTTCGTCGGCGGTGATGATCGTCAGCGAACGCGCGCTGAAGGAACACGGGCTGACCCCGCTCGCGCGGGTCCACAATCTGACCGTTACGGGCGGCGACCCGGTGGTGATGCTCGAGGAGCCGCTGTTCGCGACCGACAAGGCGTTGAAGCGCGCCGGGTTGAGCATCGCCGACATCGACCTTTACGAGGTCAATGAGGCGTTTGCGCCGGTGCCGCTCGCGTGGCTCAAGCATACCGGCGGCGATCATGCCAAGCTCAACGTCAACGGCGGCGCAATCGCGCTCGGGCATCCGCTCGGCGCGAGCGGCACCAAGCTGATGGCGACGCTCGTCCACGCGCTCCACAAACGCCGCGGGCGCTACGGGCTGCAAACGATGTGCGAAGGCGGCGGGCTGGCCAACGTCACGATCGTCGAGCGGCTGTAATCAATCGAATGTGCTCCTGCGGACGCAGGAGCCTAGGGTCGCGAGCGCAATGCTTGCCGCCCTGGGTTCCTGCTTTCGCAGGAACACGGTGAGGAGCATTTTTATGAAACTCGATTCCACCACCGCCGCGGTCATCACCGGCGGCGCTTCGGGCCTCGGCGAAGCCACCGCGCGGGCACTCGCTGCCAAGGGCGTGAAGGTCGCGATCTTCGACCTGCAGGCCGAGAAGGGCGAAGCGGTCGCGGCCGACATCGGCGGTATCTTCTGCGAAGTGAACGTCACCAGCGACGAGAGCGTCGATGCCGGCTTCGCCAAGGCGCGCGCCGCGCACGGCCAGGAATCCGTCCTCGTCTGCTGCGCCGGCACCGGCAACGCGATGAAGACCGCCAGCCGCTCGAAGGAAGACGGCAGCATCAAGCATTTCAGCCTCGATGCGTTCAACTGGCTTATTCAGATCAACTTGGTCGGCACCTTCCGCTGCGTCGCCAAGTCCGCCGCGGGGATGCTGACGCTCGACGCGGGTGACGACAACGAACGCGGCGCGATCGTGATGACCGCCAGCGTCGCCGCCGAGGACGGCCAGATGGGCCAAGCCGCTTACTCCGCCTCGAAGGGCGGGGTCGTCGGCATGACGCTGCCGATCGCGCGCGACCTGATGAGCGAGGGCATCCGGATCAACACGATCCTGCCCGGCATCTTCGACACACCCTTGATGAAGGGCGCGCCGCAACCGGTCCGCGATGCGCTCGCCGCGTCGGTGCCGTTCCCGAAGCGGCTCGGTGCCGCGCCGGAATACGCCAACCTCGCGCTCACGATGCTCGAGAACAGCTATTTCAACGGCGAGGACGTGCGGCTGGATGGCGCAATTCGGATGGCGCCGCGCTAATTGGCAAAGCCCGACCCCTGGCGGCTCGACCCCGCCAGCTATCCGCACATCGACACGGTCCAGACGCGGTTCGCCGATCTCGACGTGCTCGGGCACATCAACAACGTCGCGATGGTGGCATTGTTCGAGACCGCGCGGACGCGGTTCAATCATGCGGTCGGGCTGGTCCGGTTTCGCGACACCCAGTGGTTGATCGCGGCGCAGGAGATCAATTACTTGGCCGAGGGCGGGTTTCCGACGGACGTGACGATGGCGCACGGGATCGGTCGGATCGGCGGACGGTCATGGACGATCATCGGCGCCGCCTTTCAGAACGGCGTCCCGATCGCGACGGGGGACGTAACGGTCGTGCTCGACGCGCCGGAGATGCCCGCCGACTTCCGTGCGGCGCTCGGCGAATATCTGATCAGTCGCTGAAGACCGCCGCGCGTTTGCCCATGTTGGCGGCGACCGCTTCCATCATGTTGGGCTTGCCGATCACCGCAACCTGTTCCTCGGTCTCGGCTTCGAGCATCGCGCGCGGATCGGCGTAGTGCGCCATATTGAGCAGCCGCTTCGCCCCGCGAACCGCGTGCGGGCTGCGTGCCGCGATCTCGCGCGCCAGCGCCATCGCCGCGGCGTGGGGGTCGTCGGCGATGCTTGTCACGAAACCGTGGCGCAGCGCCTCGTCCGCGCCGAACTCCCGCGCAGTGTAGACCAGTTCGCGCAGCACGTCGTCGCGCACTAGGGTGCGCCAGATCGGAAAGCCCGCCATGTCGGGTACGAGTCCCCAATGCACTTCGCGGATCGCGAAGCGGCTGGCGGGATGGACGATGCGGATGTCGGCCCCCGACATGATCTGAAACCCCCCGCCGAACGCGACTCCGTGAATTGCGGCGATCACCGGCATCGGCAGCTGGCGCCAGCCCCATGTCACGTGTTGCGGCAGGATGCTGCCCTGATCGTTGCGTTCGCGTCCGGTGCCGGAGCCACCCGCCGCCATGCTGGCCATGTCGAGCCCGGCGCAGAAGCCGCGACCTTCGCCAGATAGCACGACGCAGCGGACGTCGGTGCGCTGGCTGAGCGAATCGATCGCAGCGCCGATGCGTTCGAACATCGCCGGGTCGATCGCGTTCATCTTGTCCGGGCGGTTGAGGCGGACGTCGGCGACCTGGTCGGCGACGGTGATGGTGACGCGGCTGTCGGTTTGGGCATTCATCGCGCGACGCTAGGACGCGAGCGCGGCCGCCGCAACGTCGGGCACGATCAGCCGATACCCGCGCCCGCGCTCGGTCAGCAGCATCGGCGGTGCGTTCCGGTCCAGCTCGGCGCGCAGTCGCGACACGTGTACTTCGACAACGTTGGTGCCCGGATCG
>JAZKGJ010000018.1:0-18877 GCA_040385975.1 Pseudomonadota bacterium | reverse complement strand
GCGACGAAGCGGACGTCGGGCTTGTCGATCCCCATCCCGAACGCGATCGTCGCGCAGACCACCATTTCCTCCGACGCGACGAACGCGGCCTGGTTGGCGGCGCGGATCTGGGGCTCGAGGCCTGCGTGATAGGCGCGCGCCGGGCGGCCGGTCGCCGCGATCGCGGCGGCGAGTTTCTCGGTCGCGGCGCGGGTCTGGGCGTAGACGATGCCGGGGCCGGGTTCGCTCGCGACGAGGTCGAGAACCTGACGCGTGACGTTATCGCGCGAGGAGATGAGGTAGCGGATGTTGGGTCGGTCGAACCCCGCGACGATCTCCCCCGCCGCCGGGATGCCGAGCTGTTCGAGGATGTCGGCGCGGGTATGCGCATCGGCGGTCGCGGTCAGCGCAAGGCGGGGGACATCGGGGAACGCGTCGAGCAGCGGCCGCAGCAGCCGGTAGTCGGGGCGGAAGTCGTGGCCCCATTCCGACACGCAATGCGCTTCGTCGATCGCGAAGAGGCACAGCCTGGTGGCGGACAGCAATTCGCGGAAACCGGGCTGCGACGCGCGCTCGGGGGCGACGTAGAGCAAGTCGAGTTCGCCCGCGCGGAAGCGCGCGATCGTCTCGGCGCGGTTTTCGTCGACCGACGTCAAGGTGGCGGCGCGAATCCCGACCGCGGTCGCGGCGCGCAATTGGTCGTGCATCAGCGCGATCAGCGGGCTGACAACCACGCAAGTGCCCTGCATCACCACCGCGGGCAGCTGGTAGCACAGCGACTTGCCCGCCCCGGTCGGCATCACCGCCAACGTGCGCTCGCCCGCCAGCACGCGCGCGATCACCTGGTCCTGCACCCCGCGCAGTGCCGGGAAACCGAAGACGGACTGAAGCGTGGCAAGGGGGTCGGCGGACACTCGGGCTAGGTAGCGCACACGCGGGTTTGCGCAACGGCGCGGCTTGCCCCATCTAGGCGGCTAATACACCTGCTGGGGCAAGACGTGGCCGATCCGTATCAGACTTTGGGGGTCGCCCGTACCGCGACCGAAGCCGAGATCAAGAAGGCGTACAGGAAGCTCGCCAAGGAGCTGCACCCCGATCGCAACAAGGACAATCCGGCGAAGGCCGAACGCTTCGGCAAGGTCACGAACGCGTACGACCTGCTGAGCGACAAGGACAAACGCGCGCGCTTCGACCGCGGCGAGATCGACGGCGAGGGCAATCCGGCGGCACCGTTCGGGTTCGGCGGGCGCGGCGCCGGCGGGGGCAGTCCGTTCGGGCAGGGGCGGCCCGGCGCCGCCCCGAACTTCGATTTCGGCGGGGGCGGCAACGCGGGCGACATCAACGACATCTTCGAAGGATTGTTCGGCGGCGGCGCGCAAAAGGGCGGCGGCGGTTTTTCGGGCGGGTTCGGCGGGTTCGGGCGGCGCGGGGCCCCGGCGAAGGGCGCCAATATCGCCTACAAACTGGCGGTCGGCTTCGTCGATGCGGCGCTGCTCAGCCCGCAGCGGATTACGCTGGGCGAAGGCAAGACGATCGACCTGAAGCTGCCCGCCGGGGTCGAGAGCGGCACCCAGATGCGGCTCGGCGGCAAGGGGGCGCCGGGCGAAGCCGGCGCGGGCGACGCGATCGTCACGATCGAGATCGGCAAGCACCCGTTTTTCGTGCGCGACGGCGACAATGTCCGGCTGAACCTGCCGGTGACGCTGACCGAAGCGGTCGCGGGCGGGCCGGTGCGCGTTCCCACCGTCGACGGGCCGGTGACACTGACCGTGCCGCCGGGCTCCTCGAGCGGCAAGACGCTGCGGTTGAAGGAGCGCGGCTTCCACAAGAAGGCGGGCGGGCCCAACGGCACGCGGGGCGATCAGCTGGTGACGCTGATGATCGACCTGCCGGCGGGCGACGCTGCGCTCGAAAGCTTCGTGCGCGGCTGGAGCGGGGGCGGGAACCCGCGCGCCAAGCTGGGCGTCTAATCGGGCGTGAACCCGATCTCCCCCGAATCGCCCGAAGCACGGGCCCGGCAGGGGGGACGCACGACGGGTGAAAGCGACCGCCGCTTCGCGCAGCTCCGTCCCGGCGGCAAGGCGTTCGAAGTGCTGAAGCGGGTCGGCATCGGGGTCTATTCGGACGGCTTCATCCACGCCGGCAATCTGGCGTTCCTGGCGTTGATGACGTTGTTCCCGTTCTTCATCGTCGCCGCCGCGATCGCCTCGGTATTCGGGCAGGATGCCGAGACCTTGCGCGCGGTCGGGTCGTTCCTGGCGACGCTGCCGCCCGATGTCGGCAAGCTGCTGCGCCAGCCGATTCTGGACGTGCTGGCGGCGCGGACCGGCTCGCTGCTGTGGCTCGGCGCATTGGTCGGGTTGTGGACGGTGGGAAGCTTCATCGAAACGATCCGCGACGTGTTCCGCCGCGCGTACGGGACCGAATTCAGCCAGCCGTTCTGGCGCTACCGGCTGGGGTCGGTGCTGGTGATCGTCGGCTCGGTCGTGCTCGCGCTCGTCTCGTTCCTGGTTCAGGGGCTGCTGACCGCGGTCGAGCAGTTCGTGTACCGGTTGCTGCCGTTCGCGGAAGGCGCGGCGGGATGGATCGGGCTGTCGCGGCTGATCCCGGCCGCGGTCATGTTCGGCGCGCTCTATCTTTTGTTCTATTCGGTCACTCCGGGCAAATACCGCTACGGCAAATGCCCGAAATGGCCTGGCGCGCTGCTGACCACGATCTGGTGGCTCGGGTCGACCGCGTTGCTGCCGGTCGTGCTCGCACAGCTCGGTGGCTACGATCTGACCTACGGCAGCCTCGCCGGGGTGATCGTTGCGCTGTATTTCTTCTTCATCATCGGGCTGGGCATTTCGATGGCGGCGCAGCTCAACGCGGCACTGGCGGAAGGCGGGGTTCCCGACGTAAGGGAGTCGCCCGCGACCGGAGCGACACCCGCCGCGGCGTGAAAGGGGAGTCGCAGGATGTTGATGGCGGGCAAGCGCGGGCTGATCATGGGGCTCGCCAATGACAAGTCGCTGGCCTGGGGCATCGCCAAGCAGCTGAGCGCGCACGGTGCCGAACTCGCGTTCAGTTACCAGGGTGAGGTGATGGAAAAGCGGGTCCGCCCGCTGGCCGAACAGCTCGGGGTCGCACGGCTCTACGAATGCGACGTCAGCGACATGGCGGCGCTCGACCAGACCTTCGCGGCGTTGGCGCAGGAATGGCCGACGATCGATTTCGTCGTCCACGCGATCGGCTTTTCGGACAAGAACGAGCTGCGCGGCGGCTATGTCGACACCAGCCTCGACAATTTCCTGCTGACGATGAACATCAGCGTCTATTCGTTCGTCGCGGTGGCGGCGCGGGCGCGGGCGATGATGCCAAATGGCGGGGCGCTGCTGACGCTCAGCTATTACGGCGCGGAGAAGGTGATCCCGCACTATAACGTGATGGGAGTTGCGAAGGCCGCGCTCGAGACCAGCGTGCAATATCTGGCGGTCGACTTGGGCCGCGACAACATCCGCGTGAATGCGATCAGCGCGGGGCCGATCAAGACGCTCGCGGCGAGCGGGATCGGCGATTTCCGGCTGATTCTGAAGTGGAACGAGCTGAATTCGCCGCTGAAGCGCAACGTGACGATCGAGGATGTCGGCGGGGCGGGGCTGTACCTGCTGAGCGACCTCGCGAGCGGGGTGACCGGTGAGACGCACCATGTGGATGCGGGCTATCACGTGATCGGCATGAAGGCCGAAGACGCGCCGGATATCGCGCTGGCGTGAGCGCTTGACAGCACTCCAGAGTACTCTAGAGTGATCGGCGAAGGAGTAATCTGATGCCGATGATTGAGGTCGATTTTGCCACTTATAAGGAAATTGTAGCCCGTCGCCGTTCGGAGGACATGACCGAGGGTGACGTTATCAAAGAGGCTATTTCGATCTTTAAAGATGCTGACCACCCGTCCTTATCTACTGAGGGAGAAGTATGGATGCACAAGGGTGGCGCGTTTCCGATTGGCTTGAAGCTTGAGCACAGTTTTAGGGACGGCCGTACGGTGCATGCCACCGTTACCAAGGGAGGAGTGAGTTATGACGGCAAAGTCTACAAAGATTTCTCACCCGCAGGTGTAGCAGCCGCTGGATATCAAGTGAATGGATGGGACTTTTGGAACTACATGACAGATGAAGGGCACTGGATGCCTGTCACTGCAATGCGCGTTTAGTCATGTCCCACAATAGCTTCGGCCACCTGTTACGCGTCACGACCTGGGGCGAAAGCCACGGGGCGGCGATCGGGGCGGTGGTCGATGGGTGTCCGCCGGGAATCGCGCTCAGCGAAGCCGATCTTCAACCGTGGCTCGATCGGCGGCGGCCGGGGACGTCGCGATTCACGACGCAGCGGCAGGAACCCGACCGGGTCACGATCCTGTCGGGCGTGTATGAGGGCGCGACGACGGGGACGCCGATCGCGCTGCAGATCGCCAACGTCGACCAGCGGCCGAAGGACTATGGCGATGTCGCGCAGGCGTATCGGCCCGGCCATGCCGATTACGCCTATGACGCCAAATACGGGCGGCGTGATCCGCGCGGGGGCGGGCGGAGCAGCGCGCGCGAGACCGCGATGCGGGTCGCGGCGGGGGCGGTCGCACGGCTGGTGATGCCCGAGGTGCGGGTGCGCGGCTGGGTCGAGGCGATCGGCGGCGACTGCGTAGACCCCGCCAATTTCGACGACGCGCAGATCGAGGCGAATCCCTTCTTCTGCCCCGACGCGGCGGCGGCGGCGCGCTGGGAGGGGCTGGTCGATGCCGCGCGCAAGGCCGGGTCTTCGCTCGGCGCGGTGATCGCGTGCCAGGCGACCGGCGTGCCCGCGGGCTGGGGCGCGCCGCTCTACGCCAAGCTCGATGCGGATTTGGCGGGGGCGTGCATGGGGATCAACGCGGTCAAGGGGGTCGAGATCGGCGACGGCTTCGCCGCGGCGGCACTGCGCGGCGAAGAGAATGCCGATGCAATGCGGCCCGGCGAGAACGGCCCCCAGTTCCTGGCCAACCACGCGGGCGGGATCGCAGGCGGGATCTCGACCGGGCAGCCGATCCGGCTGCGGGTCGCGTTCAAGCCGACCAGCAGTATCCTGACCCCCATCGCGACGATTACGCGGGACGGCGCAGCGACCGAAATCGCGACCAAGGGCCGCCACGATCCGTGCGTCGGCATCCGCGGCGTACCGGTGGTCGAGGCGATGGTGGCACTGGTGCTGGCCGACCACAAACTGCGCCACCGTGCGCAATGCGGCTGAGCCGGGCTGGACCCGATCGCGAAGGTAAGGCGTTGTAAGCGCTCACCATTCGAGGATCAGGTCATGCGCATCACGATCATCGCGGGACTGATGCTGGCCGGCACCGCCGCGCTAGCACAGGAAGCGCCACCCGCGGGAACCCCGACCGCGCCGGCTCCGGCGCCGACAACGACGGGACCGACGACCACCGACGACGATATGGAAAAGGTGCCGCAGGCGGTGCCGACGACCGCCCCTGCGCCCTCACCGACCGCGACGCCTTCACCGACCCCCAGCGCGACCCCGACCCCGAACCCGCGCGGCTAATCCGCGAACGGGTCGCGGACGAGGATTGTGTCGTTGCGCTCGGGACTGGTCGAGACGAGCGCGACCGGACAGCGGATCAATTCTTCGATCCGGCGGATGTATTTGATCGCCTGCGCGGGAAGGTCCGCCCAGCTGCGCGCGCCGGCCGTCGTCTCGCTCCACCCCGGCATCGTTTCGTAGATCGGCTCGACCGCATTCTGATCGGCGGCGTGCGCGGGCAGGTGATCGATCGTCTCCCCGCGCAGCCGATAGCCGGTGCAGATGCGAATTTCCTCGAACCCGTCGAGCACGTCCAATTTGGTCAGCGCGATTCCGGTGATCCCGCTGACCGCGGCGGCCTGCCGCACCAGCACCGCGTCGAACCAGCCGCAGCGGCGCTTGCGCCCCGTCACCGTGCCGAATTCGTGGCCGCGCTGGCCGAGCCGCTCGCCCGTGTCGTTCGCCAATTCGGTCGGGAACGGTCCCGACCCGACCCGCGTCGTATACGCCTTGGCAATCCCGAGCACGAACCCGACGGCGCTCGGCCCCAGCCCCGAACCGCCCGCGGCGGTGCCCGCGATCGTATTGCTGCTGGTGACGAAGGGATAGGTGCCGTGGTCGATGTCGAGCAGCACACCTTGCGCGCCTTCGAACAGGATGCGCCGGCCGCGGCCGCGGGCCTCGGTCAGCACTTTCCACACCGGTTGCGCGAACTTCAGCACGAAATCGGCAATCTCGGTCAGATCGGCGATCAGCCGCGCGCGGTCGATCGGCGGTTCGCCGAAGCCGGTGCGGAGCGCGTCGTGATGCGCCGTCAGCCGGTCGAGCTGCGGATCGAGCGCGTCGAGATGCGCGAGGTCGCAGACCCGCAGCGCGCGTCGTCCGACCTTGTCCTCATACGCCGGGCCGATCCCGCGCCGGGTGGTGCCGATCTTGCCCGCGCCGCTCGCGTCTTCGCGCAGCGCATCGAGGTCGCGGTGAAACGGCAGAATCAGCGCACAGGTGTCGGCGATCAGCAACGTTTCGGGGGTCA
This sequence comes from Pseudomonadota bacterium, assembly GCA_040385975.1. GTDB lineage: Bacteria > Pseudomonadota > Alphaproteobacteria > Sphingomonadales > Sphingomonadaceae > Sphingomonas. Next base: position 12,315 of record JAZKGJ010000018.1, on the reverse strand, counting down.
CGGTTACGCCCTGCGCCTCGAGCCGCGCGACCTCCTCGCGCAGGTGCCACGGGTCGAGCACGACGCCGTTGCCGATGACGCTGGGCGTGCCGCGCACCACGCCCGAGGGCAGCAGCGAGAGTTTGTAGACAGCATCGCCGACGACCAAGGTGTGGCCGGCGTTGTGCCCGCCCTGGAACCGCACAACCAGATCGGCACGTTCGGCCAGCCAGTCGACGATCTTGCCCTTGCCCTCGTCGCCCCATTGCGCGCCGACCACCGCCACGTTCGCCAACGCCCAAGTCCCGTCATCATGCCAGAGAAGCCCCCGCTCTAGCGCCGGGACACCCTTGCGACAATTGCGTGCGATGAGGCTGGCGGGCGAGTCGACGAAGGAAACGGACGATGTGGCAGGGTTGGATAGCAGTCGCACTCGCGCTGGCGGCACCGACGGTCGCGCCGCGGACGATTTCCTATGGCAACGACCCGTTGCAGGCGATCGACGTCACCCCGGCCGGGGTGAAAGCGCCGCTGGTGATCTTCGTCCACGGCGGCGGCTGGCGGCGCGGCGACAAGGCGATGGTGGGGGCCAAGCCTGCGTTCTTCGGTGCGCACGGCTATGCGTTCGCGAGCGCCGGCTACCGCTTCGTGCCGGCGGTCAGCGTCGCCGATCAGGCGAGCGACCTGGCCGCGGCGATCGGCGCGGTTCGGCGACAGGCGGCGACGCTGGGGATCGATCCCGACCGAATCGCGCTGGTCGGCCATTCGGCGGGCGCGCATCTCGCCGCGCTGGTGGCGACCGACCCCGCCTATCTGGCCAAGGCGGGGGTGCCGATGCGGGCGGTGCGGGCGGTCGTGCTGCTCGACGGCGCGGGGTACGACGTGCCGCGACAGCTCGCCGATGCCGGACCCTTGCTACGGCGAACCTACCTCAACGCCTTCGGCGACGACCGCGCTGCGCAGTGGCGGGTGTCGCCGCTGGCGCACGCCGCCGCGCCCAACGCCGCGGCGTTCGATTTCCGCACCGATGCGAACCGTCGCGCTTCGGGCGAGCAATCCGACGCGCTGGCCGCGGCGCTGGTGAAGGCGGGCGCGGTCGCCACCGTCACGCGGGTGCCCGACACCGATCACATGCGGCTGAACCGCGGGTTCGGCACGCCGGGAGACCCGGTCGGGCCGGCGGTCGCGGCGTTCCTGGCAAAGCATCTATAGCGGGCGGCACATCCCGTCGCCCAGCACATGCGTGCACAATTGCGCCGCCGCGCTGTCGGTATCGTCGAGCGCGGCGACCGCGACCCAGCCTTCGCCGCGCAGGCGGTCGGCCAGCGCCGGGTCGGTGCCGAGCGGCAGCCACAAGCGGCGGCGGTCGTCCACGGCGGCGGCGGCGAGCATATCGGGAAACAGCGAAAAGCCGGTGGCCGGTTCGGCGCCGCCGTCGCGGTGGATGCGGTAGCTGCCGCCGCGGCCGATCTCGCCCGCGACCCCGTCGGCGAACAGCGAAAAACCGAACCAGCTCTGATATTCGAAGCCGTGCCGCTCGGTCGGGTCGAGGGTCAGGCGAACGCTCGCAAGACCGGCGGCGATCGCGGCCAGCCCGTCGAGCCGGCTGGCCAGCACCCCGGTTCCATCGAACGCGCGCAGCCGAGCCAGCGCCTGGTCGAACGGTCCCGCCGCGGCGATCAGCGGAAGATAGGCGGGGGCAAGGTCGGCGACCTTGCCCGCGTCCTTCGCGTCGAGCGCGGCGCGGACCGGCTCGATCCGCTCGGGCGCGAGCGGCAGCGGCCCGGCGGCAAGCGCATCGACCAGATCGGGGAAGGTGAAATCGAGCGACAGCCCGCTCACCCCGGCGGCGTTCAGGGCGGCGACCGCGACCGCGACGATCTCACTGGCGGCGGCGACCGAATCGCGGCCGATCAGTTCGCAACCGACCTGCCGCCGTTCGCGCGCCGGATCGAGCGGCGCGGCGCGCAGCCGCAGCACCGCGCCCGCGTAGGACAGCCGCACCGGGCGCGGATTGGCGGCAAGCCGGGTCGCAGCGATCCGCCCGATCTGCGCGGTGATGTCGGGGCGGATCGCTAGGGTCCGCTGGCTGTGCGGGTCGACGAAGCGCACCGCCGCGCGGGTGCCCGCCCCGCCGAGCCGTCCGGCCAGACTCGCCTCGAACTCGACCAAGGGCGGATCGACGCGCTCGTACCCGTAACCGCGCGCCACCCCCAACACCGCATCCTCGAAGCGCGCGGCGGCGTCGGCGAACGGCGGCAAGCGGTCGCGAAATCCCTCGGGCAGCAGCGCATCGCTCATCGGGATCGCCTAACCGATGAGCCCGGCGCGGGCGAGCGCGAACAGGACCAGCGGCCACAGCACCGAATTGACGATGTCGGCGAGCGTGTCGGCGATCCGCCACGACCCGACCCGCCAGCGATCGAGACATTCGTTGAACAGCTCGGCGGCGATCACGACCGCGAGCGGCCAGAGCGCGCCGATATCGCCCGCGATCAGGACACACGCGAGCCAGATCACCATCCCGACATGGACGTGCAGCGTCGAATGATCGAGCTGGAGCGTGTTGCCGAGCCAGACCTTGGCGCGGTTGTGCCAGGTATCGCGCTCGGCCATCAGAACGAAAGCGCGCGCGCCGTCCGCACCCCCGGCAGCGCGCGCACCGCCGCGATCAGCTCCGGGGTGACGGGTTCATCGACGCTGAGCAGCAACACCGCTTCGCCCCCCGCCTCGCGCCGCCCGAGGTGGAAGGTGCCGATGTTGACCCCCGCCGCGCCCAGCGCGGTACCGATCCGGCCGATGAAGCCGGGCGCGTCGTCGTTGACCACGAACAGCATGTCGCCGGTCAGATCGGCCTCGACCTTGATCCCGAACAGTTCGACCAGCCGCGGCGCCGCCTCGCCGAACAAGGTCCCCGACACCGAGCGGCTGCCGCCGGGACCGGTGACGCCGACGCGAACGAGCGTGTGATAATCGCCCTCGCGCTCGCGCCGCACTTCGCGCACGTCGAGCCCGCGTTCTTTCGCCAGAAACGGCGCGTTGACCATGTTGACGGTGTCGGAATGGACCCGCATCAGCCCCGCCAGCACCGCGCCGGTGATCGGCTTCTGGTTCAGCGCGGCGGCGGCGCCCTCGACCTCGACCGACACCCCGGTCAGCGCGTCCTCGGTCAGCTGGCCGACCAGCGAGCCGAGCTTTTCGGCGAGCGCCATGTACGGTTTCAGCTTGGGCGCCTCTTCGGCCGACAAGCTCGGCATGTTGAGCGCATTGGTGACCCCGCCCGAGACCAGGAAATCGGCCATCTGTTCGGCGACCTGGATCGCGACGTTGACCTGCGCCTCGGTCGTCGACGCGCCGAGGTGCGGGGTCGAGACGAAATTGGGGGTGCCGAACAGCGGCGAGGCGCTGGCGGGCTCTTCGACGAACACGTCGAGCGCGGCGCCCGCGATATGCCCCGAATCAAGCCCGGCCTTGAGTGCGGCTTCGTCGATCAGCCCGCCGCGCGCGCAGTTGATGATCCGGACGCCGGGCTTGGTCTTCGCCAGATTCTCCGCGGACAGGATGTTGCGGGTCTGGTCGGTCAAGGGCGTGTGGAGCGTGATGAAATCGGCGCGCGTCAGCAACTGGTCGAGTTCGACCTTCTCCACGCCCAGTTCGACCGCGCGTTCGGGAGTCAGGAACGGGTCGAAGGCGATGACCTTCATCTTCAGCCCCAGTGCGCGGTCGGCGACGATGCTGCCGATATTGCCGGCACCGATCAGCCCCAGCGTCTTGCTGGTCAGCTCGACCCCCATGAAGCGGTTCTTTTCCCACTTCCCCGCCTGCGTGCTGGCGTCGGCTTCGGGCAATTGGCGGGCGAGCGCGAACATCAATGCGATTGCGTGTTCGGCGGTGGTGATGCTGTTGCCGAACGGCGTGTTCATGACGACCACGCCCTGCGCGCTGGCAGCGGGGATATCGACGTTGTCGACCCCGATCCCGGCGCGCCCGACGACCTTCAGCTTGGTCGCGGCGGACAGGATGTCCTTGGTCACCTTGGTCGAAGAACGGATCGCGAGGCCGTCGTAGTCGCCGATGATGCTTTTCAGTTCCTCCGGGGTCTTGCCGGTGATCTCGTCGACCTCGACCCCGCGCTGGCGGAAGATCTCGGCGGCCTTGGGATCCATTTTGTCGCTGATGAGCACTTTTGGCATTGGTTTGATTCCTGCTTTTTCCGTCACCCCCGCCGAGGCGGGGCCCAGCTCCTACGAGAGCGGCTTAGCAACGGAGGGAGATGGGTCCCCGCTTTCGCGGGGATGACGCTTATGTTTTCGCTTGGTCGTACGCCCAGTCGAGCCAGGGCCCGAGCGCGGCGATGTCGGCAGCATCGACCGTCGCGCCGCACCAGATCCGCAAGCCCGCAGGAGCATCGCGGTGGCCTGCGACGTCGTAGGCGGCGTCCTCGCCTTCGAGCAGCGCGGCCATCCGCTTGATGAACCCTTCATCGGCGTCGGCGACGGTCAGGCACACGCTGGTCTGCGAACGGGTCGCCGGGGCGGCGGCGAGATGGCCGAGCCAGTCGCGTGTCGCCACGATCGCGTCGAGCGCTTCGTTGTTCGCGGCGATCCGCGCCTTCAGCCCGTCGGGGCCAAGCCCCTGCGCCCATTCGAGCGCCCAGATCGCGTCCTCGACCGCCAGCAAGGACGGCGTATTGATCGTCTCGCCCTTGAACACGCCTTCGGTCACTTTGCCTTTCGACACGAGCCGGAAGACCTTGGGGAGCGGCCAGTTCGGGGTATGGCTCTCGAGCCGCGCGACCGCGCGGGGTCCCAGGATCAGGACGCCGTGCGCCGCCTCGCCGCCCAATACCTTCTGCCAGCTGAAGGTCGCGACATCGATCCGGTCCCATGGCAGATCATAGGCGAACACCGCGCTCGTTGCGTCGGCGAAGCTGAGCCCCGCGCGGTCGGGCGCGATCCAGTCGCCGTCGGGGACACGCACGCCAGAGGTCGTGCCGTTCCAGGTGAAGAGCACGTCGGTCGACCAATCGACTTGGGCGAGATCGGGCAGCTGGCCGTAATTGGCGCGGATGACGATCGGGTCGAGCCCGAGCTGTTTTACCGCATCGGTCACCCAGCCTTCGCCGAAGCTTTCCCACGCCAGTGCGGTAACGCCGCGCTGCCCCAGCATCGTCCACATCGCCATTTCGTACGCGCCGGTGTCGGAGCCGGGGACGATCGCAATCCGGTGGCTGTCTGGCAGCTTGAGCAGCGAGCGCATGAGGTCGAGGCAATGCTGCAACCGCGCCTTGCCGAGCTTGGAGCGGTGCGAGCGGCCGAGGCTCTCGGTTGCGAGATTGTGGGGGAACCAGCCGGGCGGCTTCGCGCATGGGCCGGAAGAGAAAAAGGGTCGCGCCGGCTTTGCAGCCGGTTTCGGGTGATCGGTCACAATAGTCTCTCCTTACAGAGAGCACGCGCGGCGTTGGGACCGCGTGGCCCGTCGGCGGCGGTAGCGACGGGACGGCTGCGGTCAATCCCCCCAGCGTCCCTCGACTTCGCTCGGGACGAACGGATAAGTGGGTTCGTGCGCAGTTGGCCGGTCTTGCTCCTCTTTCTCAGCGCGTGCGGAAGCCGCGACGAACGCCGGCCCGGCCCGCCGCCGCCGACCACCCGCGAATTCCAGCGCTGCACCGCAGATCTGCTCGCGCAAGGCGTGCGGTTCCGGGCCTTGCCCGACCAGCAGTTCGGCGGCGGCTGTTCGGCGGCGGGGGCGGTGCAATTGCTCGACATCGGCACCCCGGTGAACAACCTCGGCGCGATGCGTTGCGGCTTGGCGGGCAAGTTCGCCAGCTGGGTGCGATTCGGCGCGGTCCCGGCGGCGCGGCAGATCCTGGGCAGCGAGATCGCGCGGATCGACAGTTTCGGGAGCTATGCGTGCCGCAACGTGGTCGGCGCGGGCGGCCCGGCGCGATTGTCGGGGCACGGCCTTGCCAACGCAGTCGATATCGGCGGTTTCGTGCTGGCCGACGGGCGGCGGATCAATGTGCTCGGCGGCTGGACTTCGCCCGATCCGGCGGTGCAGGCGTTCCTGCGCACGGTACGCAAGTCGGCGTGCCGGCGGTTCGGGACGGTGCTGTCGCCCGACTACAATGCGGCGCACGCCAACCACCTTCACCTGGAGGACGATGAGGCGAGCTTTTGCCGCTAGACTTCAAAGCGCCGCCGCCTTGCGATAGAGCCGGGCGATGACGCACATTCCCAATACCGACACCGAAGTTCCGGCCCGGACCTTCCCACGCGCGAAACAGGACGCCGCCACCGCCGCCACCGGGGTTTCGACCCTGCAGACGCAGGATCCCGCCTACCGGCTGGCGTTCCAGGACATGGACTTCCTGCTGCGCGAGGATCTGCGACCGGTGCGGTTCCAGCTCGAACTCCTCAAGCCGCAATTGCTGTTCGACGCCGCCAATATCGCCTCGACCTTCGTCGTCTATGGCTCGGCGCGAATCCCGGAGCCCGACCAGGCCCGCGCGTTGCTCGACGCGGCACCGGCGGGCGCGGCGCGGACGGTGGCCGAGCGGCTGGTCGAGAAATCGAAATATTACGACGTCGCGCGCGAACTGGGGCGGCTGGCGTCCAATTTTCCGCTCGATGAAAACGGCAAGCGCCATTTCGTCGTGACCAGCGGCGGCGGGCCGTCGATCATGGAAGCCGCCAATCGCGGCGCGCGCGACGTCGGCGCGGATACGATCGGGCTCAACATCGTCCTGCCGCACGAACAGGCACCCAATGCCTACGTCACCCCGTCGCTGAGCCTGCAATTCCATTATTTCGCTCTGCGAAAGATGCACTTCCTGCTCCACGCGCGCGCACTGGCGGCGTTTCCGGGCGGGTTCGGCACCTTCGACGAACTGTTCGAGCTGCTGACGCTGATCCAGACCGGCAAGATCAAGCCGATCCCGATCCTGCTCTACGGCCGCGCGTTCTGGGAACGGGTGGTGAACTTTCCGGCGCTGGTCGAAGAGGGGGTGATCTCACCCGCCGATCTCGACCTGTTCACCTATTGCGAGAGCGCGCAGGAGGGGTGGGACTTTGTGCAGGACTTCTACCAGGGCGGTGGGGAGCCGCGGCGGCAGACGCCCGAGGTGGAGGCTTAACGGACGCGGCACCTCGATCCGTTCGCCCTGAGCGAAATCGAAGGGCTTAAGCCGCGTGTGCTGCGACTTCGCTCAGCACGAACGGTTTTTGAAGTGACGCAACGACCTGAAAACTACTGACGCTTCTCGGCCTCTTTCGCCGCATTCGGGTCGACCGACGGCGCGCCGGGCGCGACCGCGGCCTTGTCCGACAGCTTGCCCGGGTCCTGCGCCTTCGCACCCGTGCCGACTTCCGCCGGCGGTTTCGCGCCCGCCGCATCGGGGGTGGTGCCCGCCGCGGGCGCGGCCGGGAGCGGCAGGTTGGACCCTTGCGCGTTCAGGTACAGGATGACGTCGGCGCGGTCCTGCGCGTTGCCGAGCCCGGCGAAGGTCATCTTGGTCCCGCTCGCGAATTTGCGCGGACTTGTCAGCCACGCGTTCATCTTTTCGAAGTCCCAGCTGCCGCCGACCTTCTTGAGCGCGTCGGTGAAGGCGTAGCCGCCTTTCCCCTGCGCAATCGGCTCCCCCATCGTCGCCCACAGATTGGGGCCGATGCCGTTCGCCCCACCCTGATTGATGGTGTGGCAGGCGGCGCATTTCTTGAAGACTTCGGCGCCGTGCGACGCATCGGCGACCGCCATCATCGCACCGATCGGCTTTTCGTCAGCGGCCGCGGCGCCGCCTTCCTCGACCACGCCTTCGATCGGATAGCCCATCTTTTCGGGGCGCTCGGCGTGAAAATACATGCCGCTGACGATCGACAGCCCGAGCGCGCCTGCGCACGCGGCCAGCACCCAGCCCGCGATCGTATTGGTCCGGTCGTCCATTCGGCAGTCCCTGCTTGCACCCGCGTATTTCGGGGCTTCCTCTAGAGGCGGCGGTTGCTAGCCGCAAGCTGCCCTCCTAAGCGCGCGAACCATGGAAAAGTTCGCTGCCCCCGCGCGCCCGATCGTGGCGCGGATGACCGCGGCCGCCGCCGCCGAGCCGAACCGCGCGGTCGCGTTCCAGGGTGCGCCCGGCGCCAACAGCCATGTCGCCGCGCTGGAGGCGTTTCCCGATGGCCTGCCGCTGCCGTGCTTCGATTTCGACGATGCGCTCGACGCGGTGAGGGACGGGCGTGCGACCCAAGCGATCATCCCGATCGAGAATTCGCTCCACGGCCGGGTCGCCGACATCCATTTCCTGCTCCCCGAATCGGGGCTGGCGATCACCGGCGAGCATTTCCTGCCGATCCGCCACGCGCTGATGGGGCTGGGCAGCCGCGACGACATCCGCGAAGCGATGAGCCATCCGCAGGCGCTGGGGCAATGCCGCCACTGGCTGAAGGCCCACGGGATCGAGCCGATCACTTATCCCGATACCGCGGGCGCGGCGGCGGTGGTGGCCGAACGCGGCGACCCGAGCATCGCCGCGCTCGCCCCGCCGGGTGCTGCCGCCACCTACGGCCTGACTTTGTTCGAAAGCGACCTGGCCGACGCCGCGCACAACACCACGCGCTTCGTCGTGCTGGCCCGCGCGGCGCGCGAGCCTGCGGGTCACGGCCCATTCATGACGACCTTGATCTGGGACGTGAAGAACGTCCCCGCCGCGCTCTACAAGGCGCTGGGCGGGTTCGCGACCAACGGCGTCAACATGACCAAGCTGGAAAGCTATCAGCGCGGCGGCAGCTTCGCGGCGACCGAATTCTATGCCGACGTGGTCGGGCGGCCGGGCGAGCCGGCGTTCGACCGCGCGGTCGAGGAGCTGGGCTTTCACGCCAAGTCGCTGCGGATTCTGGGGAGCTATCCACAGGCGCGGCGGCGGGACTGACGCGCGGGCGAGTCTGGGCTATGGGTCGAGCGGGCATAATCCGGGGGGTCGCATGAGCGCGTTGCCGCAACTCGAATGGGACGAATACGAACGGCTGCTCAAGCCGCTTGAAAAGGAAATGGCGCAGATGGCGCGCTGGGTGCAGGAAACCGGCCAGCGCGTGCTGATCCTGTTCGAGGGCCGCGACACCGCGGGCAAGGGCGGCGCGATCTTTACGTTCTCCAAGACGCTGAACCCGCGGCAGTGCCATGTCGTCGCGCTGTCGGCGCCGAGCGAGCGCGAGCGCGGGCAATGGTATTTCCAGCGCTATGTCGAACATCTGCCGACCAAGGGCGAAATCGTGCTGTTCGACCGCAGCTGGTACAATCGTGCCGGGGTCGAACGGGTGATGGGCTATTGTTCGGAGGCCGAGGCCGAATCGTTCCTGCGCGCGGTGCCGGCGTTCGAGCAGCAACTGGTCGAACACGGCATCCTGCTGTTCAAATACTGGCTGTGCGTCGATCAGGACAAACAGGAAGCGCGCTTCGCCAAGCGGCTGAAGAATCCGCTCAAGCGTTGGAAGCTGTCGCCGATCGATATCGAGGCACGGACCCGCTACGACGATTACACGCAGGCGCGCGAAAAGATGCTCGCCGCGACCCACACCGACTTCGCGCCGTGGACGCTGATCGACTTCAATGATCAGGAGCGCGGGCGGCTGACGTTGATGCGCGATCTGTTCGACCGGCTGCCCGACCAGAAATTGCCCTATCCCGACATGGACTGGCCGCCGCTAGCCGAACCCGCCGCGCGCGAACGCTACGGGGTGCTGCAGCCGATTGCGCCGTACGAGGGCCAGGCCGCAAAGGTTTGAGCTGCCGCGCGATCTAGCCTAGGCAGCTGTCAGGGACGAACCGGGGGGTTTATGTCGGCGATCAGGTTAATCGGCGGGCTCGCGCTTTATTACATCGGGCTGGTGCTGTTCGCGGCGCTGCTGTTCAAACTCTTTCCCGGCATCGCCGATTTCGTGCCGGTGGGGCGCGTCCAGACGCTGATCGCGCAGGCGGGCGGACCGCTCGGCGGCGGTTCGCTCGACGGGCAGGCGACGGGGCCCGCGCTCGACGCGGTCCGCGCCAACGCCCGCTTCAGCCACGTCGATTCGCTCGGCGCCAGCATGGTCTGGTTGTTGAGCGCGCTCGCCGGGGCGCTCGTCACCGCCTGGCCGGCGGCCTGGGTCTATACCCGGATCCGCCATTCGGAAATGTACGACCAGTCATTGGTCAGCACGATCATCGTGCTGCCGGTGGTCGTGACCAGCATCGTCGTGATCGTCCAGAGTTCGCTGGCATTGGCGTTTTCGCTCGCCGGGATCGCGGGGGTCGCGCGCTACCGCAATTCGATGAAGAGCTCGGGCGATCTGATGTTCATCCTGCTCGCGATCGGAATCGGGCTGGCGGCGGGGATCGGCGCGGTCGAGCTGGCGTTCGTGACCTCGATCGTCTTCAATCTGTGCTTCATCCTGCTGTGGGCGAGTGAATTCGGCGAGCGGTCGGACATGAAGCGCTATCTCCACGATTTCGACCCCGACGATGCGGTCAGCAAGGAAGCCGCGGTCGTCGCGGCGGCAGCGGCGGGCGCAGCGGTCGGGGCGGCGGTGGGTTCGGGCGACGCCGTCGCCAGCGCGCTGGCCGATAAGGCGGCGGGCTAACCCGCCAGACAGGTTTTGAACACCTCCGCGGGGTCGGCGAGCCGGTCGAGCGAGGCGTCGAGGAACGCCCCGGCCTTGGCACGGCTCCGCTCGTCGAGCCCGGGGATCGTCGCCAGCACGCCGAGCAGATCGGCCCGACGCGCGATCAGTGCGGCGGCGGCGGCGACCGCTTCGGCGTTGTAGCGGCAATGCCCGCGGTAGCGCCGCACGCGTACGTTCGCGACCGCAACGCTGTTGGGCGGAACCGCATAGGGCGCATCGACGAACCCGGCAAAATCGAAGTCGTAGGGGATCGGGATCAACCCCGCGCCGGTGCCGCTGACCAGTCGCGCATTGTGACAGCAGCCCTCGCCCGGCGGCCCGGCGTTCAACGAGAAATCGAGGTTGGAGATCGCGTAGTTGAACACCGCGACCCGCGCGGCCTCGGCGCGGGCGACGTTGCCGATCGGGAAACGGTCGGGAGTGCGCGCACGCTCGCGGCCGTTGCGGGCAGCGACATCGGCGATGTCCTCGATGAAGAAGCCGGCGCGGCGGATGACGGGTTTGCCGTCGGCGGCGAGGTAATCGACCGTCGCGAGCCGCACGCGGAAGCTGAGCGGCGTCAGCGTGTTGAACAGCCGGTAGGCGGCATATTCGAGCAAGAGATATTGCTGGAACGCCTCGCTCTGACGGCAATGGGTGACGAGCTTCAGCCGGCGCTGGCCCGCGAATAGCATGCCCGCGGCGGGCGGCGCGGCAAAATCGACCCGCAACGGCGGGAACTGGCAGGTCTCCTTGCGGCGGCGGGTGATGCCGCGCGGGCTGAGCCGGATGGCGTGGCTCTCCGCGGCACCGGCCAGCGTCAGCGTCGCCGGCTGCCCGGCACCGCCGCCGTCGCGGTTACCGATCACCGCGCCGATCGGGCCGCGAATCGTGACCGCGATCGGGGCGTCGGCGGCGAACAGGGGGGTCGGCTGCTGCTGCGCCGTCGCCGGGGCCGCCGCCGCCAGCGCCAGCGCCAGCGCCAGCGCCAGCGCGGCGCTCATCAAAAAGGCCGGTCGCATCATCATTGTCCCCCTCCGCCGCTGGCCGGCCGCGCCACCTTGTGCGCGACCGGAACGTCGTTCACGATCTCGAGCCAGCTCGGCTGACCCCGGTAATGCGCCGAATTTCCGGTATCGATCCGGATCAGTCGCGCGTCATCGGTAACGGCAATCCCGCTCAGCACCGGGGTATGGCCGATCACCATCCGTCGCGCGCCATAAGCCTTGAGCACCGCGGCGAGCTCACCCGTCGGAGCGCTGCCGTCGCCGTGGCCGCGGTACCAGAGCGGCCCGGCCGAATCCTCGACGATCGGATCGGTGATGTCGGCGGGTTCGCGCAGCGCCGCCGCAATCCGCCGGTTGATGTCGGCCAGCGACTGGCCGGCATAGGCCGCGCTCAGCCCGCCGTGGACGAAGAGAGTGCCGTCGATCAGCGCGACCGCGGGATTGCCCGCGACCCAGCGACCGTAGCGCCCGGTCGGGCTCCAGGCGGCGCGGTGTTCGACGAAACCGAGCGGGGTGTCCGCGAGCCACTTCGCGCGAACTTCGGCCTCGCCGAGCTTAGGCTCAGCGCGGCGGTAGCGCGCCAAGATCGCGGTGCGGTCGAAGCCGAACGCGCGGTCGCGCGCTTTGACCGAATTGCGGTCGGCGAAGGCGGCATATTCGCCCGGGTCGACGTAGCGCAGGTCGCCGGTCACGTTCAT
>JAZKGJ010000017.1:0-17094 GCA_040385975.1 Pseudomonadota bacterium | reverse complement strand
GCGCGACGATCTCCCCCGCCGCGACGCTCAGATCGGCACCACGCAGCACTTCGATCGTGACCCCGCCCTGGACGAAACTGCGTTGCAGCGCCGTAGTCTCCAGGACCGCACTACTCATAGCGCAGCACCTGCACCGGATCGGTGTTGGCGGCCTTGAACGCGGGATACAGCGTGGCGAGGAAGCTGAACGCCAGCGCCATCAGCGCGATCGCGACGATCTCGACCGGATCGGTTTTCGACGGCAATTCGGTCAGATAACGGATCGACGGATCCCACAAATTCTGCCCCGTTACCAGTTGAACGAAGTTCACGACCGCCTGGCGGTAGAACAGGAACACGAACCCTAGCGCGAGCCCCGCGACGGTCCCGAGCGCGCCGATGATCGTCCCCACGGTCACGAAGATCCTGAGCAGTCCGCCGCGCGTCGCGCCCATCGTGCGGAGAATCGCGATATCGCGGGTCTTGGCGCGGACCAGCATGATGAGCGAACTCAAGATGTTGAACACCGCGACCAGGATTATGATCGACAGCACGGTGAACATCGCGACGCGTTCGACCGACAGTGCCTCGAACAATTGCGCGTTCATCTGGCGCCAGTCGGTCACGACCGCGCGGCCCCCGACCTTGTCCGCCAGCGGCTTCAGGATGGTGCCGACCCGATCGGCATCGACCGTCTCGACCTCGATCATTCCGACCGAGTCGCCCATCAGCAGCAAGGTCTGCGCATCGGGCATCGGCATGACGACGTACGCTTTGTCGAAATCGAACACGCCGATTTCGAAGATCGCGCCGACGCGGTAGCTGACGATCCGCGGCACAGTGCCGAAGGGGGTCGCGGCGCCCTGCGGACTGATCAGCGACACCTCGTCGCCGACCTGCGCGCCCAGCGCTTCCGCCAGCCGGCTGCCGAGCGCGACGGTGTCGGACCCCGCGGTCAGGCTGTCGAGGCTACCCTGCAACACCTTGCTGCGGATCGTCGGGTTGCTGCGGATGTCGGCGACGCTCATCCCGCGGATCAGCACCGCCTCGACCCGCCCATTGTAGCTCGCCATCAGCGGCTGTTCGATCATCGGCGTCGCGCTGGTGACGCCGGGGGTCTTGCGCGCCTGCGCCGCGATGTCGCGCCAATCGGGGAGCCGCCCGTTATATCCCTGCACGACCGCATGGCCGTTCAGCCCGACGATCTTGTCGAACAGCTCGGCCCGGAACCCGTTCATGACGCTCATCACGATGACGAGCGCGGCGACCCCCAACATCACCGCAACCAGGCTGATCGACGCGACCAGGAAGATGAAGCCCTCGCCGCGCCCGGGCAGGAGGTAGCGCCGGGCGATCATCCGTTCATAGCGCGAGAGCAGCATGGCGCGGGCTCTAGGGGGCGGCGGGGGGGTGCGCAATCGGCGCTGTGGCGGAATCGACACAGCCGCTTCGCAATCGAAACGACCGCCCCGCAAATCCGGTGACAAACTGCAAACGGCTCCCTAGCGAACCAACATCGAAACGCAGGCAAAGCCGTGGTTCGGGGATAGCTTCAAGCTCCGTCCTTGCGACAAGCAAGAGATGCGCGGGCGGAAGCAAACCAAGGGGGCTGACGAGCGATCGTCACGCAGGCGCCCGGGCTGGCAACAGCCCGGGCGTTTGCCGTTCGGAGTGAATTAACGCAGTTAATTCACGTCGCGCCAAACGGTCGGCCAGCGTTGCTTCAGCAACGACTGACGACGCGGCTTTGCCGCGGCGTGGTCCGTCCCCTCGACCCCTTGAACTCCGCCAATCTCCTTCCAAAATATCCTCCACGCGGCGCCATCCGGGCCGCGCACGGACGCCGCGCAGTCGCGGGCGCTCGGACACGAAAAGTACGCTCAATCGGAGGTATGAAAATGCAACTCGACCTGACTCCCTATCGCCGCTCGGCGATCGGTTTCGACCGGCTGTTCGACATGCTCGAAGCGACCGCGCGCCAGTCGTCGCCGTCGGACAATTTCCCGCCCTTCAACCTCGAACGCGTCGCCGACGACCGCTACCGCATCACGCTGGCGGTCGCGGGATTCGCGCGCGGCGAGATCACTATCACCGCGCAGCAGAATCTGTTGCTGGTGCAGGGCAAGAAGGAAGCGCGGCAGGACAATGCCGCCTTCCTCCACGTCGGTATTGCCAATCGCAATTTCGAACGCCGCTTCGAACTCGCCGATTTCGTGCGGGTGGATGCCGCCAACCTTGCCGACGGGCTACTGACCATCGAGCTGGTCCGTGAAGTGCCAGAGGCCATGAAGCCCAAAACGATCGAGATCGGCGGCGCGCAGGCGACCACGCTCGATCACGGCGAGGCGCAGGCGGCGTAACCGCCCTCGCCCAAGTTGATCTGACGGCGGCGCCCGGACCGGTCGGTCCGGGCGTTCGTCGTTTGGGAGCCCAGCGCCACGTCGCGAACAATCGGCGGAATGACGAATCCGATCGCAACGAAAGGCTATCTCGTTGCGTTGCACAACGCTACTGACCCCAATCAATCTAGTGTCGAGGTCGCGGGTGGCTTTGCGTTTATTCGGCGTTGCGGCGCCAATTCTGCTGCTCGCGGCGTGCAGCGGCGGCCAGACCGAAACGAAGGGCGGGCCGGGCGGACCCGGCGCGCGCGGGCCGGCTGAAGTCGGCTTCGTCGTCGTCCAGCCGACGGGTGTCGCGCAGCTTGCCGAACTGGCCGGTCGGACCAGTGCCTTTCAGATGTCCGAAGTCCGGCCCCAGGTCACCGGACTGATCCGCCGCCGGCTGTTTCGCGAGGGCGCGCTCGTGCGGCAGGGCCAGCCGCTGTTCCAGATCGACCCGAGCCTATACCGCGCCGCAACCAGCCAAGCCGACGCCAATCTCGCCAGCGCGCGCGCGAATGCGGAGGCCGCGCAAATCCGCGCCAGCCGCTACAAGCCGCTCGCCGACATCGAAGCGGTCAGCAAGCAGGAATATACCGACGCGCTCGCGACTTCGCGCCAGGCATCGGCCTCGGTCGCGCAGAACCGCGCCGCGCTGGAAACCGCGCGGATCAACCTGCGCTTCACCACCGTTCCCGCCCCGATCACGGGACGGATCGGGCGCTCGCTATTTACCGAGGGTGCGCTGGTATCGGCGACGCAGGCCGACCCGCTCGCGGTCATCCAGCGGCTGGACCCGATCTTCGTCGACATTCAGCAGGCCTCGGGCGAATTGCTGGCGCTCCGCAAGGCGCTGGCAAACGGCGGCGCGACCGCGGCGAGCGCGCGAGTCCGGCTGAAGCTCGAGGATGGCAGCGATTACGGCGCGACCGGGGTGGTCGAATTCGCCGAGGCGATGGTCGATCCCGCGACCGGCACGGTGACACTGCGCGCGCGTTTTCCCAATCCGCAGGGGCTGCTGCTCCCCGGCATGTTCGTGCGCGCGACTTTTGCGCAGGGAATCGACCAGAATGCGTTCCTGATCCCGCAACAGGCGATCACCCGCGACGCGAAGGGCAACGCATCGCTGTTCATTCTCGGGCCGGGCAACAAGGCGGTGCCGCGCACGGTGAAGACAGCACGAACCGAAGGCGCCTTCTGGGTCGTTACCGAGGGCCTGAGGCCCGGCGAGCGGGTCATCACGCAAGGGCTGGGCAAGGTGCAGCCCAACGCGGTCGTGAAGCCGGTGCCCGCGGCGCAGGCGCAGCGGATCGCGCCGCCGCCGCAGGGACAGGGCAAGCCCGCGGGCGCTCAGGGCAAGGGCGGCTAAACTAGGTCAT
Source organism: Pseudomonadota bacterium (assembly GCA_040385975.1). Lineage (GTDB taxonomy): Bacteria > Pseudomonadota > Alphaproteobacteria > Sphingomonadales > Sphingomonadaceae > Sphingomonas. The sequence continues at coordinate 13,358 of JAZKGJ010000017.1, read as the reverse complement.
GTTGTCGCGAATATTCATCGACCGGCCGATCTTCGCCTGGGTGCTCGCGATCATCGTGATGATGGCGGGCGTGGGCTCGATCTTTTCGCTGCCGATCGGGCAATATCCCGACATCGCCCCGCCGCAGGTAACGGTCCGCGCCAATTTTCCCGGCGCGTCGGCCGAAACGCTCCAGAACAGCGTCACGCAGGTCATCGAACAGACGCTGACCGGGATCGACGGGCTGCTGTATTTCGCGTCGTCGTCGGCATCGCGTGGCTCGGTCAGCATCACCGTGACGTTCGAAAAGGGCACCGATCCCGACATCGCGCAGGTCCAGGTCCAGAACCAGGTCCAGCAGGCGCTGCCCCGGTTGCCGCAGCAGGTGCAGCAGCAGGGTCTGACCGTCCGCAAATCGAACTCCGACTTCCTGCTGATCGCGGGGGTGTATGACGAGACCGACACGCTGACCAATCAGGACGTGTCGGACCGGCTCGTCTCGACCCTGCAGGATCCGCTCGGCCGCGTACCAGGGGTCGGCGACACCAACGTGTTCGGTGCGCAATATGCGATGCGGGTGTGGCTGAACCCCGAGCGGCTGGCCGCAGTCAGCCTGATGCCGAGCGACGTCATCGCCGCGATCCAGAACCAGAATACCGAAGTCGCCGCGGGCGAGCTGGGCGGCCAGCCGCAGCCGGCGACGCAGATGCTGAACGCGACCGTCACTTCGCAGTCACGGCTCCAGACCGCCGATCAGTTCCGCAACATCATCCTCAAGACTCAGCAGAACGGCTCGACCGTCCGCCTGTCCGACGTCGCCCGGGTCGAACTGGGCGGCGAAAGCTACAATGCGGTCAGCCGCGTCAACCGCCATCCCGGCGCGGGCATTGCGGTGCTGCTTGCGCCCGGCGCCGACGCGCTCAAGACCGCCGAGCTGGTCAAGACCGAGATCGCGCGCGTCGCCAAGACGTTCCCGCCCAATCTGAAGGTCGCCTACGCATCCGATTCGACCGATTTCATCAAGCTGTCGATCGAGGAGGTCGTGAAGACGCTGATCGAGGCGGTGATCCTGGTCGTCATCGTCATGTTCGTCTTCCTGCAAAGCTGGCGCGCGACGTTGATCCCCGCGATCGCGGTGCCGGTCGTGCTGCTCGGCACCTTTGCGGTGTTCTATCTGGTCGGCTTCTCGATCAACACGCTGACGCTGTTCGGGCTGGCGTTGGCGATCGGGCTGTTGGTCGACGACGCGATCGTGGTGGTCGAGAACGTCGAGCGCTTGCTCGAGGAAAATCCCGAGATGACCCCGCACGACGCGACGGTGCAGTCGATGCAGGAAATCGGCACCGCGCTGGTCGCGATCGCGCTCGTCCTGTCGGCGGTGTTCCTGCCGATGGCGTTCTTCGGTGGCTCGACCGGCGTGATCTACCGTCAGTTCTCGGTCACGATCGTGTCGGCGATGGTGCTGTCGGTGCTGGTGGCGCTGATCCTGTCGCCCGCGCTGACCGCCAATCTGCTCAAGCAGAAGAGCGAGGAAGGCGGCATCGAGGGGAGCTGGCTCGAACGCAAACTGCCCCGCTTCGCCCGTCTGCTCGAGCGCGCCCGCGACGGCTTCAACGACCGTTTCGACCGGCTGACCGATTGGTACGTCGGCACGATCGGCACCGTCGTCGCGCGCAAGTGGCTGTTCCTGGGCATCTACGGCGGCACGGTTATCCTGCTGGCGCTGCTGTTCGTGCGGCTGCCGACCGGCTTCCTGCCGACCGAGGATCAGGGCGGCGCGATCGTCCAGTTCCGGCTGCCCGCGGGTGCGACGCAGGGGCGGACCACCGCGACCCAGCGCCAGGTCGAGGATTATTTCGCCAATTACGAAGGCAAGAACCTGCGCACGATGTTCTCGGTCGCGGGTGGCGGCGGCGGTGGGGTGTCGGGGCAGAATACGGGTCAGGCGTTCATCAGCTTCACCGACTGGGCCGACCGCGAGGGCAAGGAAAACGCCGCCGACGCGATCGTCGGGCGCGCGTCGGCGGCATTCGGCGGAGTGCGTGACGCGCAGGTCTTCGCGCTGGTTCCGCCGGCGATCCGCGGGCTGGGCCAATCAGATGGCTTCACCGTGCAGCTTCAGAACACCAGCGGCATGTCGCAGGCCGATTTCGCCGCCGCGCAGAGGAAGCTGGTCAAGCTGGCCGAGGGTGACCCGAACCTGCGCGGCGTGCGGCTGAGCGAACTCCCCGACGTCGGCACGCTGCGGGTCGACATGGACCAACAGAAGCTGGCCGCGCTGGGGCTCAACCAAACCGATGTGAACACCACGCTGTCGACCGCGTGGGGCGGTCGCTACGTCAACGACTTCGTCGATCGCGGCCGGGTGAAGCGCGTCTATGTCCAGGGCGACGCGCCATATCGCGCCGAGCCGAGCGACCTCGACCAATGGTATGTGCGCGGCAGCGGTGGCCAGATGGCGCCCTTCTCCGCCTTCGCCGCGACCTCCTGGTCGCAGGCGCCGACGACGCTGTCGCGCTTCAACGGCATCCCCAGCTACGAGCTGCAAGGTTCGGCGGCGGCGGGGCAGAGTTCGGGCGACGCGATGGCGCGGATCGCCGAACTGGCCGGGCAGATCCAGGGCACGACGATCGCGTGGTCGGGGCTGTCGTATCAGGAGCGGCTGTCGTCGGGGCAGGCCCCGATCCTTTACGCGCTGTCGCTGCTCGTCGTTTTCCTGTGCCTCGCCGCGCTCTATGAAAGCTGGTCGATCCCGGTCGCGGTGCTGCTGGTCATTCCACTCGGGCTGATCGGCGCGATCTTGGCGGTGACGTTCCGCGGGCTGATCAACGACGTCTACCTGCAGATCGGGTTGCTGACGACGATGGGTCTGGCGGCGAAGAACGCGATCCTGATGATCGAGTTCGCCGAGCAGGAAGAGAAAAAGGGCGCGCGGGTTATCGATGCGGTACTGACCGCCGCGAAGATCCGGCTGCGCCCGATCCTGATGACCAGCTTTTCGTTCATCTTCGGCGTGCTGCCGCTCGCGATCTCGACCGGCGCGGGCGCCAACAGCCGGATCGCGATCGGCACCGCGGTGATCGGCGGGATGTTGAGCGCGACGCTGCTGGCGCTGTTCTACATCCCGTTCTTCTTCGTGCTGGTCCGCCGCACCGTGCGCGACGGCATCGCGAAGCTGCGCGGACGTCCGACCGGATTTCAGAGCGAGGCGAAGGCGTGAAGCGCGCCGGTATCCTGATCGCCGCGGCGCTGCTGGCGGGCTGCTCGCAGCAGCCCAAATATGTACGCGGCGAAGTGCCGGTGCCGCCGTCGTGGCCGGTCGGCGACGCCTATCTGCGCCAGAGCGAAGCCGCCCTGCCCACGGTCACCTACCGCGACGTGTTCCGCGACCCGCGGCTCCAGCGCATCATCGATCAGGCGCTGGCCAACAACCGCGACCTGCGGATCGCCGCCGCCAACATCGTGTCGGCGCGTGCGCAATATCGCATCCAGCGCGCCGACCAGTTCCCGCAGGTCGATGCCGGCGCCGGCGCGAGTTTCCGCGACAGCGGCAGCGGCAGCGGCACCACCGGCACGACAACCGGAACCCCGACCGGAACCGGAACGGGGACGGGGACAGGTACGACCGTCACCACCGGCAGCGGCTTTCGCGACACCTATTCGGCCGACATCGGCGTCAGCGCGTTCGAGATCGACCTGTTCGGCCGCGTTCGCTCGCTCTCCGACGCCGCGCTCAACCGCTATTTCGCGACCGAGGCGGCAGCGCGCAGCGTGCGGCTGACGCTGGTCGCCGACATCGCCGCCGCGTGGGTCACGTACGCCTCCGACAAGAGCCTGCTCGCGATCGCCGAGCAGACCGTCGCGAGCGCGGGCAACAGCGTGCGGTTGACCGACGCGCGGCGCGAAGGCGGGATCGCCCCGCGGACCGATCTGCGCCAGGCGCAGCTGGTCCTCGAACAGGCGAAATCCGATCTGGCGCAACAGACCACCGCGCTGGCGCAGGACGTCAATGCGCTGCAATTGCTGGTCGGCGCGCCGGTCGATGCGGTTCTGCTGCCCGCCTCGATCGAACAGGCCGAGACCACACTCGCCGACCTCCCCGCCGGGGTAGACAGCGCGGTCCTGCTGCGCCGCCCCGACGTGGTGCAGGCCGAATATACCCTGCGCGCCGCCAATGCCGACATCGGCGCGGCGCGCGCGGCGTTGTTCCCGCGCATCTCGCTGACGGCGCTACTGGGCGTCGCGTCGGGCGGGCTGACCGGGCTCTTCGACGGCGGCAATTTCAGTTATTCGGTCGCGCCGAGCGTCGATTATCCGATCTTTCGCGCGGGTGCCGGGCGTGCCGGGGTGACGCAGGCCCGGGCCGACCGCGACGCCGCGCTGGCGCAGTACGAACGCGCGATCCAGACCGCCTTTCGCGAAGTCGCCGACGCGCTAGCGCGGCGCGGCACGATCGATGCGCAGGCCGGCGCGCAGGTGCGGCTGGTCGAAGCCGCGGCGGACAATTACCGGCTGTCGGAGGCGCGCTACCGCGGCGGGATCGACACGTTCCTGCAAAGCCTGGACGCGCAGCGCTCGCTCTATCAGGCGCAGCGTTCGCTGGTCGGCGCACGGTTGGTCCGCGCCACCAACCGTGTCGACCTGTATCGGCGGCTGGGGGCGGATAACCAGCTCGACGCCAGCCAGGGCGCCCCGCAGGAAATCAAATAAACCGTGCTTCCGCGCAAGCGGGAGCCCAAGGTCGCAACACTCGTCCTGGCCGCCCTAGGCTCCCGCCTCCGCGGGAGCACAGCGTTTGAGTTGCGCGCGCGCGGTCCATGTGGTGTTCTCGGCGCAAGGAGAGGCGAATGGCCACGTTAGTGCCCGAAACGGCAACGATTCCCATGCCGCCCGCGCTTCCGGTGGTCGGCCACCTTCACCAGATTTCGCGTGCGGGACTGATCGGACATTTGCTCGCGACCAGCCGCGACTATCCCGACGGCATCTTCAAGCTCAAATTCGGCAGCCGGGTCAGTGTTTTCGTCACGTCAGCCGATCTGGTCGGCGAATTGAGCGACGAGACCCGCTTCCGCAAGATGCCCGGCCCGGGCCTGCGCGTGGTGCGCAAATTCGCCGGCGACGGGCTGTTCACCGCGTTCAGCGAGGAGCCGAATTGGGGCAAGGCGCACCGTATCCTGCTGCCCGCGTTCAGCCAGCGCGCGATGCGCGGGTATTATGACATGATCCTCGAGGTCTGCGACCAGCTCGTGACCAAGTGGACGCGGCTCAGCGGCACCGACGTGCTGGTCGCCGACGACATGACCCGACTGACGCTCGATTCGATCGCGATCGCCGGGTTCGGGCATCGTTTCAATTCGTTCGAGAAGGACGAACTCGACAGCTTCCTGCTCTCGCTCGGCTCGGCACTGGAGGAAAGCCTCAACCGCATTACCCGGCTGCCGATCCAGCAACGGTTCGCGGGCAAGAAGACGCGGCAGTTCGAAGCCGACATCGATGAGATGAACGCGCTGGTCGACGGCATCATCGCCGATCGTCGGAAGAACCCGACCGACGGCAAGGACCTGCTCAACCTGATGCTGACCGCGATCGACCCCGAGACCGGCGAGGGGCTCGACGACCTCAACATCCGCTATCAGGTCCTGACCTTCCTGATCGCGGGCCATGAGACGACCAGCGGTCTCCTCACCTTTTCGTTTCACCTGCTGCTGCGGCATCCGCACGTGCTGGCGCAGGCCTATGCCGAGGTCGATCGCGTGCTGCCCGGCGACACCCGCCCCGACTATGCGCACGTCGCGAAATTCGAGGTGATCGAGCGCATCCTGAAGGAAACGCAGCGCCTGTGGCCGACCGCGCCGGCGTATTCGGTCGCGCCGTTCGAAGACGAGCTGATCGGTGCCAAAGGATCGAACGGCGGCTATCTGATGCGCAAGGACCGCCCGATCAACATCATCGCGCCGGGCCTGCACCGCGACCCGCACGTCTGGGAGCGGCCCGACGAATTCGACATCGACCGCTGGCTGCCCGAAGCCGAGGCCGCCCGTCACCCGCACGCCTACAAGCCGTTCGGCAACGGCGCGCGTGCCTGTATCGGCCGGCAGTTCGCGATGGTCGAGGCCAAGCTTGCGATGGCGATGCTGCTTCAGAAATTCGCGGTCAGCGACCCGCACGGCTACCGGCTGCGGATCAAGGAGACTTTGTCGATCAAGCCCGACGAATTCTACATGCGGATCCGCGCACGAGGCGACCACGAGCGGCTGCAGATGGGGGCGACGGAGGCGCTGGTCGAGGACAAGCCGGTCGCCGCCGTTTCCGGAACCGGGCAGCGCTTCGCGGTGCTTTACGGCTCGTCGCTCGGCACCGCGCGCGAGATCGCCGAGGAGATCGCCGCGCGCGCCGCGGTCGATGGGTTCGACACCGTGGTGCGACCGATGGACGAGAGCCTGGCGTCGGGCAACCAGCCCGAAGACCGCGTGATCGTGGTCGTCACCGCCACCTACAACGGTCGCGCGCCCGACAGCGCGGTCGCGGTCGAACGCGCGCTCGACGCCGCACAGTTCGACGGCGACGAATGGAAGGATTCCAAGTTCGCGGTGCTCGGCATCGGCAACAGCCAGTGGCCCAATTACCAGGCGTTCCCGAAGCGGCTCGACACCGCGCTGGAAACGCTCGGCGCGACCCGGCTGATGCCGCGCGCGGAGGCCGACGGGCTCGGCGATTTCGACGGCGCGGTCGCGGGTTTCGTGCGAGATCTGTGGAAGGCGCTGGGTAACGACGCCGAGCCGAGCGCGGCGACGTCGACGCTGTCGCTCCAACCGATCGACGCCGCGGCGACCCGCGCCGGCGCGCTGCCCGAACACGCGCAGCAACTCGAGATCGTGGCGAACGAAGAGATGGTCCTGCCCGCCGATGGGCTGTGGGACTTTGCGCACGAGCCGCCCCGCCCCTCGACCCGTTTCGTCCGGATCCGCCTGCCCGAGGGGCAGCATTATCACACCGGCGATCACATCGCGGTCTATGCCCGCAACCGGCCCGAGCTGGTCGAGCGCGCGCTGACCCGGCTCGACCTGGACGGGGCGCAGCAATTGCGGGTCGACGGCCAGGGCGGCAGGTTCCGACATCTCCCGCTGGGGCAGACCGTCACGGTGCGGCAGTTGCTGACCGATTTCGTCGAGCTGAGCGATGCGCTTCCGCACCGCGCGCTGCCGATTGTTGCGCAGCATACCCGCTGTCCCGACACCAAGCGCAAGCTCGCGGAACTGGATGGCCCCGATCCGATTAGGGGCTGGCAGGCGCTGGCCGACAAGCGCTGGTCGCTGCTCGACCTGCTCGACGCGCACCCCGCCGCCGAACTCCCGCTCGACGCGCTCGTTGAGCTAAGCGCGCCGATCAGCCCGCGCTTCTATTCGATCGCTTCGTCGCCGCTGGTCGAGCCGCATATCGCCGACCTGATCGTCGGCACGATGGCCGCCCCCGCCTGGTCGGGTCTCGGCGAACACCGCGGCTTCGCGTCGAGCCACATGCAGACGCTCAGCGCGGGCGACCGGGTGTTCGGCTACGTCCGCCGCCCCAACCCGCCGTTTGCGCCGCCCGCCGACCCGAATGTGCCGATGATCCTGATCGGCCCCGGCACTGGCTTCGCGCCGCTCCGCGGGTTCCTGCAGGAACGCGCCGCGCAACAATCCGCCGGGCAATTCGTCGCGCGCAGCCTGTTGTTCTTCGGTTGCCGTCATCCCGACCACGACTGGTTCTGCCGCGACGAGGTGGAGGCGTGGGAGAAGACCGGGGTATGCCGCAATTACGTCGCCTTTTCCGCGGTCCCGTCACACCCGTGGAAATTCGTGCAGGACGCGCTCTGGGCCATACAGGACGCCGTCTGGAGCGCCATCCAGGCGGGCGCGCAGATTTACTTGTGCGGTGATGGCAAGTTCATGGCCCCGGCGGTCCGCGACACTTTGATCCGCATCCAGCAGCAGCAAGCCGGCGACGAATTCGCGGCCGGGTCCGAATGGTTGGAGCAGATGATCGCCGATGGACGTTTCCACCAGGATGTGTTCGGGTTCGGCAAGTGAAGCGGCAGCATAGCCGCGACAGGAGAGAGTGATGCTGCAACTGTCGGGTCAGGACGCGTCGTTCGTCTATCTCGAAACTCCACATACGCCGATGCACATCGGGTCGGTCGGGATCTACGACCCGTCGACCGCGCCCGGCGGCTTCGTGCGCTTCAAGGATATCCTCAACTTCATCGGTTCCCGACTGTCCGGCGCGCGCAGCTTTCGCCAGCGGCTGGTGCGGGTGCCGTTCGATCTCGACCATCCCTATTGGATCGAGGATCCCGAATTCGACATCGAATTCCACGTCCGCCACATCGCGCTCCCCAAACCCGGCGACTGGCGCCAGCTCTGCATTCAGGTCGCGCGGCTTCATGCCCGACCGATGGACCTCGCCAAGCCGCTGTGGGAATTCACCATCGTCGAGGGGCTCGACAACGTCGAAGGGCTGCCCCCCGGTTGCTTCGCTTTGGTCAGCAAGGTCCATCACGCCGCGATCGACGGGATGAGCGGGGTCGAGATGTCGGCCGCGGTCCACGATCTCGATGCCGAAATGACGCCGCAAGCGGCCAAGGACGAATGGCGCCCCGACAATATGCCGCATGTCGCCGACCTGTTGATGCGGTCGTATTTCAACTCGCTGAAACAGCCGCTGCGGGTGCTCGAGACGATCGGCCGATCGCTGCCCGGCATGGGCAAGCTGGCGGCCGGCGTGTCGAAGGGTGAAGTCAGCCTGTCGAACACGCGCATGGCACCCAAGACGCGCTTCAACGCAAAGGTCAGCGGCCACCGCGTGTTCGATGCGGTCCCCTTCAAGCTCGCCGACATCCGCGCGATCAAGGACGCGGTGCCCGATGCGACGGTCAACGACGTGATCCTCGCGATCGTCGGCGGGGGCCTGCGCCAGTATCTGCTCGACAAGAAGGAACTGCCCAAGGACAGCTTGACCGCGATGGCACCGATCTCGGTGCGCGGCGAAGGCGAAAAGGCTGCGCTCGGCAATCTCGTCTCGGCGATGGTCGTCCCGCTCGGCACCAACATCGCCGACCCGCTCGAACGGCTGCGCCAAGTGCATGACGCCGCGGTCAATTCGAAAGCGATGACCAATGCGGTCGGGGCGCGCACGCTGACCGACTATTCGCAGCTTATTCCCAGCGGCCTCGCCGCGATCGCCGCGCGGCTTTACACCCGGGTCGGTGCCGCCAACGTCCACGCGCCGATCTTCAACACCGTGGTCACCAACGTGCCGGGCAGCCGCGTGCCGCTTTATTTCTGCGGCGCGCGGATGGTGGCGATGTACGGGACCGCGCCGGTGTCGGATTCGATGGGGCTGATCAACCCGGTCTATTCGTACGGCGATACGATCGCGATCAGCTTCACCGCCGACCGCGAGATGCTGCCCGATCCGGAGGTCTATGCCGCGGCGCTGCGGTCGTCGTTCGCGGCGCTGAAGGACGCAGCGGCTAACCCAACCGTAGTGAAACCTAAACCGGCGCGTACGACGACGCGCAAACCCGCTGCCAAACCGGCAGCCAAACGCAAGGGAGCGAAATGATGGCGACCAAACCGACCACGCGGAAGCCCGCCGCGAAGAAGCCCGCTGCACGCAAGCCGGCCGCCGGCAAGGCGGCCCCCAAACCCGCCGCGGCCAAGCGCGCCGCCCCCAAGCCGGCCCAATCTACCGCCGATCGGGTCCGCGACACCGTGACCGAGCGGCTGATCGACCCGGCGCGCAAGGCTGCCGAGAACGTCCGCGAATCGATCGTCGATGCCGGTCAGAACAGCGCGGCGTTCAGCATGAAGATCATCGAACAGGCCGAGCATAATGCGCGCGAGGCGTTCAATGCGATGCGGGCCGCAGCAAAGTCGAAGGACGTGTCCGAAGTGCTCCGCGTGCAAGGCGACTTCCTGCGCGAACAAGGCTCGCGCAGCCTGGCGCAGGCGCGCGAGATCGGCGACCTGATCGCGCAATTCGGCCGCGACGCGATCGCGCCGCTGACGGGAGGGAAGAGGAAGAACTAGCGCGTCGCCCCGGCGAAGGCCGGGGCCTCTGCGTTGCCAAGCTAAGTGACCACCGTCAGGCCCCGGCCGCCGCCGGGGCGACGATAAGCGTCAGGCATTCCCCGCCGGGTAGATCATCGCCTTGACGCCATCGCGTTCGAATTTGTGCCAGTCGCCGGCCGGTTGCGCCAACCGGTCGGCGATGGCGTAAAGCACCGACGCGTTGACCCCCAAGCCGCAGTGGCTGCCGCGCACCTCGATATTCTCGGTCTGCGGGCCCGGCACGTCCATGCAATTCTGCCACGCGACCACGCCATCGCCCTTCGAATAGATCGCGGTGGTCGGCACCGGCGGGGTCTGCGACACTTCGCGCAATTGCCCGCGGGTGTGGTTCTTGTCGAACTTCTGCCCGGTCACGAATTGATAGGTCCGCGACACGTTGCTCGCGCGCGGGTCGCCGGTGAAGGGCGAGCCGAGCGAAATGACCTGCCGCACCGCGTCGGGCGCACGCCCCGCCACCAGCCGCGCCAAAACGCCACCCAGGCTCCACCCGACCAGGCTCACCTTCTCGCCGTTGATATCGTGGATTGCCCTGAGCCGGGCGATCAGCTTTTCGCCCTCCATCCCGACCGCACGGGGACCCAGATTGCGGCCCAGTTCCCACGCATGCGCGTTATAGCCGAGCCCGCGCAGATACCGCCGCAGCAGCCCGGTCGAGCGGTCGGTGGTCAGAAATCCCGGCAGCACCATCACCGAATGTCCGTCCCCGCGCGGTGCGCTCGCCAGCCAGCCGGCGGCGAACGGTAGCGAGCCCAGTTCGAACAGCGCCCGGGGCAGCTCGGTCAATGCGAGGAGTGGTGACGGCGCTTCGATCGCCGCTGGATTGGTGGCCATGATGTTTCCTCGTCCCCGCAGCGTCTCAAGCGCCTACAATGAATTGAATCGCCTTTTGTTCACGCGTCAAGCCCCGGCATCTTCCAGACCGAGTGCGCGGCCATGGGCAGCGGCGCGACCGATATCGAGGCTGAGGATGACCAGATCGTGGAGCTTGCCCGCCCCGTCGCGCACCTCGTCGCGGAGCAGCGCCTCGCCGCGGAAGCCCAGGCTTTCGAACAACGCCACCGACCCTGCCTGATCGGGGGTCATCCGCGCCGACAATTTCGTCAGGCCGTGCTCGGTCGCGATGGCGAACACGCCTTCGAGCAGGTCGCGCCCCAGCCCCGCCCCGCGGTGGCGGGCCGCGACCAGCAGCCGCACTTCGCCGACATGGCCGCTCCAGCCGAGCGGATCGCGCACCAGCGCCGCGGTGCCGAGCAATTCGCCCTCGGCATCCTCCGCCACCAGGCTGTCGATCCACCCCTCGCCGATCGCGCTGAGCCACGCCTCCACCACCCGCGGATGGCGCAGATCGCGGCCGAGGAACATCAGGTCGTGTTCGGGCAGGGTCGCCGCGAACCCCAACATCGCGTCGCGATCCCCTTCCGCAAATCGCCGGATCCGGTGCTTCATGTCGATCGTTCCCCCAGCCAGCCGCCCAGCGTCGGCCACATCCGTTTCACCGCATTCGCGCCCGCGACCAGGCTGACGTGCCCGCCCTTCAGCTCCACCGCGGTCTTGTCGGCGGACCCGACCATGTCGATCAACGGCGCCGAAGCCGCCGGCGGCACGATGTGGTCGTGCAGCGCGGTGACGTGCAGGAACGGCGCGGTGATCGCGCCGAGATCGACCGCCCGCCCGGCGACGCTCATCGTGCCGCTCAGCAGCTGATTGTCCCACATCAATTGCTTGGTGGTCTCGCGGAAATACTCGCCGGGGAGCGGCAGGATGTCGTTCGCCCAGCGCTCCAGCATCTTCACGCCCGCGACATATTCGTCGTTCCACAGATTGTCCCACAGCCGGACATTGGCCGCGGCCCGCCCCGCCGGTCGCAGCATGTCGAACGCGGTGTAGAGGTAATCGCCCGGGCAGTTCCCGAACGTATCGACCAGCCGGTCGACGTCGAAAAAGCGCCGGTCGGCCCAGGTCTGGAACATCTCCATCTGCGAAAAATCGACCGGCGTCGTGAAGCACGCCAGATTCTTCATCGGCCCATTGGGGTTCAGCGCTGCCCACAGCACCGACAATACCCCGCCGAAGCAATAGCCGACCACCGTAAGGTCGGGTTCGCCGGTCTCCGCCAGCACGCGATCGACCGCGGCGGGCAGGAAATCGAGCACGTAATCCGCCAGCCCCAGCGTCTTTTCGTCGGCGCGGGGCGCGGTCCAGTCGAGCATGAACACGTCGAACCCGGCATCGAGCAGATACTCAACCAGGCTCTGCCCCGGTGCCAAATCGAAGATATACCCGCGGTTGGTCGTCGCCATGACCAGCAGCAGCGGGACCCGGTACACGTCGTCCACCCGCGGGCGGTAGTGATAGAGGTTCATCGTGCCGCGCTTGATCAGCACGTCCTTCGGGGTCGCACCCGACACCGGCGCGGCCGACTGGAAATAGCCCAGACCCTTGACGTTGCGCTGCATCGCGCGGTCGAATTCGGCGCGCGCGTTCTCGAAGAGGTCGGGTGCGGTGGTCGCTATGGCTTGGCCTGCTGCGGCTTGGCCGGGGCCTGGCGGGTCCGGGCGGGCCGCGGGCGGGCAGGTGCGGCCTTGGGGGCGACCGCGTCCTCGATCCGCCCGATCGCTTCCTCGATCCGTGCCAACCGGCCCGACAGGTCCTCGAATTCGGCGCGGCTCGGCATGTTCACCGCCGCCAGCCATTTCGCCATGAAGTCGTGCGTCGCCGCCTGCCCCTGCATCGACGCGGCGGTCGCGCCGTGCAGCCCTTGCGCGAATTGCTCGGACTTCATCACGTCGCCGCCGAAGCGATTGGTGAATTGCTCCCATTGCCCCAGCATATCGCGCATGAAGCCGGCCGGATCGGTGGGGGGCGTGGTCATTCCGCCACTCAACCGCGCCCGCCGCGCCGGGTCAAGTCAACGCGCCGATTGCCACCGTGCCCGCGCCGCGCCATGTTGGGCCGCGCAAGCGGGAGATCGACGATGCACAAGGACGGCGAAGAGATTCACGAAAGCGACGTCGAGGCCAAGGCCGGGGTCAACGTGAAGGGCATGACCACGGTGCTGACCGTATCGACCGCGCTGGTCATCGTCGCGTTCGTGGCGGTGTATTTCTTCTGGATGTAGCGCGAATTATTCGCCGAATAGCTCGCTGTGGGTGCCGGCGCGGGTAAAGATGATGGCTTCACTTTTACCCGCGGTTTGGTCGCTTCGATAAATGAGCAGAAAATCACCGCCGACGTGACACTCGCGGTAGTTGGCCCAAGCGCCTTTCA
>JAZKGJ010000016.1:0-42150 GCA_040385975.1 Pseudomonadota bacterium | reverse complement strand
ATTGGCGAGCAAGGCCCCGTAGAGCGTGGCGAGCAGCGCGACCGCCATCGCCTGGCCGATCGCGGTCGGGTCGGTCATCGCGGTGAACATCGCGACCAGCCCGACGAGCGTCCCGACCATTCCCATCGCGGGCGCGGCCTCGGCGGCGCTGCCCCACAATTCGGCGGCGGCGAGATGGCGTTCGGCGCGCGCGGTGCGCAGATGCGCGAGGAGCGCGGCGACATCGGCTACGGTCTTGCCCTCGGCCAGCGCGGCGACGCCCGCGGCCAGATCGGGATCGGCGACGACATTGCGGTCGAGCGCGCTCAGCCCGTGGCGGCGCGCGATCCGCCCGAACGCGGCGACCTGCGCCAGCGCCGCGTCGCCGTCGAATCCGCGACGACGGAGCAGCACGCGCAGCGCGGCGAGCCCGCGGACGAAATCGCGCGCCGGCGTGCGCAGCACCGCAGCGGCGAGCGTGCCGCCCCCGACGATGCCGAGCGCGACGGGGTCGAGGAAGGTTGCGAGCGTAAGCGCGGTCATACGCGCGAGGGTGTGCAAGCCTTGGGCCAACCGCTTACGCAGCCCAGCCGCACCCGCAACCGGCAAGTCCGCGCCGGCAGATCTTGCCGCCGACCGGCAAAGCCTTGCCGCCCCGCCCCGGCTTTCGATCCCGCCAAGGCGTGACCCCACAAACTGGCACGGCCATTGCAACCAGCCTCGCGCAAGAAATGACGCGAGACAGCCACATGGCGAACGACAGTCTGTTCGGAGTTCACGGTTCGGCGCTGCAGGTGCGTTCGCAGCGCATGGGCGTGCTCGCCTCCAACATCGCCAATGCCGCGACGCCGGGCTTCAAGGCGCGCGACTTCGACTTCACGCAGGCGCTGAACGCGGCGGAAGGGTCGAGCGGCAATTTCGACGCCGCGCTGAAATATCGCATCCCGACCCAGTCTTCGCTCGACGGCAACACGGTCGAACTGTCGACCGAACAGACCGCCTTCGCCGAGAATGCGGTCGCGTATCAGACCACCTTGTCGTTCCTGAACGGCCGGATCGGTCAGCTCACCCGCGCGCTGAAGGGGGAATAAGATGTCCACGCAACCAATGACGATCTTCCAGGTCGCGGGGCGCGCGATGTCGGCGCAGCTCGTGCGGATGAACACCACCGCGTCGAACCTGGCGAACGCCGGCGGGGTCGCGAGCACGGCGGACGCCGCCTATAAGACCGTCAAGCCGGTGTTCCGCACCAGCTTCGACGCCGCCAGCGGCCTGTCGACGGTCGACGTCGAGAAGATCGTGACCGCGGGCGAGGGCCCGACCAAGCTCTATGACCCCTCCAACCCGCTCGCCGACGGCGAAGGCAACGTGTGGACCGCCGCGGTCGACGAGACCCGCGAGCTGGTCGACATGATGGAGACCGCGCGGAACTATCAGAACAACGTCGAGGTGATGCAGACCGCCAAGTCGCTGATCATCGACACGCTGAAGCTGGGGCGCTGATCATGGCGACCGCATTCGACACCACGCTCGCCGGGCTCGGCATCAAACGCACCCAGACCGGCCCGACCATCGAGGCCGCCAATTCGGCGGTGGCGACGGGGACGCTCGGGCAGCAGGATTTCCTGAAGCTGATGACCGCGCAATTGAAGAACCAGGATCCGTTCGATCCGGTCGACAACACCCAGATGGTCGCGCAGATGGCGCAGTTCAGTTCGCTCGCCGGGATCAGCGAGATGAACACGACGCTGAAGGCGATCGCCGGCAAGCTCGGTTCGACCAGCACCACCGACGCGGTCAGCTACATCGGCAAGACCGTGCTGACCGAAGGCGGCGTCGCTTATGGCCGGTCGACCGGCGGGATCGCCGGCGCGGTCGAGCTCGACAAGGACACGACGAGCACGATCGTCTCGATCGCGGGCGCCAACGGCGAGACGCTCAGGACCTTCGACCTGGGTGCGCAAAAGGCGGGCACGGTCGAGTTCGACTGGGACGGGCTGACCGCCGCCGGCGCCGACGCCGGCACCGGCCCGTTTACGGTTTCGGTTCAGGCGCGGCAGGACGCCACCACAGTCGCCGCCCGTACGCTCGTCTGGGCACCGGTCGCCGCGGTTGCGGTCCCGGTGTCGGGCCCTGCTCAGCTCACCATTCCCGGCCTCGGCCAGATTCCCGTCACCGCCGTTCGCAAGATCGGCTGAAACTTCCCCCCCGACCCCATTGCCAAGGAGATAGTCCATGTCCTTCTACACCTCGCTTTCCGGCCTGCAGGCCGCCCAGACCGAACTCTCGGTCATCAGCCACAATCTGGCGAACGTCGCGACCAACGGCTTCAAGAAAAGCCGCACCGAATTCGCCGACGTGATCGCGTCGTCGCTCGACCGCTCGCCGACCCAGATGGTCGGTTCGGGCACGGTCGTGAAGGCCAACCGCCAGCAGTTCGGGCAGGGCAATCTGGTCCAGTCGCAATCGGGGCTCGACCTCGCGATCTCGGGCGAAGG
This sequence comes from Pseudomonadota bacterium, assembly GCA_040385975.1. Lineage (GTDB taxonomy): Bacteria > Pseudomonadota > Alphaproteobacteria > Sphingomonadales > Sphingomonadaceae > Sphingomonas. Next base: position 39,673 of record JAZKGJ010000016.1, on the reverse strand, counting down.
CTTCTTCGCGGTCAAGCCCGACCTCGACTCCGCCAAGATCAATTTCAGCCGCAACGGCGGCTTCCTGGTCGATGCCGAACGCTATGTCGTCGATGGCCAGGGTTCGCATCTCCAGGTGTTCCCGGTCGACGGGTCGGGCGCGGTCGTCGCGACCGGGCTGTCATCGACGCAGAGCCTGCGCCTGCCCGAGACCAGCGGCACGCCGATCGCGACCGGCAACGTCGGGATGCGGATCAACCTGTATGCGAATGCCAGCATTCCGGCGACGACGCCGTTCGATCGGTTCGACCCGGCGACCTACAACCAGTCGACCCAGACCACGGTCTACGATTCGCTCGGCAACCCGAGCACGCTGACCAATTATTTCGTGCGCAGCGAAATTCCGACCGGCGGCAATCCGAACAGCGAATGGGAAGTCCATTCGTTCGTCGGTGAGACCAAGCTGACCAATAGCGGCGCCGAGACGTTCCAGATGACCTTCGACGCGAACGGCGCGATGACCGCGCCCACCGCGGCGGTCGCGTTCGACGTGTTCCAGCCCGCCGGCAACGCCGCCGAACAGACGATCAGCTTTTCGGTCGACAGCCGCAGCACGCAATCGACCACGCCGTTCCTGATCAGCGAACGCGTTCAGGACGGCGCCGCGGTCGGCCAGATCGAAGGCGTGACGATCGGCGAGGACGGCAGCGTCAAGGCGAGCTTTTCCAACGGCGACACCCAGGTGCTGGGCAAGGTCGCGCTGGCGAAATTCTCGAACCCGTCGGGAATGCGCCAGCTCGGCAACAGCTATTGGGCGGCGACCGGCCTGTCGGGCGAAGCCTCGGTCGGCGAAGCCGCGACCTCGGGCTTCGGCAATCTGATGACCGGCGCGATCGAACGTTCGAACGTCGACATCACCGAAGAACTGGTCGGGCTGATCAGTGCGCAGCGCAACTTTCAGGCGAATGCCAAGGCGCTCGATACCGCCAGCCAGATCTCGCAGACCATCTTCAACATCCAGAGCTGATCAGACAGGCAAGCGGGAACAGCTGAATGGACAAACTGGTCTACACCGCGGCGTCGGGGCTCAAGAGCCACATGGCGAGTCAGGCGGCGATCGCGAACAACATCGCGAACGCCTCCACGATCGGCTACCGCGCCGACCGCGTCGCGTTCGACAAGATCAAGCTGACCGGGCCCGGGTTCGAGACCCGGACCGCGTCGGGCGAACAGGTGGTCGACGCCGACCGCCGCGCCGGCACGATCATGCAGACCGGCCGCCCGCTCGACATCGCCATCACCGGCGATGCCTGGCTGGCGGTGCAGGCGCGCGACGGCAGCGAAGCCTATACCCGGCGCGGCGATTTGAACGTCGCCGCATCGGGGGTGCTGGAAACCGGCGACGGTTTCCCGGTGATGGGGTCGGGGGGCCCCATCACCATCCCCCCCGCGCAGAGCGTGACGATCAGCGCCGACGGCACGATCAACATCGTGCCCGTGGGCGGCGACCCGAAGAACCCGCAGACGATCGACCGGATCAAGCTGGTCAGCGTTAAGGGGACCGAGACCAAGAAGGGGCTCGACAACCTCCTCCACGTCGAAGCCGGCGGCACGCTGCCCGAGGACCTCGACGCACAAATTCAATCGGCTGCGCTCGAAGGGTCCAACGTCGACCTGACCCAGGCGCTGGTCGACATGATCGAGAATCAGCGCGCCTACGAAGTGCAGGCGAATTTGCTGAAAGAAGCCAAGGACATGGACCAGAGCGCCGCATCGCTGATGCGGATGCCGGGCTGAGGGAGATAAGCAATGACTAGCGCTGCCATGCACATCGCGCGGACCGGGCTCGATGCCCAGGATACGCGGATGCGGGTGATTTCGAACAACCTCGCCAACGTCAACACGACCGGTTTCAAGCGCGACCGCGCGGCGTTCGAGACGCTGAGCTATCAGATCGTGACCGCCGCCGGCGCGCAGTCGACCGCGGAATCGAAGTTCGCCACGGGTCTGAACCTCGGCACCGGCGTGCGCGTGCAGGGCACCGCGCGGATCGAGACGCAGGGGTCGCTCAACACCACCGGCAATTCGCTCGACATGGCCTTGGACGGCGACGGCTATTTCCAGGTCCAGCTGCCGGGGGGCCAATTGGGCTATACCCGCGCGGGCAATTTCAGCCGCTCGGCCGAAGGGCTGCTGGTCACCAGCGAAGGCTATCAGGTGATGCCCGGCATCACCGTCCCCGAGGGTGCGACCTCGATCACGGTCGGCGCCGACGGCACCGTGTCCGCCAGCGTGCCGGGCCAGACCGAGAGCGCGCAGCTCGGCCAGATCCAGGTCGCGAGCTTCGCCAATGCCGCGGGGCTGCAATCGTCGGGCGACAATTACCTGACCGAAACCGGTGCGAGCGGCGCGGCCAACCTTGGCATTCCCGGGCAGGACGGCCGCGCGACGATCCGCCAGGGCATGCTCGAAGGATCGAACGTCAATGTCGTCGAGGAGCTCGTCGACATGATCGAGACCCAGCGCGCGTACGAGGTCAATTCCAAGATGATCTCCGCGACCGACGAGATGCTGAAATATGTCAATCAGAACCTGTAGCGCGCTGCTGCTCGCGGTCGCCGGTCTCGCCGTCGCGGCGAGCCCCGCCGCCGCGCGCAAGCTCAAGCCCGCCCCGCCGGCCTATGCGCCGACGCTGCCGCTGCCGGTCGCGCCGGTCGTGCCGCGCCGGGTCGCGACGGGCGCGATCTTCGACGCGGGCGACGGCTATGCGCCGCTCTACGAAGGCTGGCGCGCACGCCGGGTCGGCGATCCGCTGACGATCGTGCTGATCGAACGCACCGTCGGCTCGAAGTCGGCGGGCTCGAACCTCGACAGCAAGGGGTCGCTGTCGATCACGCCGCCGTCGGTCGGGCCGCTGTCGCTGTTCCGGCCGCAGGAAGCGACCGCCAGCGGCACCCGCGGCTTTGCCGGCACCGGCACCGCCGACCAGGCCAATTCGCTTTCGGGCGAAGTCTCGGTCACCGTCGCTGAAGTCTATCCCAACGGCACGATGCTGGTGCAGGGGCAGAAGCGCCTGACGCTCAATCGCGGCGACGAATGGGTCCGCATTCGTGGCATCATCCGCACCGCCGACGTCGACCGCGACAACCGCGTCGCCTCGACCCGCGTCGCCGACGCCGACATCTCTTACACCGGCAAGGGCGATGTCGCCCGCGCCGCGCGGCAAGGCTGGCTCAGCCGGTTCTTCCAGGTCGTGAGCCCATTCTAGGACATGAAAATGCTGCGCAACATTCTGCTTACGGTCGCCGCAGCATTTGCTGCAATCACGCCCGCGCACGCCGACCGGATCAAGGATCTCGGCGCGTTTCAGGGCATCCGCTCGAACCAGCTGACCGGCTACGGCGTGGTGGTCGGGCTGCCCGGCACCGGCGACGACAATCTCGAATATACCGTCCAGTCGGTGAAGGCGGTCGCCTCGCGCTTCGGCCTGCAACTCCCGCCGCAGGCGAACCCGGGGCTGAAGAACGCCGCGGTCGTGATGATCACCGCCGAGCTCCCCGCGTTCGCCAAGCCCGGCCAGCGGATCGACATCACCGTCGCCTCGCTCGGCAAGGCCAAGTCGCTGCGCGGCGGCAGCCTGATCCTGACCCCGCTGCAGGGTGCCGACGGCCAGGTCTATGCGATGGCGCAGGGCAATTTGGCGGTCGGCGGGCTCGGTGCCGAAGGTGCCGACGGCTCCAAGATCGTCGTCAACATTCCCTCGACCGGCCGCATCCCCGAAGGTGCGACCGTCGAACGCGTCGTCGAGACCGGCTTCGCGACCGCGCCCGATTTGCGCTTCAACCTGGCGCGCAGCGATTTCACCACCGCGCAGAACGTCGCCAACGCGATCAATGCGAAGTTCGGCGGCGGGGTCGCACAGGCGACCGACGGCGTCTCGATCGCGATTCGCGCGAACCCGGGGTTCGAAACCCGCGCGACGTTGATGAGCCTGATCGAGAATATCGATGTCGCGAGCGCCGAGCCGCCCGCCAAGGTCATCGTCAACGCCCGCACCGGCACCGTCGTGATCAACTCCGCGGTGCGGGTCGGCCCCGCCGCGGTCACCCACGGCAAGCTGACCGTGCGGATCGACGAGCAGCAGCGGGTCAGCCAGCCCGAGCCGTTCAGCCAGGGCCAGACCGCGCTCGAGCAGCGCAGCAACGTCAAGGTCGAGGAAGAGGTCAAGCCGATGTTCGTGCTCGCCCCCGGCCCCAAGCTTTCCGACATCGTGAAAGCGGTGAACGCGATCGGTGCCAGCCCAGCCGACCTGGTCGCGATCCTCGAGGCGCTGAAGGAAGCCGGCGCGCTCAAGGCCGAATTGATCATCCTGTGAGCAGCATCCCCGCCCTTCCCTTCGCGGTCGATACCTCGCCCTCGGTCGCGGTCGACGCGAGCCGGCTGAAGACCGAAAAGAACCTCGACGCCGCGGGTGCACGCTTCGAGGCGATCTTCACCGGCATGATGCTGAAGGCGATGCGCTCGACGCATCTCGCCGAGGATCTGTTCGGGTCAAAGGCGCAGGATCAGTTCCGCGACATGTGGGACCAGAAGACCGCCGAAAGCATGGCCGCGCACGCGCCGCTCGGGATCGGCAAGGCGATGACCGAATTCCTGTCGCGCGCGCAGCCGACGCTCGCTGCCGACACGCCCGCCGATCCGGGTAAAGCCGATCTTAACCATGATCCGCCAGAAGCCGCGGCATGAGCGACCTCTATTCGATCGGCCTCAGCGGTGTGCGCGCCTATCAGGGCGCACTCGGCACCGTGTCCGAGAATATCGCGAATGCGCAGACCCCGGGCTATACCAAGCGCACGACGACGCTCAGCGAATTCGGCGTCACCGAAGGCGGGCTCGGCGGCAGCGGCGTGCGCGTCTCGGGGATCAACCGCACCGCCGACCTCTACCGTGCCGCCGACGTGCGCCGCGCGGGTGCCGATCTGGCGCGCAGCGAAACCGCGGTCGGCTGGCTCGAACGGATCGAAACCGCGCTCAGCGCCGAACAGGTCGGCGCGCGGATCACCGGCTTTTTCAACGCAGCGACCACGCTTGCCGCCGATCCTTCTGCCACCACCCCGCGCACCGCGCTGATCGAAGCCGCGCGCGGCGTCGCTTATGCGGTGTCGGCATCCGGGCGTTCGCTGGCCGATCTGTCGAGCCAGCTTAACGATTCGGCGCGCGACGCGGTCACCACGCTCAACGGGCTCGCCGCGACGCTCGCCAAGGTCAACGACGGGCTGACCCGCTCGACCCCCAATACCGCCGCCGCCGCCTTGCTCGGTGACCAGCGCGACCAATTGCTCGAACGGATCAGCGCGATCGCCGACACCGCGGTCGAGATCGACGGCTTCGGCCGCGCGAGCGTTCGGCTCGGCGGCAGCGGCGGACCCGTCCTGATCGCCCCCGACGGCGCGGGCGAAGTCGGTTACGCGCGCAACGACGAAGGCGCATTCGCCTTCTCGCTCGCCCGCGGCGCGACCGTCTCGGCACTGACTCCGGGCGGCGGCGCGCTGGCGGGGCTCGCCGATTCGGCGCAGCGGATCGCCGACGCGCGCATCGCGCTAAGCGAAATCGCCAAGGATTTCGTCGACGGCGTCAATGGCGTGCAGGCGGGCGGGCGCGACCTCGACGGGGTCGCCGGCGCAGCTTTGTTCGCACAGGACGCCGACGATTCGACCCAGCTCACGCTGGTGCTGGAAGACCCGCGCAAGATCGCCGCGGCGGCACCCGGCGGTGGTGCTCGCGACAACGCCAATCTGCTCGCGCTTGCTTCGCTGCGCGGCACCGCCAAGTTCGAAAGCCGCGCCGCCGCCGTGGTCGGCGCCAACGCCAGCGCGCTCAGCGCCGGACGCACCGTCGCCGCCGCGCAGACCGCAATCCGCGAAGGCGCGGTCGCGCGCTACGACGCGACCGCCGGGGTCGATCTCGACAACGAAGCGGTCGATCTGCTGCGCTATCAGCAGGCGTATCAGGGCTGCACACGCGTGATTCAGGTCGGGCGCGAATGCTTCCAGGCGATGATCGACATCCGATGATCGGGGCCTCGTCATGATCACCGGCACCAGCCTGTTCTTCGACCGCGGCCGCGACCGGATGACCGCGCTGTCGGCGCAGGCCGATGCGCTGCAGTCGCAGATCGCGTCGGGCAAGAAATTGACCGAAGCGTCGCAGGATTCGGCCGGCTGGCAGCGGCTGCAGCGGCTGGTCCAGGCCAAGTCCGATACCAACGCCTATGCCGGCAACATCGGCTTCGCAAAATCGCTACTCGAGCAAACCGACACCGCGCTCGGCTCGATCACCACCCAGCTGACCCGCGCGTCCGAATTGGCGATCCAGGTCAATGGCGGCACGCTGTCGCCGTCGGCGCGCGCGATCGTCGCCGATCAGCTCGATGCGATCGTCGCCGACCTCGCCGCGATCGGCCAGCGCAAGGACGCGCGCGGGCTGCCGCTGTTCGACGCAAGCGCCGCGCAGATCCCGATCGGCGAAGGCATCGCAGTCGCCGGCAACGAGGATCCGGCGCGGGTGTTCGGCACGATCGCCGCGACCCTCACGACGTACGCCGCGTCACTGCGCACCGCCGCCGATCCGGCCGCGGCATCCGCGGTCGCGATCGCCGCCGTGTCGGGCGCAATCGGCAACGTCACCGCGATCCAGGGCGCGGCGGGCGCCCGCGCCGCCCGCGTCGAGCTGTTCGCCGCCGCGGCGCAGGACGCCGCGATCGTGACCGAAGCGCAGCGCTCGACGGTCGAGGACGCCGACCTGACCGCAACGATCGCCGATCTTCAGAAGACCATGACGATCCTGCAGGCGACGCAGGCCAGCTTCACCAAGCTGACGTCGCTGAACCTCTTCGAATATCTGCGCTAGCTCACCGCAGTGGATCAGCCTTGCTGATCAACGTCGCGGCGGTGAGCGCGGCCGGCCTTGCGGAAGCAAGGACCGACGGCGCGGCTTGGCCGCGGCGGGGCTGACCGATCAAAAGCTGCCGAATTTCCGGTCATGGTTAACCGGATCGCTACCATATCCCGCCACACCTGACTCCGAACCGCGTTCACCGCGGCCAAGGGGTCACGCATGTTTCCAGTCATCGGCATCGTCGTCCTGTTCGCGATGGTCTTCGGCGGGTTCGCGATCACCGGCGGTGCGCTGGGGCCCGTGCTCGAAGCCGTGCCGCACGAAATGCTCATCATCGGCGGTGCGGCTTTGGGCGCGCTGATCATCGGCAATTCGGGCAAGGAACTGAAGGCGATCGGCTCGGGCCTGGGCAAGGTCTTCAAGGGGCCGAAGTACAAGAAGCAGGATTATCTCGACGTCATCTTCCTGGTCTCGAAGCTGATGAAGATGCTGCGCATGGAAGGGCCGATCGCGCTCGAACCGCATGTCGAGGATCCGCAATCGTCCGCGGTGTTCGCCGAATATCCGCGGCTGCTGGCCGACCATACGCTCGTCAACCTGATCGCCGATACGCTCCGGCTCGTCGTCGTCTCGAGCGGAACGCTCGACGTCCGCGCGGTCGAGGACGTGATGGATAACGCGATCAAGACCCACCACCACGAGGTCGAGGGTCCGCAGCATACGCTTCAGAACCTCGCCGACGCGCTGCCCGCGCTCGGCATCGTCGCCGCGGTGCTCGGCGTCGTGAAGACGATGGGCTCGATCGACAAGCCGCCGACCGTTCTGGGCGCGATGATCGGCTCGGCGCTGGTCGGGACGTTCCTGGGCGTGCTGTTGGCATACGGGATGGTCGGGCCGCTCGCGACCCGGCTGAAGCAGATCATCGATGCCGACGCCGCGATCTATCACACCGTGAAACAGATCATCATCGCCTCGCTCCACGGCCACCCGCAGCCGCTGGTGATCGAAGCCGCGCGTTCGGGCATCCAGCATGCGAACCAGCCCGGTTTTGCCGAGGTGTTCGACGGGCTGCGCGGGCGGTAGGCCATGCAGGTTGCCCTCCTTCCCGTTCGAGCTGAGCCTGTCGAAGCCCCGTCCTTTCTTTCGACGGCGAAGACAAACGGCACTTCGACACGCTCAGTGCGAACGGATTCGATGGCTACGGGCATGATGCCATGAGCGCGCGCGCGCCCCACGGCTCGAACCAGCCGCCCAAGATCATCGTCAAGAAAATCTATATCGAGGGTGGCGGCGGCCACCACGGCGGCGCGTGGAAGGTCGCCTATGCCGATTTCGTGACCGCGATGATGGCGTTCTTCCTGCTCCTCTGGATCCTGGGTGCGACGACCGAGAAGCAGCGCAAGGGCATCGCCGATTATTTCGCGCCGACCTTGATCGACACCAAGACGCTCGGGATCGGCGGCAGCGGCGTGCTGGGCGGCGAAAGCGTGCGTTCGAAACACAAGATCGGTGCCCAAGCGGCGCGCACGCTGGCCCCGCCGATCGTCGCGACCAGTGGTGCGGGCGAAGGCACCGACGCCGCCACCGTGAAGCCGGTCGACGCGAAGCGCCGCGCCGCGCTTAACGCGGAAGATCAGAAGAATTTCGAGAAACTGCGCCGCAGCGTCGCGCAGCGGATGGCGAAGGCGAATCTGTCCAAACTGTCCAAGCACGTCCGCTTCGTGCGGACCCGCGACGGGATGCGCATCGACCTGATCGACGACGCCGATTATTCGATGTTCGCGAGCGGCACGACCGCGCTGGCGGGCGATGCCTCCGCGCTGATCGGGCTGGTCGCGCAATCGACCGCCGACCTGTCGAACCCGATCATGATCCGCGGCCATACCGACAGCGTGCCCTATGGCGACCCGCTGGCGATGAACAACTGGATGCTGTCGTCGGGTCGGGCCGAGGCGACCCGCCGGCGGCTGGCGCAGGGCGGGATCGCCGAGGGCCGCTTCGAACGGATCGAAGGCGTCGCCGAGCGCGAGCCGATGGTTGCGGGCAATCCCGCCGACCCGCGCAACCGCCGCGTTGCGATCACCTTATTGTATCGGCGCGGGACCTTCGGCCGCTAGGGATCGTATCGGCGCGGCGTGTTCGGGAAATAGGCTTGGAAAGCCTGCGCGACCTTGCCATGGCGGCAAGCGATGCTGCCCAACAAGGAAATGCTCGAGGCGATCGCGACCAGGCGCTGCGTGACCGCGACCTACAATCGCGACGTCATCACGCTCGCCCCGCATATCCTCTACACCCGGCACGGCGAAGTTCATGCCGACGGCGTGACGCTGGAACGCAACGGCGCGGCACCCAAGGAATACAAGCTCGGTACCTACAAATTGGCGGGGCTGCACGATGTCGCGGTGACCGCGCGGGCGTTCGAACCCGACGCCGGCTTCAACCCGGCGGCGGAAAAATACGAAGGCGTGACGTTGTTCGTGGTCGATCGCGCTTGATGCGCCGGCCCGCCTTCCCCTACCAACGATATAACGGATATGAGGGGTAGCGCGATGCGGCGGACGGCACGGCTGATGGCATTGGGGCTGGCAAGCGCGCTTGCGCTTTCGGCCTGCACGCAAAAGGCGGAAAAACCCAAGACCGCGGCGGCGAAAGCCCCGCCCAAACTCTTCGACCGCGACCCCTATCCGTCGACCTACCGCGTCTATCCGGGGGCCCCGACCCTTGTCACCAACGTCACCGTCTACGACGGCGAAGGCGGCCGGATCGAAGCCGGTCAGGTGCTGTTCGCCGACGGCAAGATCGTCGGCGTCGGCCAGGCGCTGACCCCGCCCGCGGGTGCTGTGACGATCGACGGCACCGGCAAGTGGGTAACCCCCGGCATCATCGACATCCACAGCCACCTCGGCGACTATCCCTCGCCCGGCGTGCAGGCGCACAGCGACGGCAACGAGGCGACCGGCCCGGTCACCGCGGACGTGTGGGCCGAGCACAGCGTCTGGCCGCAGGACCCGGGCTTCAGCCGCGCACTGGCCAACGGCGGCGTCACCACGCTCCAGATCCTGCCCGGCTCGGCCAATCTGTTCGGCGGGCGCTCGGTCGTGCTCAAGAACGTCTACGCGCGGACGATGCAGGCGATGAAATTTCCCGGCGCGCCGTACGGGCTGAAGATGGCGTGCGGGGAGAACCCGAAACGCGTCTATGGCACCAAGGGCCGCCAGCCGTCGACCCGGATGGGCAATGTCGCGGTCGATCGTGCGACCTGGGCGCGCGCGGCGGAGTACAAGCGACGCTGGGACAAGTATGAAAAGGACGGCGGTGAGGCCCCGGCGCGCGACATCGCGATGGACACGTTGCGCGGCGTGCTGGCGGGCGAAATCCTGATCCAGAACCACTGCTACCGCGCCGATGAAATGGCGATCGTCCTCGATATGGCCAAGGAATTCGGCTACAAGGTCACCGCCTTCCACCACGCGGTCGAAGCCTATAAGATCGGCGACCTGCTGAAGGCCAATGGCACCTGCGCGGCGGTGTGGGCCGACTGGTACGGGTTCAAGATGGAGAGCTTCGACGGCATCGGCGAAAACCTCGCCTTGCTGCAAAAGGCGGGCGCGTGCGGGGTCATTCATTCCGATGACGCCAACGGCATCCAGCGGCTCAATCAGGAAGTCGCGAAGGCGCTCGCTTCGGGCCGCCGCGCGGGCATCCAGGTCAGCGACGAAGCCGCCTGGACCTGGCTCAGCTACGGTCCTGCCAAGGCGCTGGGCATCGCCGAGCGCACCGGCAGCCTGAAGCCCGGGAAGATGGCCGACGTGGTCTTGTGGAACGGCAATCCGTTCAGCGTCTATACCCGCCCCGAGAAAGTCTGGGTCGACGGCGCGTTGCTCTACGATGCCAACAATCCGCGATTGCGACCGGTCAGTGACTTCGAATTGGGCCAGCCCGGCATGGGAGACGTGAAGTGAAGGCGCTCTTCCTTGCCGCAGCGGCCATCGTTGCCACCCCGCTGACCGCACAGACGGTTGCGATCACGGGCGGCACCGTCGCGATCGGCGACGGCTCCGCACCGATCCCCGGTGGCACCGTCGTCATTCGCGACGGCCGCATCGTCGCGGCGGGAGCGGGCGTGTCGGTCCCGACCGGTGCGACCGTGGTCGATGCGCAGGGCAAGTGGGTTACCGCCGGAATCACCGCCGGGATTGGCAGCCTGGGCCTGGTCGATGCCGGCGGGGTGCAGGAATCGAACGACGGCAGCGCGCGGCAGTCGCCGTTCAACGCGGCGATCGATGTCGTCCCCGGGCTCAATCCCGCAGGGGTCATGATCGGCAACGAGCGGGCCGGCGGGGTTACCCGCGCGATCGTCGCCAACGGCGCGGCGGGGTCGATCTTCGGCGGGCTGGGCGCGGTCATCGACCTGGGTGCCGACCCCGACATGGTCACCCGCCCGCGCGCCTTCCAATATGTCGAATTGGGCGAACAGGGCGCCGATCTGGCCGGGGGCAGCCGTCCCGCTGCCTGGGTGATGCTCCACGATGCGCTGGAGCAGGCCGCCGATTATGCGCGCAGCCCCGGCGGGTTCGACGGGCGCGGCAAGGATTCGCTGGTCAAGCGTGCCGACGCCAAGGCGCTGGCGCCCGTGTTGAGCGGGGCGATCCCGCTGGTCGTCCATGTCGAGCGCGCCAGCGACATCCTGACCGCGCTGAAACTCCCCGCGCGCTACGCCAACTTGCGTCTCGTCATCGTCGGCGCGACCGAGGGCTGGATGGTCGCGCGCGAGATCGCGGCGGCGCGCGTCCCCGTGATGGCGGCCGCGCTGGTCGATCTGCCCGCGTCGTTCGAACAGCTCGGCTCGACCGAATCGAATGTCGGGCGGATGATGCGCGCCGGAGTCACCGTCGGCATCCTGTTCGACGGCAGCGGCGGCGAGCACAATCTGAAGCAATTCGCCGGCAACCTTGTCGCGATCGGCAAGGTGCCGGGGTCGGCCGGCCTCAGCTGGGGCGAGGCGTTCGCCGCGATCACCAGCAAGCCCGCGCAGGTGATGGGGCTGGACAGTGAGATCGGTTCGCTGCGCGCCGGACGCCGCGCCGACGTGGTGCTGTGGGACGGCGATCCGCTCGAACTCGCCTCGGTCCCGACCGCGGTGTATATCGATGGGCGCGAACAGCCGATGAACTCGCGCCAGCGCCAGCTGCGCGACCGTTACCTCAACGTCGTCGAAGGTGCCTTGCCCAAGGCTTACGATCGGTAGGGCGGCGGGCGCGCGATGAGCGACCCGCCCGCCCCGCCCCCTGATCCCATCGTCACGACCTCGCACGGGCTGGTCCGCCGGCTCGGGGTGTTCGACGCGACGATGCTGGTGATGGGCGGGATCGTCGGCGCGGGGATTTTCGTCAATCCGGCCGAGGTCGCGCGTGCGGTATCGAGCCCGACGCTGATCGTCGGGATGTGGCTGGTCGGCGGGGTGATCGCGCTGCTCGGGGCGTTCGTCTATGCCGAACTCGCCGCGCGCCGCCCGGGGCTGGGCGGGCAATATGCCTATCTGCGCGACGCCTACGGCCCGCTCCCCGCCTTTCTCTACGGCTGGTCGCTGCTGTTGGTGATCCAGTCGGGCGGGATGGCGGCGGTCGCGATCACCTTCGCGCGCTATTTCCTCGAACTGAGCGGCTGGCCGGTCGCGCCGGGCTGGGTCGCGGCGGGGGTGCTGGCGCTGCTGACCGCGATCAACTGCCTGGGCGTGCGCGCCGGGGCGAGCGTGCAGAGCGGGCTGATGCTGCTCAAGATCGTCGCGATCGCGGGGCTGGTGCTCGGCGCGCTGATCTTCGCGACCCCGCACCCCGCGCTGACCGCGTCGGTCGCGCAGCCCGGCGGACTCGGGCTGCTCGGCGCGTTCGGCGCGGCGCTGACCCCGGTGATGTTCGCCTATGGCGGCTGGCAGACCGCGAGCTTCATGGCGGGTGAGATGCGCGATCCGACCCGCGACCTGTCGCGCGCGTTGTTGCTCGGGGTGGCGGGCGTGGTGGTCTGCTACGCGGCGGTCGCGTTCGTGTGCGTCTATGCGCTCGGCCCCGTCGGGCTGGCGAACTCGCAGACCCCGGCGACCGACGCGATGCGGATCGCGCTCGGCGAGCGCGGCGCGGCTCTGGTCGCGGTCGGCATCACCGTTTCGGCGCTGGGCTTTCTCAGCCAGAGCATCCTGACCTCCCCCCGGGTCTATTTCGCGATGGCCGAGGACGGATTGTTCTTCCGCAGCGTCGCCACCGTATCGCCGCGCACGCACGTGCCGGTCGTTGCGATCGTGTTGCAGGGCGCGGTCGCCGCGGCAATCGCGTTGTCGGGCAGCTACGGGCAGATCTTGAGCTACGTCGTCGCAGTCGATTTCATCTGGTTCGCGCTGACCGGGGCGGCGTTGTTCGTGTTTCGCCGCCGCGCCCCCGACGCGACAGGATTCAGCGCGCCCGGGCATCCCTGGACCAGCGCATTGTTCGTGGCGGCATGCGCCGGGATCGTCGTCGCGACCGTCGCCAATCATCCCGCCAACAGCGCGGTCGGCTTCCTGATCCTGGCCGCGGGTGTCCCCGCCTTCCGCTACTGGCGCGCGCGGGCGTGAGCCGGACGCTGCAATCGGATTATATGCACTGGGCGAAGACCCAGCCCCCCGTCACCTACCGCCTGTCGGCGAGCGGCGCACCGCACGTCCGGCTCGACGCCTGGCCGCTGACGGTCGCCGACCTCGACCTCGATGGCGCGAGCCACCCACGCTATCCGCCACTGCGCGAAGCGATCGCCGCGCACGAGAACGTGACGTCCGAACAGGTCGTCGCCGCCGACGGCACGTCGATGGCGAACATGCTGGCGCTGGCGACGCTGATCGTGCCGGGCGACGAGGTGTTGGTCGAATGGCCGACCTACGAGCCGCTGCTCGCCGCCGCGCGTTTTCTGGGTGCCGAGATCCGGCGCGTGAAACGCGACGTCGACCACGCCTTCCGGCTCGACCCCGCCGCCGTCGCAGCGGCGATGACCCCGCGCACCCGGCTGATCGTACTGACCAATCCGCATAACCCCAGCGGCGCGCCGGCCAGCGACGACGACCTGATCGCGATCGGTCGCATCGCCGCTGCGGGCGGTGCGCGGGTGCTGGTCGACGAAGTGTACCGCGACGCCGTTCCCGACACGCGCTCGGCGGCGCTGCTCGGCTCCGCCTTCGTCGCGACCAACAGCCTGACCAAGGTCTACGGTCTCAGCGGACTGCGCTGCGGGTGGGTGCTGGCCGAACCCGCGCTGGCCGAGCGGATGTGGCGGCTCAACGACCTGTTCGGGGTCAACCGGGCACATCAGGCCGAGCGGCTCGCGTGCTTCGCCTTTGCGCATCTGCCCGAAATCCGCACCCGCCTGCGTCAGCGATTGGCCCGCAACGGGGCGCTGTTCGACGCGTTCGTGGCGGGTCGCGCCGACCTGACGTGCCCGGCCTCAGCCTACAATCTGACCGCGTTCCCGCGCTGGGCCGGCGGCGACACCGCGCGGCTCGATGCGTTGTTACGCCGCGATTTCGATACCGGGGTGGTGCCCGGTCACTGGTTCGAAGTCCCCGACCGTTTCCGCGTCGGACTGGCCGGCGATACCGCCGCGCTGAGCGCGGGGCTGGCGCGACTGGGCGCAGGGCTCGACGCGCTGGCGTAGCGGCAGGCTGCGGCAACACGGTGTTGCGTGCGCTGGCCCTTAACCGCCGGGCGCGATCGTGGAAGGATGTCGGCGAGCACGCGAACGGGGGCGAGTTTGGACGCGGTCAAGATGCAGCTGGAGCCGTCGCATGCGTGCCGGCGCGTCTTCCTGCGCAGTCTGTTCGACGAAGCGATCGCGGCGATCTCGGCCGAAATCTGCGTTCCCCGCGCACTGCCGCGCGATCCGCCGAGCGGGCGCACGCTGGTGCTGGCGGTGGGCAAGGCGGCGGCGGCGATGGCGTCGGTCGCGGCGACCCGGTTGCAGGGGCCGGTAACGGGGCTGGTGGTCACCCGGCACGGCCATTCGGGGCCGCCCCATCCCCTGCCCGCTACATTCGAGGTGATCGAGGCGGGACATCCCGTTCCCGACGACCAGAGCCTGGACGCGGCCGAACGCGCGCTCGCGCTGGTCGGTGCGCTCGGTGCGCGCGACCGGCTGCTGATGCTGGTGTCGGGGGGCGGTTCGGCGTTGCTGACGCTGCCGGTGCCGGGCGTGACGCTGGCCGACAAACAGGTCGTGACGCAGGCATTGCTCCGGTCGGGTGCGACGATCGGGGAGATCAACAGCGTCCGCAAGCATCTGTCGCTGATCAAGGGCGGGCGGCTCGCGGTCGCGGCGGCCCCGGCGCAGGTCACGACGCTCGTCATCAGCGACGTACCCGGCGACGATCCGTCGTTCGTCGCAAGCGGCCCGACCGTCGCCGACCGCACCACGCTGGACGAAGCCGCCGCGATCGTCGCGCGCTACGCGATCGCGGTTCCGGCGAGCGTCACCGCCGCGCTCGCCGACCCCGCCAACGAAACCCCGCCCCCCGACGCATTGGGGCTGGCCGGCGGCGAGGTCCGGGTGATCGCGCTGGCGCGGCAGGCGATCGAGGCGGCCGGAGCGCTGGCCGGCGCGCACGGCTACAAGGTCATCGACCTCGGCGATCACCTCCAGGCCGAAGCGCGCCATCTGGGCGCGGGCCATGCTGCGCTCGCCAAGCGGCAGGCGACCGGCGGGCGGCCTTGCGTGATCCTGTCGGGCGGGGAGACCACGGTGCGGGTGATAAACCACTCCGGACGCGGCGGCCGCAACCTGGAATATCTGCTCGGCCTGGCGATCGCGCTCGATGGTGCGCCGGGCATTTCCGCGATCGCGTGCGATACCGACGGGATTGACGGGACCGAGGATAACGCCGGCGCGGTCGTCACCCCCGACACGCTGGCGCGTGCCGCCGCGCTGGAACTCGACCCGCGCGTTATGCTGGAAGCGAACGACGCCTATCGCTTCTTCGCCGCCCTCGGCGATCTGATTGTCACGGGACCGACGCGAACCAACGTCAATGACTTCCGCGCTATCGTGATTGAGGGGAGCGCGCAGTGACCGGCTACGAATGGACCCGCCGCGGCGTTATCGGCGGCGCGGGTGCGCTGCTGCTCGGCGCGCGCGACTTGGCCGCGGCGTTCGCGGGAGCGGATCCGTTCACGCTTGGGGTCGCGTCGGGCGAGCCCAGCGCCGACGGCATCGTGCTGTGGACGCGGCTGGCTCCGGTGCCGCTCGCCCCCGACGGCGGAATGCCGCCGCGGCCGGCGGCGGTGCGCTGGGAGCTGGCCGACAACGCGGGCTTTGCCAATCCCCGCAGTGGGACCGTGCGCGCCGAACCCGGCTGGGGCCATTCGGTGCATGTCGAGGTCGCCGGACTGCGCCCCGGGCGCGACTATTGGTATCGCTTCATCACCGGCGGGATCGCCAGCCCGGTCGGGCGGACCTGTACCGCACCGCCGCGCGGCGCGCTGGCACAGCGGCTGCGCTTCGCCTTCGCGTCGTGCCAGAATTACGAAGCCGGCCATTACGCCGCCTACCGCCATATGGTCGCCGACGCGCCCGACCTGATCGTCTTTCTGGGCGACTATATCTACGAAGCCGCCCCGGGCGAGGGCAAGACACGCAAGCATCCGACCCCCGCGGCGCGCGATCTGGGGAGCTACCGCGCGCGGTATGCGACGTACAAGCTCGATCCCGCGCTACAGGCCGCGCATCAGGCCGCGCCATGGATCACGACGTGGGACGACCACGAGGTCGCGGACAATTACGCGAATGCTCTCGACAAGCGTCACGGCGACCGGGCCGCCTTCCTGCGCCGCCGCGCGGATGCGTATCAGGCCTATTACGAGCATATGCCGTTGCCGCGCCGGATGCGTCCGGACGGGCCGACGCTGAAGCTCTATCGCACGCTCGACTGGGGCGGTCTCGCGCAGTTCCAGATCGTCGACGACCGCCAGTATCGCGACCCGCCGCCATGCCAGCTGCCGGGCGCGATCGAGCGGCATCTCGATGCGATCTGGCTGCGCCCCGACTGCCCCGAGCGCCGCGACCCGCGCCGCTCGCTGCTCGGACCCGCGCAGGAAAAATGGCTCGACGCCGCGCTGACGAAGACGGCTGCGCGCTGGAACCTGCTGACCCAGCCGACGCTGATGATGCCGTACCAAAGGATCGACCCCGCCACCCCCGACGCGGCGCCGGGCGTCTACAGCACCGACGGCTGGGAAGGCTATCCCGCCAGCCGCGAGCGGATCATCCGCCGCTGGCGCGATGCGCGCACCCCCAATCCGATGGTGCTGTCGGGTGACGTCCACGCCTTCATCGTCGGCGACCATGTCGATCCCGACGCGAAACAGCGCGTGCTGGCGGCGGAGTTCGTCGGCGGGTCGCTTACCTCGACCAACAACGACGCGCCGCTGAAGCGCGCGACCGCGCTCAATCCCAACTTCCATTTCGCCGAAAAGGACGTGCGCGGCTATGCTCTGGTCGAGCTGACGCCCGCTGCGGCGCAGGTCCGGTTCCGCGGGCTGGCGAATGCGCGTGACCCGGCGTCGCCGGTCAGCGATCTGGCGAGGTTCGCGGTGGCGAACGGGCGGCCGGGGGCACAGACCGGCTAGGCCGGCGGCGAAGGGGGAGAGACGATGGGCTGGGTACAGACATATCATCCGGTCGGGCCGTGGGCGTCGCTGCTGCTGGCGGCGGCACCAATCGTCGTGCTGCTCGGCTGCATCGGTTTCTTCCACATTCGTGCGCATGTCGCCGCCTTGCTCGGGCTGCTGACCGCGGGGCTCGTCGCGGTGCTGGCATTCGGGATGCCGGCCGGGCTCGCGGTCCGCGCGGCCGGGTTCGGCGCGGCCTACGGCCTGCTGCCGATCGGCTGGATCGTCCTCAACATCATCTTCCTCTACCAACTGACCAACGAACGCGGCCAGTTCACGATCCTGCGCGATTCGATCGCGCGAATCAGCGAGGACAGCCGGCTCCAGCTGCTCGTCATCGCCTTTTGCCTGGGCGCGTTCTTCGAAGGCGCGGCCGGGTTCGGGACGCCCGTGGCAGTGACCGGCGCGATGCTGATCGGGCTGGGCTTCACCCGGCTGCAGGCGTCCGGGCTGTCGCTGATCGCCAACACCGCGCCGGTCGCCTTCGGGGCGCTGGGGGTGCAGACCACCGCGCTCGCCGCGGTCACCGGGCTGCCGCTGCTCGAACTGTCGGCGACCGTCGGGCGGATCATGACCCCGTTCTGCATCATCGTGCCGTTCTGGCTGCTGGTCGCCTATTGCGGGTGGCGGCGGACGTTCGCGATCTGGCCCGCAGCGTTGGTCGTCGGCGGCAGCTACGCGCTGGCGCAGCTGCTGATCTCGAACCTGCATGGGCCCTGGCTGGCGTCGATCGGGCCGGCGCTGATTTCGCTTGTGGTGCTGGTCGCCTTCCTGCGGGTGTGGCGCCCGGCCGCGCTCATGGCAGTCAACGAAGCACCGTTGTCGAAAGGCGACGAGCGGGTGCCCGTCACCAATGTCGCGCATGTCGAGGCGCACGAAGATGCCGTTGCGTTGTCGAGCGCGCCCGCCAGCGCGGCGGCGGTGCGCAAAGCGTGGCTGCCGTGGCTGATCCTGACCGCGCTGGTGTTCGTATGGGGCATTCCGAGCGTGAAAGCGGCGCTCGACGGCGTGTTCAAGCTCGCGCTGCCGATCCCCGGGCTCGATCAGATGATCAGCAAGGTGCCGCCGGTCGTCGCCGCGCCGACCGCCGAGGCCGCGGTCTATAATTTCAACCCGCTGTCGGCGACCGGCACCGCCATCCTGCTCGCGGCGGTGCTCGGCGGGCTGCTGCTCGGCGCGAAGCCGCTGGAGATCGCCCGCAGCTACGGCCGCGCGTTTCGCACGGTCATCCCCTCGCTGCTGACGATCGCGGCGATGCTGGCGCTGGGCTATCTGACCCGCTTCTCGGGGCTCGACACGACGATGGGGCTCGCCTTCGCCGCGACGGGCGTGCTCTACCCGTATTTCGGGACGATGCTCGGCTGGCTCGGCACCGCGGTGACGGGCTCGGATACCGCGTCGAACGTCCTGTTCGGCAATCTTCAGCGCGTCACCTCCGAACAGCTCGGGCTCAACCCGGTGCTGATGGCGAGCGCGAACAGCTCGGGCGGAGTGATGGGCAAGATGATCGACGCGCAGAGCATCGTCGTCGCCTCGACCGCGACGCAGTGGTTCGGGCAGGAAGGCAGGATTTTGCGCTACGTCTTCGTCCACAGCGTCGCGCTCGGCTCGCTGATCGGGGTGGTCGTGATGCTGATGGCGTACGTGCCGCCGTTCACGTTGCTGGTCGCGGGGCCATGAGCGTCAGGCCGTGAGCGTCAGGCCATGTCCCACGACAGGATCGGGCGAAGCCGTTCGACCAGGAAATCGATGAAGGTCCGCACCCGCACCGGCATCGCCTGCTGATGCGGGAACACAGCGAAGAAGCTGCGCCCCGGCGGCTGCCAGCCGGGCAGCACCTCGACCATCCGTCCCTCGGCCAGATCGTGCTTGCAGATGAACGCCGGCAGCGCCGCGACCCCCAGCCCCGCCAGCACCGACTGGCGCAGCAACGCGAGGTCGTTGCACACCAGCCGCGGCCGGAAATCGACCGTCACCTCGGCATCGCCCGAGCGCAGTTGCCAATGCGCCTTCAGGTCGATCGTCCCCCACGCCAGCAGGTCGAAGCGCGGCAGGTCGACATGGCTTTGCGGCACGCCGTGGCGTTCGAGATATTCGGGCGATGCGTAGAGCCCGTAATCGGTGGTGCCGAGCTTGGTCGTCATCAGCGACGCCTCCGCCAGCGGCAGGGTATCGGCGACGATCGCCAGGTCGAAGCCGTCGCGGAAATGATCGATCGTCGCGTTCGACAGCACCGTCACCAGCCGCACATCGGGATAGCTTTCCAGATATTCGCTGATCAGCGGCGCGAGCAGCCCGCGGTCGAGTTCGTGCGGGACCGAAATCCTGAGCAGCCCCTGCGGCCGGGTCGTTCCAACCTGCACCGCATTGGTGCCGTCGCGCAGCACCCCCAGACAGCGCGCGGCATATTCGAAAAACGTCGCGCCCTGTTCGGTGACGACGATCCCGTGCGTCGTGCGCCGCAGCAGTCTTACTCCGAGCGACTCCTCCAGCCGGGTCAAGCGTCGGCTGATCGTCGATTTGGGGACGCCGATCGCGTTGGCGGCACGGGTCAGGCTTTCGAGTTCGACCACCCGCGTAAAGACCAGAAGATCGCCGGTTTCGATCACACCCCGACGCTATCGCGCGCGTCGGGCTTGCGCCACCGGCAATCGTTGCGCGCGGCGCGTGCGCGGACCAGGATGCCCACACCGACCCGGAGGACCAGATGAAGCGACTTGGCTTATTCGCGCTCGCCACGGCATGGCTCGCGGCCGGCAGCGCGGCACAGGAACCGCCCGCCCTCAGCGCTACCGTCGTGGCGCGCTGGCCCGCGGAGGAGGCGCGGCAGGGGGTCGCCGCCGATGCGCGCTATTTCTATCCCAACGCCAACAACGTCATCGGCAAATACGACAAGAACACCGGGCGGCGGGTCGCGCGCTGGGAGGGTGAGAAGGCGCTGTTCCCGCACATGAATTCGTGCGCGATCGACCGCACCGAGCTGATCTGCGCGGCATCCAACTACCCCGCGGTGCCGATGGCGAGTTCGCTCGAGGTCTTCGACACGCGCTCGCTGCGCCATCTCCGCACCATCGCGCTGCCGCCGATGCCGGGTTCGCTGACTTGGCTCGAGCGGCGCGGCGACGGCTGGTTCGGCGCATTCGCCAATTATCCCGAGGCGCGCGGCGGCGAGCCCGGGCGCGACCACCGCTGGACCCGGCTGGTCCGTTTCGATGCGGATTTCCGCGCGACCGGTTCGTGGCTGTTCCCGGCCAGCGTCCTCGCGCGGTTCGCGCCGATGAGCAGCTCGGGCGGGTCGTGGGGCGACGACGGCTTGCTGTATGTAACCGGGCACGACCGCGGCGAGCTCTATGCACTGCGGCTGCCCGTCGCCGGGACCGTGCTCGAACACGTCGCGACGATCGCGCTGCCGACCGGGGGGCAGGCGATCGCGTGGGACCGCGCGCAGCGCCGCGTGCTCTGGTCGCTCGACCGCGCCACCAAACAGGTCGTCGCGAGCCGGATCCCGCTAGTCCGTTAGCCGAAGCTGAGCGTCCGCGCACCGTAAGCGACGCTCGCGCTGGTCGTGCCCGCCAGCGCGGGCGAGCGGCGCGTGACGGTGTCGAGGAAATGCCAGTCGTTGCGCGCGGCGTCGCGGTCGAGCGTGACCGTCATATATCCGCGCCGGCTGGTGTCGCACCATTTGAGCGCCGGATTGGCGGCGACGAGATCGGCGGCGATCCGCGCGGGGCTGCCGTCGAACCGCCCCTCGAAGCCGAAGGACGCGACCGAGTGCCCGGCGAATTCGACCCCGGCGGGCCGGCCCGCGTTGGCGAGGTCGAACCCCCAGGCGTTGTGACTGTCCCCCGACAGCACGATCAAATTCGCGCGCGCCGCCTGCGCGGCGCCCAACACCCGGGTGCGCGCCGCCGGATAGCCGTTCCAATTGTCGAGGCTGAGCGGCAGCCCGAGCTGTGCCGCGCCCAGCGCGATCTGCTGGCGCACCGCGGCCTTCGATCCGGGCGCGGGGGCCGCGCTCAACCAACCGGTGGCGCTCTGCGGCAATTTCAGCTCGCCCATCACCACCTGTTGCGCGACCATTTGCCAGCGCTGTCCCGCGCCGACCGACGCCGCCATCCCGTCCGCCAGCCAGCGTTCCTGCGCCGGCCCCATCAATGTCCGCTTCGGATCCTGCAGCGCGCCATCGCGAAACGCCACGATCGCCTTCGCCGGATCCTTTGCCCCGGCGATCGCGTCGGCCAGGTCGAGCGGCTCGTCGCGCGCGAGCAGGCGGGTATCGAGCCGGAAGATCGCCGCCAGCCCACCGATGTCGTAGCGATCGTAGGGCGTCGCCGGCATCGGCAGCCATTCGTGATACGCCCGCATCGCCGCGGCCTTGCGGACCGGATACGGCCCTTCGTTCGGTTGGTGGTTGCCCGCGCCGTCCCGCCATGCATTGTTCGCGATCTCGTGATCGTCGACGATCGAGATGATCGGATACCGGCGGTGCAGTTCGGCCAGATCGGGGTCGGCGCGGTACCAGGCGTAGCGCGTGCGATAATCGTCGAGCGTCACCGTCTCGTTCGCGGGGCGCGACACCCGGTCCTTCAGCGCCAGCGCGGCCAGGCTGTGCGCGCCGTTCCCCCATTCGTAGATGTAATCGCCGAGGTGCAGCACCAGGTCGATGTCGTCGCGTTCGGCGACATGGCGGTACGCGTTGAAATAGCCGAAATCCATGTTGGCGCACGACAGCACCGCGATCCGGAAACGTTCGGTCCCGCGCGCCGGCAGCGTGCGCGTCCGCCCGACCGGTGAGACGCCGCCCGCGCCGACGAAGCGATAATAATACCAGCGTCCGGGGGCGAGCCCGCCCGCCGTAACCTTCACGCAGTGATCGTTGGCCGGGAGCGATTGTACCGCGCGTGACCCGACCCGGCGGCGAAACCCGGGATCGGCGGCAAGTTCCAGCCGGAGCGGCGCCGCCCCACCGTCGGCGGGCAGATAGCGCGTCCACAAGGTCACTTCGTGCTGCTTGGGATTGCCGCTCGCGATTCCGTGGGTGAACATCGGCGCTGCCGCACGCGCGGCGTACGGCAAAGCGAACACACCGAGCCCGGCCAGACCGCCTTCGATGATCGCACGGCGGGTGATGAGAGTCGTCATGGCCGTAGTTCCTGCCAGTTCCCACACGCGAAGTAGAGTTCGCCAAAACGTAACATGCTGTTGCTTTTACGGTGATCGACTTCCCCCCGCCGGTTCTGCTTACTTGGCGACAGTGACGCGCGGATGACGCCCGCCGCTGAAGAGAGGTCGGCATGACACGCGACTGTCATCGAATCGACCCACAGCGTGGCTAGGCGACGCCGGCAACCGGGGGGATTACGATGCACACCGACACTTCGATCTTTGCGAGCAATGCACGGAGGGCGCGCCGCGCGCTGGCCCTGTCGGGGGTCGCCGCAGCGGCGCTGCTGATTCCGGCCGCCGCCCGGGCGCAGACCTCGACCGCGGTCGAACCGCCCGCGGAGACCGTCGTCCAGGAGGTCGATGGCGAGGAGGTCGTCGTCACCGGCTCACGCGCCTCGCGCGAACAGGCGATCGCCCGCAAGCGCGCGCTGCCCGTCATCGCCGACGTGGTCGCATCGGACGACATCGGCAAACTCCCCGATTTCAACACCGCCGAAGCGGTCCAGCGGCTGCCCGGCGTGTCGGTGCAAACCGATCAGGGCGAACCGCGCTACGTGACCGTGCGCGGGATCGACCCCAACCTCAACCAGGTCACCGTCGACGGCAACATCGTCGGTATTCCGGAAGCCGAGGGCCGCCGCGTCGCGCTCGACACGATCCCCTCCGACCTGGTCTCCGCGATCGAGGTCATCAAGGCGGTGACGCCGGACTATGACGCCAACGCGATCGGCGGCAGCATCAACCTGGTCACCCCGACCGCGTTCGACCGGACCAAGTCCTTCACCTACGCGACCGCGCGCGGCAATTATAACGACAAGGGCGAAAGGTTCGGCTTCGGCGGCAGCGCGACCCACGGCCAGCGCTTCGGCCCCGACGACCAGTTCGGGATCGTTGTCGCCGGCAGCTACCTCAAGCGTTTCATCGACAGCGATCTGGCCGAACCGACCGCCTACACGCCGGTGACGATCGGCGGCGTGACGCAGGTCACCCCCACCAACTACACCTTGTTCGACTACCGCATCATGCGCGAGCGGATCGGTGCGATCGCCAACCTCGACTGGCGGCCGAGCGGCGACGTGCGCGTCTATCTGCGCACGATCTATAACGAATTCACCGACGAGGAGCAGCGCGACCAGTATAATTTCGCGTTCGCGGCGGGCACCCCGACCTTCCCGACCCCAACCTCGATCCGGTATCCCAACGGCCGCGCGACGCGGCAATACCGCCAGAACAACCAGACCCAGAAGCTCTACAACATCTCGCCCGGATTCGAATTCCGGACCGGCGCGACCGAGCTGAGCGCCAATTACACCTACGCCCGCGCGCAGGAGCACACTCCGGTCCGCGACGACATCGAGTTCCGCACCGCAACCGGTCAGGTCAGCATCCTCGAGCTGACCGGCGGGCTGCCGAAGTTCAGTTTCCAGGATCCGCGGCTGTTCGACCCGACGCAATTCCCGCTGCGCCGGCTGCGCTTCCGCCGCGAGCGCATCGACGAGGATCTCCACACCGTCCGCGCCGATGTGAAATACAAGTTCGGCGACGAAGAGACGAATTTCGTCAAGATCGGCGGCAAGTACATCAATCGGCTGAAGAACCGCGACAACACCCAGCTGCAGCAGCTCGCGGTCGGGACCAGCACCTTTACCCAGACCGGCGCGGTGCTGCCGCCGCCGGAGAATTTCTACGGTGGCCAGTTCGTGTTCGGCCCGTCGATCGATTATCAGCAGGTGCTCGATTACTATGCCGCCAATCCGGCGCTGGTCACCAACGACGTGCTGCAGACGTCGATCAACGAACGCGCACTCGATTACCGGATCCGTGAAAAGATCACCGCCGGCTACGGCATGGCCAGCCTGACCTTCGGCGATCTGACCGCGATCGGCGGGGTCCGGGTCGAGCAGACCGACGGCCGCTACAATGCGTTCGCGATCCGCGCTTTGGGCACCAGCATCACGCCGCTGACCTTCGGGAAGAAATATACCGACGTCCTGCCCAGCCTGCACCTGAACTACCGGCCCTCGCCGACCTTCGCGCTGCGCGGCGCCTACACCAACACCATCGGCCGTCCGAATTACGATGCGCAGGTGCCGACCTTTACCGAAGACGCCGGGATCGGCACCGCGGGCAACCCCGATCTGAAACCCTATTCGGCGATGGGGTTCGATCTTTCGGCCGAATATTATCCCGACAGCGACAGTATCGTCTCGGTCGGCCTGTTCTACAAACGGATCGAGAATCCGATTTTTACCCAGACGATCTTCAACACGACTTTTGCCGGGGTCGCGCTGACTCGCCTGTCGACTCCGCAGAACGCCGACACCGGGCGGCTGCGCGGGCTCGAGCTGAACGCGCAGAAGCGCTTCACCTTCCTTCCCGCGCCGTTCGACGGATTCGGCGCGTCGGCCAACGTCACCCTGGTCTCATCCGACGTCGACGTGCCGGGCCGGCCCGGTGAGGACATTCCGTTCTTCAGTCAGTCGGACAAGATCGTGAACGCGGCGCTGTTCTACGAGCGCGGACCGTTCGAGGCGCGGGTCGCGGTCAGCTACCGCGACGATTACATCGCCAGCGTCGGCCCGACCGCCGCCTCCGACATCTATCAGGCGGCGCGCACCGTGGTCGATGCGCGGCTGAGCTACAAGATTACCGAGGGGATCGAGATCTTCGGCGCGCTGTCGAACCTCAACGAAGCGCCGTCGACCTTCTATCAGACGATCAAGCGCCAGACCTATTCGCGCGAAACCTATTCGTTCAACGGCGACTTCGGCGTCAGCGTCCGCTTCTAGCGGACGCGGCCCTGCGCGAACGGGAAAATGGTGCCCAGAAGAGGACTCGAACCTCCACGGCCTTGCGACCGCCAGCACCTGAAGCTGGTGCGTCTACCAATTCCGCCATCTGGGCCCCAGAAACGTCACATCAGGTAGGCGCGCGGCCCTAGGGGAGCGGGCGCGGGGCTGTCAACCGACGGCGGCAACCGATGCGCCGCACGCTGCCGCACCCGATGCTTGTCAACCGCGCGGGCGGGCGGCACAGACGCCCCCGCGGATCACCCGCGACGGACGCGAACGATGACGGCGCTCAAGGACAGACTGGTCGTGCTGGTCGGCGGGGGCGGTTTCATCGGCCGCTATGCCGCGCAGGCGCTGCTGCGGGCCGGGGCGCGGATCCGGATCGCGCAGCGCGACCCGCGCGCGGCCTGGTTCCTGAAGACGCAAGGCGGGTTGGGCCAGACGCAGTTCGCCGCCGCCGACCTGACCCGGCCGGAGACGCTGGCGCGGGTCGTTGCGGGGGCGGACGCGGTCGTCAATCTGACCGGGACGTTCGCAACCGGACAAATGCAGGCGCTGCACGTCGACGGGCCGGCGGCGCTGGCGCGCGCGGCGGCCGAAGCGGGGGCGAGCGGGTTCGTCCAGCTGTCGGCGATCGGCGCCGACCCCGGGTCGGACGCGGTCTATGGCCGCTCCAAGGGATTGGGCGAAGCGGCGGTGCGTGCGGTATTTCCGCAGGCGACCATATTGCGTCCATCGACGGTGTTTGGGCGCGAGGACCGGTTCGTCAATCGGTTCGCCGGAATGATCGCGGGCGCGCCGATCGTCCCGGTGCTGCGTTCGGGGGTGCGCTTCCAGCCGGTCTTCGTCGGCGACGTCGCCGATGCGATCGCCGCTGCGCTGGCCGATCCCGACGCACGTGGGCAAGCCTACGAGCTCGGCGGCCCCGACGTGCTGACCATGCTCGCGTTGCAGCGCTGGATCGCCGACGCGATCGGGCGGCGCACGCGCTTCGTCGCGCTGCCCGACGTGGCGGGGAATTTGCTCTCCTATGCCGGTGCGCTGCCGGGCGCGCCGATCACGCGCGACCAATGGAAGATGCTCCAGGCCGACACCGTCGTCCGCGGCGCCGACGGGCTCAGCGCGCTGGGGATCGCGGCGACCCCGCTTGCCGCGGTCGCGCCCGCCTGGCTGGTGCGCTACCGGCGGCAGGGCCGGTTCGCGGACCGGCTCGCCGCGTAAGCGATGTCCGACATCGTCACCGCGATCCTGCTCGGCATCGTCGAGGGGATCACCGAATTCCTGCCCGTGTCCTCGACCGGGCATCTGATCCTGGCGACCGAACTGCTCGGCTATGACGCGGCGCGGTGGGCGGTGTTCAACATCGCGGTCCAGCCCGGCGCGATCCTGGCGATCGTCGTGCTGTACTGGCGCACCTTCGTTGCGGTGGCGAAGGGATTGCTGCGCTGGGAGGCCAATTCGGTCGCGTTCGTGCGTAATCTGCTGATCGCGTTCGTGCCCGCGGTGGTGCTGGGGCTCGCGTTCGGGGACCAGATCGACGCCTTGCTCGAAAATGCGGTCGTCGTCGCCTGGGCGCTGATCGCGGGCGGGGTGGCGATCCTGGTCGTCGAGCGGCTGGCAAAGACCCATAACGTGCTCGGCATCGCGGGGGTGTCGACCGCGCAATCGGTCAAGATCGGACTGGCGCAATGCCTGGCGATGGTGCCGGGAGTCAGCCGGTCTGGGGCGACGATCATGGGGGCGATGGCGTTCGGGATCGACCGGCGCACCGCCGCCGATTTCAGCTTCTTCCTCGCGCTGCCGACGCTGACCGGCGCGACCGTCTTGCAACTGTACAAGCACCGCGAGGCGGTGACCGCCGACAGCCTGGGACTGATCGCGATTGGGTTCGTCGTGTCGTTCGTAGTCGCTCTGGCAGTGGTAAAGGCGTTTCTGGCGGTTGTGACGCGCCACGGCTTTGCGCCATTTGCCTGGTACCGAATTGCCGCCGGTGTCGCCGCATTGGTCTGGCTCGGCAATCGATAGGGCCGATCCGGATTTAATAATCTGCGTGAGTATTGTTGTTTCGGTTCATGCCGTTGGTTACACCGGATACCAGGCAGTTTCAGTGACCTTTCGTCTTCACGTTGGCGTATGTTTGCGGCACCCGCGTAATATGCTCGAGTTCGTCGACGCCCCGCAGCATTACCCGGAGCGGCGTGCGCCCGAAGCGCGCGCCGACGATTTTCGCGAGATCGCGGACCGTTACGCCTTGCCCGACGCCGAGCTGCAATCGGCACGCTGCTCGCAGTGCGGTGTGCCCTATTGCGCGGTCCATTGCCCGCTTCACAATCACATCCCCGACTGGCTTCGGCTGACCGCCGAGGGACGGCTGCGCGAAGCGTACGAGCTGAGCAATGCGACGTCGACAATGCCCGAAATCTGCGGGCGGATCTGTCCGCAGGACCGGCTGTGCGAAGGCAATTGCGTCATCGAATTCTCGGGCCACGGCGCGGTCACGATCGGTTCGGTCGAGAAATTCATCACCGACACCGCGTGGGAAGAGGGCTGGGTCGAGCCACTCGTGCCGGGGCGTCCGCGCGGTCAATCGGTCGGGGTGATCGGCGCGGGTCCGGCCGGCCTGACCGCTGCCGAATTGCTGCGCGTTCGCGGGTACGACGTCCACGTCTATGACCGCCACGACCGCGCCGGCGGGTTGCTGACCTACGGCATCCCCGGCTTCAAGCTCGAAAAGCCGGTCGTGATGCGCCGGGTCGAGCGGTTGCGCGATGGCGGAATTGTGTTTCACCATGGCTTCACCGTCGGCCGCGACGCGTCGCTCGACGAACTGCGCCAGCGCCATGACGCGGTCGTGATCGCAACCGGAGTCTACCGCCCACGCGCGCTGGGCATCGACGGCGAAGACGGCGACGGGGTGGTCGCCGCACTCGACTATCTCACCGCATCCAATCGCAAGGGGTTCGGCGATGCGGTGCCCGCGTTCGACAACGGCAAGCTCGACGCCGCGGGCAAGCGCGTGGTGGTGATCGGCGGCGGCGACACCGCGATGGACTGCGTGCGCACCGCGGTCCGGCAGGGCGCGACATCGGTGCAATGCCTCTATCGCCGCGACCGCGCCAATATGCCCGGCAGCCAGCGCGAGGTCGGCCATGCCGAGGACGAGGGCGTCGAGTTCGTGTGGCTGAGCGCTCCCGCCCGGATTGCGCGCGACCGCACCGTTACCGCGGTCGAGGCGCGGCGGATGCGGCTCGGTGCCGCCGACGCGAGCGGCCGCCGCGCGCCCGAGGCCGAACCCGCCAGCGATTTCGACCTGCCCGCCGACCTCGTCATCTCGGCACTGGGATTCGATGCCGAGGATTTGCCGACGCTGTTCGGCGCGAGCGATCTAGGCGTCACCCGCTGGGGCACGATCAAGATCGACTCCGCGACCGGCATGACCAACCTGCCCGGTGTCTTTGCCGCCGGCGACATCGTCCGCGGCGCGAGCCTGGTGGTATGGGCGATCCGCGACGGCCGCGACCTGGCGACGCAGATCGACGCGTGGCTGCGGGCGCAGCCGGTGGCGGCAGCCGCATGATTGATCAGCGCGCCCGCCTCGCCGCCGAGGGCATGTACCGCCCCGAGTTCGAATCCGACGCCTGCGGGGTCGGGCTGATCGCGGCGGTCGACGGCCAGCCGAGCCGCGCGGTGGTCGAGGCCGCGATCACCGCGTTGAAAGCGGTGTGGCATCGCGGCGCGGTCGATGCCGACGGTAAGACCGGCGACGGCGCGGGGGTCCACCTCGACCTGCCCGCGGCCTTCTTCGACGATGCGATCCGCGCGTCGGGACACGAAGTGAAGCCCAACCGGCTCGCGGTCGCGCAGGTCTTCCTGCCACGCACCGACCTCAATGCGCAGGAAGCGTGCCGGACGATAGTCGAGAGCGTCGTGATCGAGGCCGGGCACACCATCTACGGCTGGCGCCAGGTTCCGGTCGACGTGTCGGTGATCGGCCCCAAGGCGCAGTCGCTGCGCCCCGAGATCGAGCAGTTGATGATCGCGGGACCGCTCGCGGCGGATTGCGACGCGATCGAATTCGAAAAGCAGCTCTATCTGATCCGGCGCCGGATCGAGCAGCGCATCATCGCCGCGCAGATTCGCGGTTTCTACATCTGCTCGCTGTCGTGCCGCTCGATCGTCTACAAGGGGCTGTTCCTGGCCGAGAGCCTGGCCAGCTTCTACCCTGATCTGGCCGACGACCGCTTCGTCAGCCGGGTCGCGATCTTTCACCAGCGCTATTCGACCAACACCTTCCCCGAATGGTGGCTAGCACAGCCGTTCCGCTGCCTGGCGCACAACGGCGAGATCAACACGATCCGCGGCAACAAGAACTGGATGCAGAGCCACGAGATCAAGATGGCGGCGACCGCGTTCGGCGACGCTGGGAGCGACATCAAGCCGGTGATCCCGGCCGGGGCGAGCGACACCGCCGCGCTCGACGCGGTGTTCGAGACATTGTGCCGCGCGGGCCGCGACGCGCCGACCGTCAAGCTCATGCTGGTGCCCGAGGCGTGGGCGGACCAGCCCGATCTGCCGCCTGCGCACCTCAGCATGTACCGTTACCTGGCGAGCGTGATGGAGCCGTGGGACGGCCCCGCCGCGCTCGCGATGACCGACGGGCGTTGGACGGTGGCGGGGCTGGACCGCGCGGCGCTGCGCCCGCTGCGCTATACCGTGACCAGCGAGCTGCTGATCGTCGGCTCGGAGGCGGGGATGGTTCCGGTGCCGACCGACCGGGTGGTGGAAAAGGGGCGGCTCGGCCCCGGCGAGATGATCGCGGTCGATCTCGAGCGCGGCGAATTGCTGAAGGACCGCGCGCTGAAGGACCGGATCGCGGGCGAGGCCGATTACGCCGCGCTGTCGGGGGATTTCCTGACGCTTGTCGATCTCAAGCCCGCGAAAGGCGAGACGGTCACCCGCTACGACCGCGGTGAATTGATCCGGCGTCAGATCGCCGCCGGGCTGACGATGGAGGACATGGAGTTGATCCTGTCGCCGCTGGTCGAGGGTGGCAAGGAAGCGATCGGCTCGATGGGCGACGACACGCCGCTCGCGGTGATCTCGAACAATTCGCGCAACCTTAGCCATTTCTTTCGCCAGAATTTCAGCCAGGTCACCAACCCGCCGATCGATCCGCTCCGCGAACGCCACGTGATGTCGCTCAAGACGCGCTTTTCGAACCTGGCGAACATCCTCGACACCGATCCCCGCCCCGCGCCGGTGCTGGTGCTCGATTCGCCGGTGCTGACCACCGCCGACTGGCAGCGGTTGCAGGCGCATTTCGGCGCGGCGTCGGCGCAAATCGACTGCACCTTTGCGGTCGGCGGCGGCCCCGACGATCTGCGCGCCGCGATCCAGCGGATCCGCGCCGAGGCCGAACAGGCGGTCCGCGCGGGCAAGAGCGAGCTGTTCCTGACCGACGAAGCCGCGGGCGAGGATCGCGCCGCGATCGCCGGCGTGCTGGCGGCGGCGGCGGTCCATACCCATTTGGTCCGGTCGGGGCTGCGCAGCTACGCCAGCGTTAACGTCCGCACCGCCGAGGCGCTCGACCCGCATTATTACGCGGTACTGATCGGGGTCGGCGCGACGACGGTGAACGCCTATCTGGCCGAAGCCGCGATCGCCGACCGCCACGCGCGCGGGCTGTTCGGGCGGTTGACGTTCGACGATTGCCTTGCGCGGCACCGGATCGCGATCGACGAGGGCCTGCTCAAGATCATCGCCAAGATGGGAATCGCGGTCATCTCGAGCTACCGTGGCGGCTATAATTTCGAGGCGGTGGGCCTCAGCCGCGCGCTGGTCGCCGACCTGTTCCCGGGCATGCCCGCGCGGATCTCGGGCGAGGGCTACGATTCGCTCCACCTCTCGGCGACGATGCGCCACACCGCGGCCTATGACGCGCCCGCTGCGGCGCTGCCGATCGGCGGCTTCTACCGTCAGCGTGCCGGGGGCGAGGCGCACGCCTGGGGCGCGGAGCTGATGCACCTGCTCCAGACCGCGGTCGCGACCGACAGCTACCAGACCTGGCTCGCATTTTCGCGGGGCACGCGCGCGCTGCCGCCGATCTATCTGCGCGACCTGCTCGAATTCCGCACCCCGGCCGAGCCGCTGCCCGTCGATCAGGTCGAGGCGATCACCGAAATCCGCAAGCGCTTCGTGACGCCGGGCATGTCGCTGGGTGCGCTCAGCCCGGAAGCGCATGAGACGCTGGCGATCGCGATGAACCGGATCGGCGCCAAGGCAGTGTCGGGCGAGGGCGGCGAGGATCCGGTCCGCTATCAACCGTACGAGAATGGCGACAACGCCAACAGCAACGTCAAGCAGGTCGCGAGCGGCCGCTTCGGAGTCACCGCGGCGTATTTGGCGGCCGCCGACGAGCTGGAGATCAAGGTCGCGCAGGGCGCCAAGCCCGGCGAGGGCGGGCAGCTGCCCGGGTTCAAGGTCACCGAATTCATCGCCAAGCTGCGCCACGCGACCCCCGGGGTCACGCTGATCAGCCCGCCGCCGCACCACGACATTTATTCGATCGAGGATCTGGCGCAGCTCATCTACGACTTGAAGCAGATCAATCCGCGCGCGCGGGTCTGCGTCAAGCTGGTCAGCTCGGCCGGGATCGGCACCGTCGCGGCGGGCGTCGCGAAGGCGCACGCCGATGTCATCCTGATCAGCGGCAACGTCGGCGGCACCGGTGCCTCCCCCCAGACCAGCATCAAATATGCCGGCACGCCGTGGGAAATGGGGCTGTCGGAGGTCAACCAGACGCTGACGCTCAACGGCCTGCGCGGCCGGGTGACGCTGCGCGCCGACGGCGGGATCAAGACCGGGCGCGACGTGGTGATCGCGGCAATCCTGGGGGCGGAGGAGTTCGGAATCGGTACCGCCAGTCTGGTCGCGATGGGCTGCATCATGGTCCGGCAATGCCATTCGAACACTTGCCCGGTCGGCATCTGTACGCAGGACGCGCGGCTGCGCGCCAAGTTCGGCGGGTCGCCTGAAAAGGTCGTCGCGCTGATGAACTTCATCGCCGAGGAGGTCCGCGACATCCTGGCCGAGCTCGGCGTCCCCAGCCTCGACGCGTTGATCGGCCGCACCGAACTCCTCCGCCAGGTCAGCCGCGGTGCCGAGCATCTCGACGACCTCGACCTCAACCCGATTCTCGCCAAGGTCGACGCCCCCGACGACCAACGCCGCTCGACCCTGGGGCGGGGCCGCAACCCGGTTCCCGACAGCCTCGACGCGCAGATCATCGGCGACGCCGCCAACGTCTTCGCGCGGCGCGAGAAGATGCAGTTGAGCTACTCGGTCCGCAACACCCACCGCGCGGTCGGCACGCGGCTGTCGGCGGAGATCGTGACCCGGTTCGGCGCGGCCGGCCTGCCCGACGGGCACCTCCACCTGCGGCTGCGCGGCTCGGCGGGGCAGTCGTTGGGCGCGTTTCTGGTGCCCGGCATCACGCTGGAAGTGCTGGGCGAGGCCAACGATTACGTCGGTAAGGGGCTGTCGGGCGGGACGATCATCGTCCGCCCCCCGGTCAGCGCGGCATGGGCGAGCCAGGCCAACACCATCATCGGCAACACCGTGCTGTACGGCGCGACCAGCGGCGCATTGTTCGCGGCAGGCCAAGCCGGCGAGCGCTTCGCGGTGCGCAATTCGGGCGCGAGCGCGGTGGTCGAGGGCTGCGGCGCCAACGGCTGCGAGTACATGACTGGCGGGATCGCGGTGGTGTTGGGCGCAACGGGCACCAATTTCGGCGCGGGGATGACCGGCGGGATGGCATTCGTCTACGACCCCGAGCGCAATTTCACCGCGCGCGCGAACCCGGGCAGCATCGTCTGGCAACGCCTCGCCTCGGCGCATTGGGAAAGCGTGCTGCGCGGCCTGATCGAACGCCACGCGACGGCCACGGGCAGCCGCTGGTCGCAGGGCCTGCTCGACGACTGGGACCGCGCGGCGGCGCATTTCTGGCAGGTCGTGCCGAAGGAAATGCTCGACCGGTTACCGCAGGCGCTCGACGACACGATCGTGGCGGTGGCGGCCGAATAACACGGTGGACCGGATGGTACTGCCTTGGTGGCATCGGCTGGGAGAGCTACCCGCCGTGTTCGTTTTAGGAGCAATCGCCACCTGCATTGGCTCGGCGGTATATTGGTCAACCAGTCAGGATGACGCTGCCGTGACGCCCGTCGCCGCGCGAATCGTAGGATTTGGGACAGCAGTTTACGTCAAAACAAGCGCCTCGCCTCGGATCCGCGTTGATTTCGAGTTGGCTGACGGGCGACGCGGGAGCCGTGAAATCGGTTCGGACCAGGCATCACTTTGTCGTGTCGGGCAGATCATCAACCTCGGCCGAGTGACAACCCGAGCTGGCGGCACTCGCCTTCTCATTGCGGTCAGTCCTTGCCCACACCGTTGAAGAATTGGCGGCCAAGCTATTATCGTCGGCCCCTCGACCCCAACTTCAGCCCCGCCTAAGCTCACGCGCATGTGGCAACTCTACCAATATCCGCTCTGCCCGTTCTCGCGCAAAGTCCGGCTGCTGCTGGGGGAAAAGGGGGTCGGCTACGACCTCGTCCGCGAATTGCCGTGGACGCGGCGCGACGAGTTCATCGACCTCAATCCCGCCGGGCAGACCCCGGTGATGGTCGCCGCGGATCGGACCGCGCAGCCGCTGATCGATTCGGCGGCGATCTGCGAATATTTCGAGGAGACCGTCGACAAGGCGGCAATGCTCAACGGCACCGCCGCCAACCGCGCCGAGATCCGCCGGCTGGTCGCGTGGTTCGACGGGCAATTCTTTCGCGACGTGACCGAGCCGTTGCTCGAGGAGCGGATGAAGAAACGCCTAATCCCCGGCTCGCCCAGTCCGAGCGCGGCGGCGATGCGCGAGGCGATGAAGGGCGCGGTCGCGCACCTCGACTACACCGATTATCTGCTCGGCCACCGCAAATGGCTGGCGGGCGCGACGATGAGCCTGGCCGACCTGGCGGGCGCGGCGCAGATTTCGGTGGCGGACTATCTGGGCGGGATCGACTGGCGCAACCACGAGGAAACCGCGCGCTGGTACCGCGGGCTCAAGAGCCGTTCGACGGTGCGGGCAATTCTGGCGGAGCGGATGGACGGAATTCTGCCGCCCAAGCATTATGAGGATCCCGATTTTTGACCGTCCCGTGCTCCTGCGTAGGCAGGAGCCTAGGGCGGCCATGGATGTCCTTGCGGCTCTAAGGCTCCCGCCTGCGCGGGAGCACCGGGTTCAGGCGGCGACCGCCGTCACGAAATAATCCAGCCCCAGATCGTCGCTCAGCACGAACCCCTTCGCCGGCGACAGTGCCAGCCCGCGGGTATCGACCACCCGCAATCCCGCCTCCGCCAGCAATCCGGTCAACTCCGCCGGCGTCAGGAACCGATCCCAATCGTGCGTCCCGCGCGGGATCAGCCCGGCACCCTCGCCCACCGTGATCATCGCCAGCCGCGACTTCGCGGTGCGGTTCGGCGTCGACACCACCAGCAGCCCGCCCGGCGCCAGCGCCGCCGCCAAGCCTCGCACGAACCCGGCGGGGTCGGCGACATGCTCGATCACCTCGAGGCACGTCACCAGGTCGAAGCGCCGCCCGGCCAATGCCGTCAGCTCGCCGGCGTGATAGTCGATCGTCAGCTTCCCCGCCGCGGCGTGCGCGCGTGCCGCGGCAATGTTCTCGGGCGCGGCGTCGATCCCGGTCACCGCCGCCCCCAGCCGCGCGAGCGGCTCGCACAGCAGCCCGGCCCCGCAGCCCACATCGAGCGCGGTCCTGCCCGCCAGCGGCGTGAAACCCGCGCCGTCGCCACCCCAATGCGCATCGATTCGTTCGCGCAGATACGCGAGCCGCGGCGGGTTGAGGCGGTGGAGCATCGCCGACGAACCCCTTGGGTCCCACCAGTCGGCGGCAAGCGCGCCGAAATGCGCGGCTTCGCGCGGGTCGATCGTGGTCGCGGGGTCGGTTGCGCTCATGGTGAGCGCTTTCTATCAGGATGGCCGCACCGTCCCAAGGAATTTGCCAGCCCCATGCCGCGAATCGTCATGAAATTCGGCGGCACCTCGATGGCGGGGATCGAGCGGATCAGGAGCGTCGCCGAACGCGTCCGCAGCGAGGTCGCGGCGGGTAACGAGGTCGCGGTGGTGGTCTCGGCGATGGCGGGGGAGACCGACCGGCTGGTCGCGTTCTGCCGCGAAGCCAGCGCGCTCTACGATCCGCGCGAATATGATGTGGTGGTGTCGAGCGGCGAACAGGTGACCGCGGGCCTCCTCGCGATCGCGCTGCAATCGGTCGGGGTGAAGGCGCGCAGCTGGCTGGGCTGGCAATTGCCGATCCGGACCTCCGACGGCCACGGCTCGGCGCGGATCGCCGACATCGACACCGCAGCGCTGCTCGCGAGCATGGCCGCGGGCGAGGTAGCGATCATTCCGGGATTTCAGGGGATGGCGGCGGGGGAGCGCGTCACGACGCTCGGTCGCGGCGGGTCCGATACGTCGGCGGTCGCGATGGCGGCGGCGATGCGCGCCGACCGCTGCGACATCTACACCGACGTCGACGGGGTCTATACCACCGACCCGCGGATCGTCCCGCGCGCGCGCAAGCTCGCAAAGGTGACCTACGAAGAGATGCTCGAACTCGCGAGCGTCGGTGCCAAGGTGCTGCAGACCCGTTCGGTCGGGCTAGCGATGAAGGAAAAGGTGCGGGTGCGGGTGCTGTCGTCGCTGGAGGACGGGCGCGATGGAAATATGGGCGCGAACCGCGGCACGCTGATCGTCGGCGAAGAGGAAATAAGCGACATGGAACGCCAGCTCATCACCGGCATCGCGCACGACAAGAATGAGGCCAAGCTCACGCTGACCAGCGTCCCCGACCGTCCCGGCTCGGTCGCCGCGATTTTCGCGCCGCTGGCGGACGCGGGGATCAACGTCGACATGATCATCCAGAACATCGCCCATGGCGCCAAGGATGGGCAGGGCGGCTCGACCGACGTGACCTTCACCGTCCCGGCGAGCGACCTGCCGCGCTCGATCGACGAACTAGAGAAAGCGCGCGGCGCGATCGGGTTCGCGGACCTCGTCCACGACAGCCGCGTCGCCAAGATCTCGGTCGTCGGCGTCGGGATGCGCAGCCACGCCGGGGTCGCGAGCACGATGTTCACGACGCTCGGTGCGCGCGGCATCAACATCCAGGCGATCAGCACCAGCGAGATCAAGGTCAGCGTGCTGATCCATGAGGACGAGACCGAGCTGGCGGTCCGGGTGTTGCATACGGCTTATGGGCTGGATGCGGAAGACGACGCCGCTACTTGACCCTGCGGTAACGGCGGCATCCGGCCGCGCAGCGCCGCGCTACGCCGCTGGTGCCAGAGCGCGGCGGCGACGTGGAGCGCGAGCAGCCAGCTGAACAATGTCACGAACAATTTGTGCAGCGATTCAGCGAAATTGCCGGCGTCGTACGACACGCCCGGAATGAGCGGCATCGCAATCCCGCCGATGAAGCTGCCGCTGCCGCCCGGGTCCTTCCACGCCGACACCGCGACCCAGCCGGTCAGCGGCAGCGCGATCAGCAGCGCCGCCAACGCAGCATGGACAACGCCCGCCGCGCGCGCCTGCCAGCGCGGAAAGGTTGCTGGAAGCGGCGGTGGCGGACGGCGGATCCGTCGCACCCAGCCGGTCACCACGAGAACAAGAATGACCGGTCCGATCGTACGGTGCCACGCAAACCAGCCATTCCGGACCGGACCATAAGGCATCATGTGAAAGGTGACGCCGAGGACCAGCTGCACGCCGACGAGCGCCGTGACGAGCCAATGGATTGCGGCGGAAAAGCGATCATAACGACCGGTCCGCGCGGCCCCAATCACCTGCCAAGCGCGAACAGCCGTCGCGCATTTGTGTAGCGAATCTTTTCCTTTTCCTCCGCGCTCAGCCCCAATCGGTCGAGCGCGGCGAGATTCTGTGCGAGCGAATATTGCGGATAGTCCGAGCCGAGCAGGACGTGGCCGATCCCGACGTTGCGCACCGTCCACACGAATTCGTCAGCGATCGGCGAATCGGCGACGATCGCGACCGTCGCCGACAGGTCAAAATAGATGTTGTCGCCGAACAGCCCCTCCGCCGTGCGCGCCGCCTTCAGGATGTTCCAGAAGCGAAAATTCAACCCGCCGAGATGCGCGAAGATAAACTTGGTCCCGGACGCGGCAAGCGCGAGATTGAAGAGTTTCTCGCTGTCACCGGGCAGGATGTTGGCGTTGTCTATCAGGACGACCACGCCCAGTTTGCCGGCGCGCTCGACCAGCATCAGGACGCGTGGATCGCTCGCGTCGAAGCGCTGGGTATGCGGATGAATCTTGAGCACCCGCGCGCCCAGCCCCGCGACGCGGGACAGTTCGGCGAGCGCGGCTTCGCCATCGTAAGGGTGGGCCGTGACCACCGGCAGCAACGCAGCGTGCCGCTTCGCCAACGTCAGATGTGCGTCGTTCGCGCGGCGGACCGCGCCGGGGTCGCCCGCGGCGGCGTGGTTCGGTCCGCCGAACCACATTCCGGCGTAGCCCGCGACCGCCAACCCATCGCGTTTCGCGCGCGCTTCGTAGTCGCGCAGCGACGCCTCGCCGTCAGCCAGATGGACGTGACTGTCGAAGACCGGGGTCTGCGCGGCGGCGGGCGTGGCGACGAACGCCAGCACGACGAAGAGAGTGCGGATCATGGCGCGGTATTGCCCACTCCGCCCGCGCGACGCTAGGCCTACTGCTATGATCACCACGACACCGGGCGCCGAGCGCCTTCAGCGCCGCATGGCGCGCGGCGCTGCGTTCCTCGGCTCGACCCACGCGATCATGGCCGGGGCGATGTCGTGGGTCAGCGAGCGCAATCTGGTCGCCGCGATATCCAACGCCGGCGGCTTCGGGGTGATCGCATGTGGGGCGATGACGCCCGAACTGCTCGACGCCGAGATCGCCGCGACCAAGGCGCTCACGACCAAGCCGTTCGGCGTAAACCTGATCACGATGCACCCAGGCCTGTTCGACCTGATCGCCGTCTGCGCGAAGCACCAGGTCGGCCATGTCGTGCTGGCGGGCGGCTTGCCGCCCAAGGGTTCGCTCGAGGCGATCAAGGAGTCGGGGGCGAAGGTGATCTGCTTTGCGCCGACACTGGCGCTGGCGAAGAAGCTCATCCGCAGCGGCGTCGATGCGCTGGTGATCGAGGGAATGGAAGCGGGCGGGCATATCGGCCCGGTCTCGACCAGCGTCCTTGCGCAGGAGATGCTCCCCGAACTCGCCGCTCAGGTGCCGGTGTTCGTCGCGGGCGGCATCGGCCGGGGCGAGGCGATTGCGGGCTATCTCGACATGGGTGCCGCCGGGGTACAGCTCGGCACGCGCTTCGTCTGCGCTACCGAAAGCATCGCCCATCCCAATTTCAAGCGCGCCTTCATCCGCGCCAGCGCGCGCGATGCGGTGGCGAGCGTCCAGCTCGACCCGCGGCTGCCGGTCATCCCGGTCCGCGCGCTCAAGAACGCCGCGGGCGAATCGTTCGCTGCCAAGCAGCGCGAAGTCGCGGCGCTGCTCGACGGTGGCGGGGTCGAGATGCTCGAGGCGCAGCTGCAGATCGAGCATTATTGGGCGGGGGCGCTGCGCCGCGCGGTGATCGACGGCGACGTCGAGCATGGCAGCGTCATGGCGGGCCAGTCGGTCGGCATGGTGACCAAGGAGGAACCGCTCGCCGACATCATCGCCGCGTTGCTGGCGGAGGCGGCGACCGCGCTGGAAGCGCGCGCGGCATGAATGAGGACAAGGCGGGGCTGCCGGTCATCGCCTTCGCCGATGCGGCAGCGTTCGAAGCCTGGCTAGGTGACCAGCCGCGCACCGCACCGGGCGTGTGGCTTAAATTCGCCAAGGCCGGCAACACAGCCTCGGCGCTGACCAAATCCGATGCGGTCGACTCCGCGCTGGCGTATGGCTGGATCGACGGGCAGCTCGATAAATACGATGCCGATTGGTCGCTGACCCGCTTCACGCCGCGCCGTCCGAAGGGCAAATGGTCGGCGGTCAACGTCAAGCGCGCCGAGGCGCTGATCGCGAACGGGCGGATGACCGCCGCCGGTCTGGCCG
>JAZKGJ010000015.1:2426-16515 GCA_040385975.1 Pseudomonadota bacterium | reverse complement strand
CTGTACGAGATCGCCAAGAAGGGCGAGCTGCCGTTCCCGGCGATCAACGTCAACGACAGCGTGACCAAGTCGAAGTTCGACAACCTCTACGGCTGCAAGGAATCTTTGGTCGATGCGATCCGTCGCGCGACCGACGTGATGTTGGCCGGCAAGGTCGCCTGCGTCGCCGGCTTCGGTGACGTCGGCAAGGGCAGCGCCCAGTCGCTCCGCAACGGCGGCGCGCGGGTCATGGTGACCGAAGTTGATCCGATCTGCGCGCTGCAGGCGGCGATGGAGGGGTTCGAGGTCGTGACGATGGAGGAAGCGGTGACCCGCGCCGACATCTTCTGCACCGCGACCGGCAACGCCGACGTCATCACCGCCGATCACATGCGCGCGATGAAGCCGATGAGCATCGTCTGCAACATCGGTCACTTCGACTCCGAGATCCAGATCGCGGCGCTGTCGAATTACAAGTGGACCGAGGTGAAGCCGGGCACCGACCTGGTCGAATTCGATGACGGCAAGCAGATCATCGTGCTGGCGAAGGGTCGCTTGGTCAATCTGGGCTGCGCGACGGGCCACCCGTCGTTCGTGATGTCGTCGAGCTTCACAAACCAGACGCTCGCGCAGATCGAATTGTGGACCAAGAGCGAGCAGTACGAGAATCAGGTCTACGTCCTGCCCAAGCATCTCGACGAGAAGGTAGCGGCGCTGCACTTGGAAAAGCTGGGCGTGAAGCTGTCGAAGCTGACCCCGAAGCAGGCCGGTTACATCGGCGTGCCGGTCGAAGGGCCCTTCAAGCCGGACCATTATCGGTACTGAGATTATATCGGGCGTGATTGCGGCCCTCGCGTTCCTCGGAGCGCGGGGGCCGTTTTCATTTGCGGTCGGGGTCCGTAAGGCTTGGGCGATGCGGTGCTGGCGGTGAACGGGTTGCAGGGGGTGCTCGCCGGGGTCGCGCTGGCGTTGCTGGTCGCGGGGGCGGCCTGGGCGCTGTTCACCGGATTGCGCGCGCGGCGTTACGCAGCGGCGGTGATCGCCGAGCGCGACCGGTTGGCGACTGCGGCGGCGGTATCGCCAGCGCTGGCGGTGCTGGTCCGCGCCGATGGCAAGGTCGAGGCGCCGGCGCGGCTGGCCGATTGGCTGGGGCTGGCGACGCAGCCGCGGTATCTGGCGGATCTGACGAGCAACAATGCGGGGCTGAACGCGGTCGACGCGGCGACACTGGGCGACCGCATCGCCGCGGCACAGAAGGCGGCGCGCGGCTTTGCACTTAGCATCGTCGCGCAGCGGTCGAACCGGACGTTGGCGATCCGTGGCGAGCGCGCGCCGGCGGCGTTGCAGGCGCCGGGCGGGGTGTTACTGTGGGTATTCGACCAGACCGACAGCGCGGGCGAGGCGGCGCGGCTGGGGGCCGAAGCGGCGCGGCTGGGCGATGCATTCGCGGCGCTGACCGGGCTGATCGAGGCGGCGCCGATGCCGATGTGGTACCGCGCGCCCGACCTGCGGCTGACGATGGTCAACAGCGCGTATGTCACGGCGGTCGAGGGCAGCGATGCGGCGCAGGTGATCGCGCGCGGCGTGGAGCTGGTCGAAGGATCCGGGATCGGCGGCGCGGTGGCGAGCGCCGCGGCGGCGCGCGATGCGGGCACCCCGGGATTGCAGACTTTGCCCGCGACGATCGGCGGCGAACGACGGATGCTGCGAATTTACGATGTGCCGCTGCCGACCGGCGGGGTGGCGGGGTTCGCGGTCGATATCGAGGACCTCGAACAGGCGCGCGCGGGGATCAAGCGGTTCGGCGATGCGCAGCGCGCGATGCTCGACCGGCTGTCGGCGGCGGTCGCGCAGTTCGGCCCCGATCGGACCTTGGTGTTCAGTAACCAGCCGTTCCAGCGGATGTTCGGGCTCAGCGCGGAATGGACCGCCGATGCGCCCGAATTCGACCGCGTGCTGGAAGCGATGCGCGAGGCCAAGCGGCTGCCCGAGGTGCGCGACTTCCCGGGGTGGCGCGCGGAGCGGCGCGACTGGTTCCTGAACGCGGGCGCGGCGGTCGAGGAGCAATGGCATCTGCCCGGCGGCACGCACCTGCGCGTCGTGGCGCAGCCGTTGCCCGAGGGCGGCTTGCTGCTGATCTTCGAGGACCGCACCGAACAGGTTCAGCTGGCCGGCGCGCGTGACACGTTGCTGCGGGTGCGGACCGCAACTTTCGACAATCTGTTCGAAGCACTGGGGGTATTTTCCGCCGATGGCCGGCTGCAATTGTGGAACAACCGCTTCCGGAAATTGTGGGGGCTGGAGGAGAGCTTCCTCGGCACCCATCCGCGGATCGATGCGATGGTGGCCGCGGCATCGGAGCGATTGGCCAATCCCAAGCGCGCGGCGCTGATCGCGGGGCTGGTGCGCTCGGCCGCGGTCGACCGGCAGCAGCGCGGCGGGCGGGTCGAATTCGCCGACGGACGGCATTTCGAGTTCGCGGGGGTGCCGCTGCCCGACGGAAACGCGCTGTTCACGATGCTCGACATTTCCGACAGCCGCCGGATCGAACGCGCGCTGCGCGACCGCAACGATGCGCTGGAGGCGGCGGACAAGGTGAAGACCGATTTCGTCGCCAACATGAGCTACGAATTGCGCACGCCGCTGACCTCGATCTCCGGGTTCGCCGAGATGCTGCACGGCGGGTATGCGGGAAAACTGCCCAAGACCGCGGACGATTATGTCGAGGGCATCCTGCAATCGGTCGCGCGGCTCGGGACGTTGGTCGACGACGTACTCGACCTGACGCAGGATGCGACGAAGGTCGCGCGCGCGCCCGTCGACCTCGAGGCGCTGGGTCACGCTGCGGCGGAGGCGGTCGCACCGGCCGCGCAGGCGAAGGGGCTAAGCTACGCGATCGAGATCGACCCGAGCGCGGGGTCGGTCGCGGGCGATGCCGACCGGTTGCGGCAGGCGGTCGAGCATCTGTTGCGCCACGCGGTCGGCGAGGTCGGCGAGGGCGGGCGGGTGCTGCTTCATATCGATGGCGACGAAGCGCGCGCGCGCATCGTCGTATCGGATGATGGGCCGGGACTGAGCGAGGATCGCGTTGCGGCGGCGTTCGACCGCTTCGCGCAGCCCGCGTTCGCGACGCCCGATCGTGCGCTGGGGCTCGGGCTGCCGCTTGCCAGGCAGTTCGTCGAGGCACACGGAGGAACGATCCGGATGCTGTCCGAACTAGGCGCGGGAACGCTGGTCACCGTCGAGCTGCCGCGTGGATGACCGGTTGATCCTTGCCGATCCCGCCGCGACCGAGGCGCTGGGCGCGCGGCTGGCGGCGGTGATCGCGCCGGGCGACGTCGTGACGCTGGCGGGGCCGCTGGGGGCGGGGAAGACCAGCCTGGCGCGCGGGTTGCTCGCGGCGCTCGGGCTGGCGGACGAGGCACCGAGCCCGAGCTTCGCGATCGTCCAGCCCTACGACCCGCCCGAGGTGCGGCTGCCGGTGCTCCACATCGATCTGTACCGGATCGACGATCCGGCCGAGCTCGATGAGCTTGGCCTGGAAGAGGCGCGGCATGATGCGGCGCTGCTGATCGAATGGCCCGAGCGCGCGGCCGGACGGTGGCCCGATGCGCTGGCGT
Source organism: Pseudomonadota bacterium (assembly GCA_040385975.1). Lineage (GTDB taxonomy): Bacteria > Pseudomonadota > Alphaproteobacteria > Sphingomonadales > Sphingomonadaceae > Sphingomonas. The sequence goes on along the minus strand of JAZKGJ010000015.1, from coordinate 12,916 downwards.
TGACGCTGGCGATGCGTGACGGCGGCGGGCGGGAGTTGACAGCCCGAATGCCCGAGGCTTGGAGGCCGCGGTGGCAAACGATCTGAACCTGCCGGCAGGCACCGAGACGTTTCTGGCCGCGCACGGCTGGGGCGGGGCGACGGTCGTGCCGCTGGCGGGGGACGCATCGTTCCGGCGATATTTCCGGGTTGCCGCCGGTGACCGCCGCGCAATTCTGATGGACGCGCCGCCGCCGCATGAGGACCCGCGCCCGTTCGTCGCGGTCGCGCGCTGGTTGACCGCGAAGGGGTTCGCCGCCCCGGCGATCCACGCCGCGGACGAGGCGGCGGGTCTGGTCCTGCTGGAGGATTTCGGCGACGACCGGATGCGCGAGACGGTCGACGCGGCGCCCGAGCGCGAGGCCGAGCTATACGCGTCGGCGGTCGAGACGCTCATCGCATTGGGCTCGCACGACGCCGGTGACGTGCCGCCTTACGACCGCGCGGTCTATCAGCGCGAGGCGGCGCTATTCGTCGAATATTATTGCCCGGCGATCGGATTGGATGTCGATGTCGCCGGGTATCGCGCCGCGTGGGACGAGGTGCTGGCCGGGGTGCTGGCGGAGCCGCGCAAGGTAACCGTGCTGCGCGATTATCATGCCGAGAATCTGATGCTGGTCGCAGGCCGCGGCGAGCTGGGGCTGCTCGATTTTCAGGACGCGCTGGCGGGGCATCCCGCCTACGATCTGGTGTCCCTGTTGCAGGATGCACGGCGCGATGTTCCGCAAGCGACCGAGCGGGCGATGCTGGCGCGTTACAAGGTCGCGACCGGGGCGGGCGAGGAATTCGACGCGGCCTATTGGGTGCTGGGGGCGCAACGCAACGCCAAGATCGTCGGCATCTTCACCCGGTTGTGGTGGCGCGACGGCAAGCCCCGCTATCCGGCGTTGTGCCCGCGGGTGTGGCGCTATCTGGAGCGCGACCTGATGCAGCCCGCGCTCGCGCCGGTCCGCAGCTGGTTCGACGCCAACGTGCCACCCGACAAACGCGGCGACCCGATGGTCATCGCCGGGGCGGCCGCGTGAAGCAGAAGCAACTTTCGCTCCGCCCCGCGCCCGATGCGTGGGTGCCGCGGACCGCGATGGTGATGGCGGCGGGGCTGGGCAAACGAATGCGGCCGCTGACCGCGACCCGGCCCAAGCCGCTGGTGCAGGTCGCCGGCAAGGCATTGCTCGATCATGTCTTCGACCGATTGCGCGCGGGCGGGATCGCGCGCGCGGTGGTCAACGTGCACTATCTGGCCGACGCGCTCGAGGCGCATCTGGCGAAGAACGTGAAGGACATCGCGGTCAGCGTCAGCGACGAACGCAAACAGCTGATGGAAACCGGCGGCGGCATCGTCCAGGCGCGCGACCTGATCGGCGACGGGCCGTTCCTGGTCGTAAATTCGGACAATTTCTGGGTCGACGGTCCGATCGACGCAATCCGCCTGCTCGGCGAGGGGTGGGACGACGCGCGGATGGATGCGCTGCTGCTGCTGGTGCCGCTGGCGCGCGCGCACTGCCACACCGGGCGCGGCGACTTCCATCTCGCGCCCGACGGCCGCATCATCAAGCGGCGCGCGAGCGGGCGGGTCGCGCCATTCGTCTACACCGGTATCCAGATCCTGTCGCCGCGAGTGATCGCCGATTGGCCGGCAGGACCGTTTTCGACGATGCTGTTCTGGGAACGCGCGATCGCCGCCGGGCGGGCGTACGGGATGGTGCATCAGGGTCTGTGGTTCGACGTCGGCACCCCGCCCGCGATCGCCGCGACCGAAGCGATGCTGCTGGATGGCTGAGGCGCGACGTTCGCTGTTCACGATCCCTGCGCACCGGGCATTCGCCGATGCGCTCGCCGCGGGGTTGATCGCGGCGCATCCCGAACCGATGGAATTGGCGCGCGGGCTGATCCTGCTGCCGAGCAATCGCGCCAAGCGCACGGTGCGCGACGCCTTCGTGCGCGCCAGCGGGGGCGGGCTGCTGCTGCCGCGGCTGATCGCGATCGGCGAGGCAGAGGACGGCATTGCCGCGGGCCTCGACCCCGCCGACGCAGCGGCACCGGTCCCGCCCGCAATCGCGCCGCTCGAACGGCGGCTGATTCTGGCACGGCTGGTTGCGGAGACGAGCGAGCGGACCCTCGACGCCGCGGAAGCGCTGCGGCTGGCGGGCGGTCTGGCGCGCACGCTCGATCAGTTGCTGGTGGAGGAGATCGCGCCCGCCAAATTGCGTGAGATCGACCCCGGCGGCGAGCTGTCGCAGCATTGGGAACGCAGCCTCAAGCTGTTCGAACTAGTGCTCGACCGCTGGCCTGAGGAATTGCGGCGGCTGGGCCGGATCGACCTGGCGGAACGGCGCTCGCGGCTGCTCGAACGATTGGCGGAACGGTGGCGGCGCGATCCGCCCAAGGGGTTCGTCTGCGCGGCGGGGATCACGACTGCGGTGCCGGCGATCGCCGCCGTGCTCGCGGTGGTGAGCGGATTGCCCGACGGGTCGGTCGTGCTGCCGGGGCTCGCGCTCGATATGGCACCGGAGGAATGGGACGCGCTCGGCCCGCACGAGGCCGGATCGGGCGAGCGGCCAGCGCGGTCGATCGAGACGCATCCGCAGTTTCAGCTCAAGCTGCTGCTCGACCGGATGGGAGTCGGGCGCGGCGAGTTCGCCGAGTGGCCGGGCGTGGCTGGGCCTGATCCGGGAATCGCGCGGGCCGCGGCGGTCGCGCAGGCGCTGACCGTGCCCAAGCTGACCAAACAGTGGATTGCGCTGAAGGACCGCGAGCGGCGGCTCGACGGCGTGCGGCTGGCGGCATTCGCGACGCCCGCGGACGAGGCTCAGGCAATCGCGCTGGCGCTGCGCGAGGCGCTCGAGACGCCGGGGAAGACCGCGGCGCTCGTCACCCCCGATCGCGGCTTGGCGCAACGGGTCGCGGCGCAGCTGGGCCGCTGGGATATCGCAGTCGACGATTCGGCCGGACAGCCGCTGTCGCGGACCCCGCCGGGGACATTGCTGACGGCGCTGGCCGAGGCGGGGGGGCAGCAATTCGCGCCGCTCGCGCTGCTGGCGCTCGCCAAGCATCCCCTGGTGCAGGCGGGGTCGCTCCGGCTCGACTGGCTGGAAGGGGTGCGGCGGTTCGATCTGGCGCTCCGCGGGCCGCGCCCCGCACCGGGATTGGCAGGAATCGACGCGTTTCTGGCGGACGGCTTGCCGCGCGATCGGCGGGCGCGCGATGCGGCGGTGCCGGACTGGACCGCGATGCGGCCATTGCTCGAGCCGGTCGAGGTGCTGTTCGCAGGCGGCGCGCAGCCGCTGGCGGCGCTGATCGCCGGCATGCGCGAAGCGGCGCAGGCGCTGTGCGGCGACGCATTGTGGAGTGGTCCCGCCGGGCGCGCGGCGGCCGAATTGCTGAGCGAACTGGAGGCGGCCGGCGGCCATGGCCCGGCGCAGGTCGCGCCCGGGACGCTCGCCGAACTGCTCGGCGAGCTGATGGACGAAGTCGCGGTCCGCCCGCCGCAGGGCGGGCATCCGCGGCTCGCGATCTACGGGCTGATCGAGGCGCGGTTGCAGACCGCCGACCTGGTTGTGCTGGGGGGCCTGAACGAGGGCGGGTGGCCGGCATTGCCGCCGCCCGACCCGTGGCTGGCGCCGCGAATTCGTGCGGAGCTGAGACTGCCGGGCCCCGACCGGCGGATCGGGCTGGCCGCGCATGATTTCGTCAGCGCGCTGGGGGCGCCCGAGGTGCTGGTGACGCGCGCGCGGCGCGACGCGCGCGGACCGGCGCTGGCGTCGCGATTCTGGTTGCGGCTGGAGGCGATGGCGGGCGAGCTGATCGCGCGCGCGGACGACGTGGCGTCGTGGACCGCGGCGCTCGACGATCCGGGAGAGATTACCCCGGCGTCGCGACCCGCGCCGATGCCGCCCGCCGAGCTGCGACCCAAAGCTATTTCCGTGACCGAGGTCGACCGGCTGAAGGCCGACCCGTACGCGTTCTACGCCAATCGCGTGCTGCGGCTGGGGACGCTCGATCCGGTCGATGCCGATCCGACCCCGGCGTGGCGTGGGACCGCGGTCCATGCCGTGCTGGAACGATGGTTCACCGAGGACGATTGCGACCCGGCCAAGCTGCGCGAGCGCGCGCTGGCGATGCTGGGGGATGCGCGGACGCATCCGATGGTGCGCGCGCTTTGGCAGCCGCGCTTGATGGAAGCGATCGATTGGGTCGCGGCACAGCTGGCGGTGCAACAGGCGGCGGGTCGGCGCGTGCTGGCAGTCGAGCGGCGCGGCGCGGCGACGATTGCCGGGATCGACCTGTCGGGACGGTTCGACCGGATCGACCGCTTGGCCGGGGGCGGGCTCGCGATCGTCGATTACAAGACTGGCAAGGCCCCCAGCAACAAGGCGGTCGCCGCCGGTTTCAGTATGCAATTGGGATTGCTTGGGGTGATCGCTGAGGCGGGCGGTTTCGGCGACATCGCGGGGCTGGCCGAGGAGTTCGAATATTGGTCGCTGGCGAAAAGCCGCGACGGGTTCGGTCAGGTCAGCTCGCCGGTCGACCCGGCCGGCGCGCGCGGCAAGATCGTCACCGCCGAATTCACCACCAAGGCGCGCGACAATTTCGGCGAAGCGGCGGAACTGTGGCTGCTCGGCGACGAACCCTTCACTGCCAAGCTCAACTCCGAATACGCGCCCTACGCCGATTACGATCAGCTGATGCGCCGCGACGAATGGTATGGCCGTGGCGGCGACTGACGCGCTTCCCGAATTGAAAGGGCAGCAACGCGCCGCCAGCGATCCCGCAACGCACGTCTGGCTGTCGGCGTCGGCGGGGACCGGCAAGACGCAGGTGCTGGCGGCGCGGGTGTTCCGGTTGTTGCTTGGCGGGACCAAGCCCGAGGCTATTCTGTGCCTGACCTTCACCAAGGCGGGCGCGGCCGAGATGGCGGGGCGGATCAACGCTCGGCTGGCGGCGTGGGTGCGGATGCCCGACGAGCGGCTGGTCCCCGAGCTGCGCGCGCTGGGCGAGAGCGGCACGCTGGAAATGGTCGCGGCGGCGCGGACGTTATTCGCGAAGGTGCTCGACGCGCCCGGCGGGGGCCTGCGGATCCAGACGATCCACGGATTTTGCCAGTCGCTATTGGCCGCGTTCCCGGTCGAGGCCGAGCTGGCGCCGGGCTTCCGCCCGCTCGAGGCGCGCGAGGAGGCGGTGCTGGCGCGCGAGACGCTGGCCGCATTGCTCGTCGCGGAGCGGGCGGCGGGGCGCGAGCGGACGATCGACGCGGTCGGCGCGCTGAGCCTGCGGCTGGGTGAGGGCGAGGCGGAGAAATTTCTGCTGGCGTGCGCAAAGGCGCCCGACGCGATGGCGGCATTGCCGCTGGGCACCGGGGTGGTGGCGTTCGTGCGGCGCGCGCTCGACGTGCCGAGCGACGACGTGATGGAGCATCTGGCGGGATGCTGCGGCGACGATGCGTTCGACCTGGTGGGATTGCGCCGGATCGCCGCCGCCAATCGCGCGTGGGGCGCGGCGAGCGGGGTCGCGGCGGCAGAGATCGCCGAGAACTGGGTCGCGGCGGATCCGCCCGCGCGGGTCGCCATGCTCGGCGAACTGGTCGGGGTTGTTCACACCCAAAAGGGCGAATTGCGATCGGTTCGGCCGAAGTTGAGCGACGCCGAGCCGGATTATGAAGCGCTGGCGCGCTCGCTGGGGAGCTGTTGCACCGAGTTGCTCGGGTTGATCGAGCGGGCGCGGTTTGCCGAACTCTATGCCGAAGCGCTGATGGCCGGGCGCGACTATGCCGCGGCCTATACCGCCGCCAAGCGCCGCGCCGGCGCGGTCGATTTCGACGACCTGATCCGCGCGACGGTGGAATTGCTGGAACAACCGGCGATCGGTGATTGGGTGCGCTACAAGCTGGATCAGGAGACCGAACATGTCCTGATCGACGAGGCGCAGGATACCAATCTGGCGCAGTGGAAGATCGTCGAGAATTTGGCGAGTGAGTTCTTTGCCGGGATCGGCACTCGCGGGCCGCGCACGCGCACTTTGTTCACAGTCGGCGACCACAAGCAGGCGATTTTTGGCTTCCAGGGAACGGACCCGATCTTCTTCCGTGCCGCCGAGCGCAAGTTCGCGGGATATGCGCGCGACAATTTGGGCAGACCCGACGCACCGCCGTCCGAGCGCGGGCTGCCGATGGCGCAGCTGTCGCTGACGCATTCCTTCCGGTCGACCCGGCCGATCCTGGAATTCGTCGACGCGGCGCTGGTGGCGGTGCCCGACCCGGGGCTCGGCACCGACAGCGAAACGCATGCCAGCGAAGTCGGGGGCCCCGGACTGGTCGAGCTGTGGCCGCCGATCATCGCCGGGGGCGATGCCGACGACGAGGAAGGCTGGATCGACGACGCGACCCGCAAGCTGGCGAAGCGGATCGCGAAACAGATCCGCGGCTGGCTCGACGACCCCGGATACCGCAACCGGTTCGGGCAGCGATTGACGCCGCAGGACGTGATGATTCTGGTCAAGCGGCGCGGCGATCTGGCGTCGCTGATTGTCGCGCGACTGTACGCCGAAGGAGTGCCGGTCGCGGGGATCGACCGGCTGCGGCTCAACGCGCCGCTGGCGGTGCAGGACCTGCTCGCGGCGGTGCGCTTCGTGCTGCAGCCCGACGACAGCCTCGCGCTGGCGAGCCTGCTGGTGTCGCCGCTGCTGGGCTGGACTCAGGACGAGCTGATGGAGGCGGCGGCGCGACGGCTGCCCGGCGTGAGCCTGTGGGGACGATTGCGTGATCGGACCGACCCCCGGCTGGCGCCGCTGTTCGAAATGCTGCGCCGTGCGGACATCGTTTCGCCGTATCGGTTTCTGGAGGAGATTTTGTCGGGGCCGCTCCGCGGGCGGCGTAAGCTGCTCGCGCGGCTGGGCGCGGAAGCGCGCGATCCGATCGAGGAATTGTTGAGCGCGGCGCTCGCGTTCGAGACGACGGGGACGCCGTCACTGCAAGCCTTTCTCGACTGGTTTGACCGCGGTGACGTCGATATCGTTCGCGACCCGTCGCAGCCGCTGGACACGGTGCGGGTGATGACTGCGCACGGTGCGAAGGGATTGCAGGCGCCGGTCGTGATCCTGGCCGATGCGCTGATCGACCCGGGCAAATCGCCGCGTTCGATCCTGGCGTGGCAGCCGCCCGAGCTCGACGTGAAGCTGCCGTTGCTGCGCCCGCGGGCGGCAGAGCGGAGCGGACCGATTGCCGATGTCGTGGCCGCCGCGGCCAGGCGCGATCTCGAGGAGCATTGGCGGCTGTTCTACGTCGCCGCGACGCGGGCCGAGGAGCGGCTGGTGATCGCGGGGGCCCTGGGCGCGCAGGCGAAGGGACCGCCCGAGCAGAGCTGGTACGCAGCGGCCGACGCGGCGATGACGGCGTTGGGGGTCGCGGGCGATGGGGTGCGCAGCTTCGCCGGGCGGGTGCCGCCGACGCCGCTCAAGCCGAAGTCGCGAGCGGTTGCTCCGGCGGCGGTGCCGAGCGCCTTGCCCGAATGGACGCAGCGTACTGCCCCCGTCGAAGCGCGCCCGCCGCGCCCGCTCGCGCCGTCGTCGCTGGGTGAGGATGCGGTTGCCGATCCGCCGCCGAGCGCGGCGCTGCGCGCGGCGGCGGAGCGCGGGCGGCTGCTCCACGCATTGTTCGAACGCTTGCCGCCGGTCGCGCTTGAGCACCGCGCCGCGGCGGCCGAGCGCTGGCTGGCTGGAGCAGCGGGCGTGGCCGACGCCGCGGCTCGCAGCGAGCTCATTGCCGCCGCTTGCCGGGTCATCGACGACCCGCGGTTCGCCGAGGTGTTCGGCTCCGACGCACTGGCCGAAGCGCCGATCGCGGCGGTGATCGCGGGCGGGGCGGTGGTGGCGGGGACGGTCGACCGGTTGCTGGTGACGCCCGAACGGGTGCAGGTCATCGATTTCAAGACCGGCCGGAGCGCGCCGGCACGCCTGGGCGAAATCCCGTCGTACCACATTCGCCAGATGGCGGCGTATGTCGCGGCGTTGCGGGCGATCTTCCCCGACCGCACGGTGTCGGCGGCGTTGCTCTACACCGCCGCGCCGGTGCTGTTCGAGCTGCCCGACGAATTGATCTCGGCGCACCTGCCGCGAACGCTTGAGGACGGTGCGGCGACTTACTAGATGCACGGCGAACGAGGAGAAATCACATGGCCACCAAGCAAGTCACCGACGCCACTTTCGAAGCCGACGTGATCGGGTCGGACAAGCCGGTGCTGGTCGATTTCTGGGCGGAATGGTGCGGGCCGTGCAAAATGATCGGTCCGAGTCTGGAGGAATTGAGCGATGAACTGGGCGAGCAGGTGACGATCGCCAAGCTCAACATCGACGAGAACCCCGATGCGCCGGGCCGCTACGGCGTGCGCGGCATCCCGACGATGATCCTCTTCAAGGGCGGCGCCCCCGCCGCGACCAAGGTCGGTGCCGCGCCCAAGGGGCAGATCAAGGGCTGGCTGGAGGGCGAGTTGGCATAAACGGTTCGGCCCGCGACCGACGTCGCGGGCCGTTTCCGTTACCGGAAGTAGTCGTGGCGCTCAGCACCATCGCAGCCGGCCCCCGCCCAGACAGCATCGCTTGAAACCGGCGTCCAGAGCCACACGGGCAGGGATCGTTTCGGCCTAGTTTCTCAACGAGTTCCTTGTCGCCGTGAACGAAGCGCAGGCCGCGCTTGACGTTGGTTTCGGACGGATAGCCCTTACGCCGCTTCGAGCTGACCTCGAAAGCAGGGCAGGTCGGCGAAGTGATCGCTGTGTGCCATGATTGCCTCCTGTGGCATGTCGCGCGTGATCGCGCGTGATCGCTTTTGTCGCACCTGTGTCGGGGGTCAACTCCGATAATCGGCGTTGATGCTGATGTAACCGTGGGTCAGATCGCACGTCCACACGGTGGCCTCGCCTTCGCCCAAGCCGAGATCGACGCCGATCGCAATGTCGCTGCCCTTCAGATGCACGGCGACCGGAGCTTCATCGTAACCTTCGACCGCGACGCCGTTTCTGGCGACTTGGGTATCACCGAAGCGGATCGACAGCGTGTCGCGCTCGGCGGGTTCGCCGGCCTTCCCGACCGCCATCACCACGCGGCCCCAATTCGCGTCGCCGCCTGCAATGGCTGTCTTGACCAAGGGTGAGTTGGCGACGCTGAGACCGACACGGCGTGCGCTGGCGTCACTGTCCGCGCCGGTAACGGTGACCGCGATGAACTTCGACGCGCCTTCGCCGTCGCGGACGACGAGGTGGGCGAGCTCGCGGCAGATTTGGTTGAGCGCGGCGCGGAAGCCGTCGGCACCGTCGTCGTCGGATGACGCGAGCGGTTCATTCCCGGCCGCGCCGGTCGCGAATGCCAGCACCGTGTCGCTGGTCGAGGTATCGCCATCGACGGTGATGCACGAAAAGCTGGCATCGTTGGCCTGCGCCAGCGCCTGTTGCAGAAAGCCGGGTGCGACCGCGGCGTCGGTGAAGACGAATCCGAGCATCGTCGCCATGTCGGGGGCGATCATGCCGGATCCCTTGATCACGCCGGCGATCGTCACTGCCTTACCGCCGACGCTGCACGTCGCGACCGCGCCCTTGGCGAACGTGTCGGTGGTGCCGATCGTATCCGCCACCTCCTCCCACCCGCACGGCGCGGCGGCGAAGGCGGCGTCGAGTCCAGCCTCTGCCTTGTCGATCGGGAGCGGCACGCCGATGACGCCAGTCGAGGCGACGAACACGTCCGAGGGCTGACAGCCGAGCTGTCCAGCGACCCGCGCGGCGATCGTCTCGACCGCCGCGCGTCCGCGGCTGCCGGTAAAGGCATTAGAATTCCCGGCGTTGACGACCAGCGCGCGCGCTTCGCCCAGCACCAGCGCCTTGCGGCACCATTCGACCTCGGGCGAGGGGCATCTGCTCTGCGTCAGCACCCCCGCAACGACGGTGCCCGGCGCGAAGGTCAGGTAGGTGAGGTCGGTGCGGTCCCAATCCTTGTACCGCGCCCGCGCGACCCGCGCGGTCACGCCGGCGATCGGCGGGATGGCGGGGAAGGGCTGGGCGAGGGGCGAGCAGGCGGTCATCGATAATTCCGTTTGTTTTCAACGAAGCCATTGCGCGAATGTTGTCAATGTTGAGACGATGGCGCGTTTTTCGCCGAATGTTGAGGTGGCCCAATGTCGGTACTGGACGCGCGGCGATTACGGTCGATAAACTTCATCCGGACGCTCTGCCACAGGCCGGGGTGTGTAGGACAGTGCTTCAGTCGATTCCGGCGACCGAACTGGACGCCAACGCCCTGCGCCGGTAGCCCCGCGGTATGAAGATCCTGATTGCGCTCATGCTTGCGCAGGCGACCCCGACCGATCTTGCCCCGGCCGACCGCGAGCGGATGAGGAAGGTCGGCGCGGCGCACGCCCAAGGCGATTGCAAGACCGCAGTCGCACTCATGAAACGCTGGTTGCCATCGGGA
>JAZKGJ010000015.1:0-2416 GCA_040385975.1 Pseudomonadota bacterium | reverse complement strand
AGCGGGTGGGCGACATCCTGCACGGCCAGCAGGCGCACAAGTGGGACGCGCAGAAGCGTTGGGCGCGGGATGGGCGGCCGCCGTGTTATCGACGGCCGCCGCTTGCGCGCACGAGCGCGGCGACCGCGACGCGATGTACGCGTTCGCGGTTCGCGCCACGCGTACCGGCGAAGCGCATTTCACGATCTGGGGTTTTCGGCTCGGTCGTGAACTCGGACTGCGGCAGTACGAAGCCGCCGTCGCGACGATCGAGGCAGTCGCCAATGGCAACGCCGCAGCGTTGGCCGAGTTCAAGAGCACCGTCTTGTGGAATCTCGACCGCGCGCTGACCGAGGCCAAGCAGCCTGCGCTGCGGCGCAGGATGCTCAAGGTTCTGGCTGAATCGTACGCGCCGAAGCGCGAGGTCGGCGATGCCGATGGTTTTCGTGTCAATTACGCCAGGCTGCTGGTCGCGGAGGGTGCGGTCGAACCCGCGCGGGCGCTGCTGCCCGGGATCAAGAATCCGTGGTTTCTGCGCGACATCATGGTGGATCCGGTCCTGCGCACCGGCCTGCCGACCGGATTCGACCTGCGCGCCGCAACCGAGCAGCGCCTGACTGCCGAATTGGCATATATCGCCGCAAACCCGGACAAACTCGAACCGTATATGACGGCGACGGCGCTGCAACGCCAGTTGGGTCGCCCGGGCGATGCGGTGGCGTTGCTCGAATCGGTTCGCGCGAAGCTGGACGGCAACACCTTCAGCGACATTGCGGCCAATCGAGCATGGTGGTGGGATTCGCTGGCACGCAGCCAGCTGATGTTGGGACGTCGCGACGATGGTCTGCGCAGCTTGCGAATTGGTGCGACCGCAACGGTCGACGGGACGGTCGATGTCAGCCTGTTGATCAATCTGATGGATGCGCTGGTCCAGCACGGGCGAGCGCAGGACGCGCTGAATGCCGAACAGACCATCGGGCTGGGACCGGTCAGCGATTTCGGCGCGATGCAATTCCGTCGCGCCCGCGCCTGTGCATATGCCGCGCTCGGACGTGACGCCGAGGCTGCCACCGACCTGGCGTACTTGAAGGCGCGTCAAACCGAGGATCCCGACGCCTTGGGCGACGTGTTGGCCTGCACCGGTGACATGGCCGGCGCGGCGGCGAACTTGATCGATCGCCTCGGCGACCCCGCGCTACGCAATGTCGTGCTGCTGCGCGCCAGCAAATATGCGCCGGGGTCGGACACCGTCAAACCAGGTCTTGCGGATCGAAACTTCGACTTGCTGATCGCACGGACCGATGTTCGCGCGGCGCTGCTTAAGGCCGGCCCCCCGATCACATTCAACGTAAGCAAGGAAATCGATTAGTGCGTTCGTCTTGTTGGCATGGACGCGCGGTATCGACGACACTACATTGCCGCTCAACGATGGACTTCCTGCTCCTCTTATCTGCTCTGTTCACCGCGCTGACCGGTGCGGTCAGTGGCGCGCGCGCGCCCGTCGCCGCGGCGCAGCAGGTGGCGCGGGTGACGGTGGTCGAGGCGGCTGGCATGGCGACCTCGCCGGTTGCCGGTGCGCCGGCGCAGGTGTTTGACGTCGTTGGCGCGCGGCTTAGTGCCGTGGCGGTGATGCGCCTGCCGCGGCTCGAGCTGCCGGCCTATGCGAGCCGCCGGCGCGAGTAGGCTGCTGGTCGGGCGACAGGCCCGCCGTTTCGCACATCGACTGTTCGCGCGGGAAACGACCCGCGCCGCTCCCACATTACAGGAATTCCGCCATGTTCGGCATGATCGCCAAGGCCGTGTTCGGCTCGTCCAACGACCGCTACGTCAAATCGCTCGACAAGCTCGTCGCCAAGATCGCGGGGTTCGAACCCGACATTTCGGCGATGAGCGACGAGACGCTCGCGCACCAGACCGTCGTGTTCCGCCAGCGGCTGGCGGATGGCGCGGCGCTCGACGATTTGTTGCCCGAAGCATTCGCGACGGTGCGCGAGGCGGCGAAGCGCGTGCTGGGCCAGCGGCACTACGACGTGCAGATGGTCGGCGGGATCGTGCTCCACCGCGGCGAGATCGCCGAGATGCGCACCGGCGAGGGGAAGACATTGGTCGCGACGCTGGCGACCTATCTCAACGCGCTGCCGGGCACGGGTGTGCACGTCGTCACCGTCAACGACTATCTGGCGGCGCGCGATGCCGAGTGGATGGGGCGGGTCTACACGTTCCTTGGGCTCACGGTCGGGGTCATCATTCCCAATCTGACCGACGAGCAGCGCCGCGACGCCTACGGCTCGGACATCACCTACGGCACCAACAACGAATTCGGGTTCGATTACCTGCGCGACAACATGAAGTACGACCGCGCGTCGATGACGCAGCGACCGTTCAACTTCGCGATCGTCGACGAGGTCGATTCGATCCTGATCGACGAAGCGCGCAC
>JAZKGJ010000014.1:24366-24818 GCA_040385975.1 Pseudomonadota bacterium | reverse complement strand
TGCCGCTGCTCGGCCGGTTCGACCCCGAATTTCTCGCGGTCCCCCCCGAAGTCATCCAGCTGACCGCGCGGGTGAACCAGAAATATTTCGTGGCCAACGACGCCGCGGGAAATCTCGCCAACGCTTTCGTCTGCGTCGCCAACATCGACGCGAGCGACGGCGGCGACACGATTGTGGAGGGCAACCGCAAGGTGCTGGCGGCGCGGTTGGCCGATGCGCGGTTCTTCTATGAAACCGACCTGAAGACGAAGCTCGCGGATCAGCTCCCGAAGCTGGAAAAGATCGTCTTCCACGAGAAGCTCGGCACCGTCGCGGACAAGGTCGAGCGGGTAGCGAAGCTGGCGCGGTGGCTGGTGGAAGAAGGCATCGTAAAGCCCTCTCCCCTTCAGGGGAGAGGGTTGGGAGAGGGGAATGTCGCGAACGCGTCGCCCTATATCGACAGGGGGGGGGGG
>JAZKGJ010000014.1:0-24356 GCA_040385975.1 Pseudomonadota bacterium | reverse complement strand
CGCCGCGCGGCTGTGCAAGGCCGACCTCGTCACCGGCATGGTCGGCGAATTCCCCGAACTCCAGGGCCTGATCGGCGGCTATTACGCCGCCGCGCAGGGCGAAGACCCGCAAGTCGCCGCCGCGATCTGCGACCATTACAAGCCGGTCGGGCAGGGCGACGACGTGCCCACCGACCCGGTGACGGTGGCGGTGTCGCTGGCGGACAAGCTGGATACGATTGCAGCGTTCTTTGCGATCGACGAAAAGCCGACGGGATCTAAGGATCCCTTTGCTTTGCGCCGTGCCGCCTTGGGCGTCATCCAGATTGTCTTGTCCAACAATCTACGTTTCGAATTGCGCATCCCGATCATTCTGGCGCTTGGGAAATTTACGGGACGCCAAACTGGCGAAAAGGACAGCGCCAGGTTCTACGAGGCTGTGGACGCACTAATCGGCATCCAAGACCTCGTTTCAGCCCCAGATTTGGTGAGGTTGGAACAGGAAGCACGTGAAGCTTCCCAAGCAAAGGGCTGGAATACTTGGTTTGAGGTCGTAGCGCCCGCCCGTGACGCGATACTCTCGTTCTTCGCCGACCGCCTCAAGGTCCAGCAGCGCGAGGCCGGCGTCCGCCACGACCTGATCGACGCAGTGTTCGCGCTCGGCGGCGAGGACGACCTCGTCCGCCTGCTCGCCAGGGTCCGTGCGCTGCAGGCGTTCGTCGGCACCGCCGACGGCGCGAACCTGCTCGCCGGCTACAAGCGCGCGGCGAATATCCTGAAGAAGGAAAACTGGGGCGGTGCTCCTGCGAACGTAGGAGCCCAGGGCGGGGAAGCGCCACACGGCCCTGGGCTCCGGCGTGCGCCGGAGCACGATGGATTGCAAAATCGGCTGCCCTACCCGCCCGAACCGGCCGAAACCGCCCTGATCGCCGCGCTCGATGCCGCCGAACCCGCCGCCGCCACCGCGGTCGCGGACGAGGATTTCGAGGCCGCGATGGCGGCGCTCGCCACGCTCCGAATGCCGATCGACGCATTCTTCGAAGGCGTGATCGTCAACGACCCCGACCCCGCGAAACGCGCCGCGCGCCTCGCGCTGCTCGCCCGCGTGCGTGCCGCAGTGCATAGCGTCGCCGATTTCTCGAGGATTGAGGGATAGTGCCGCTAAAGCCCCACCCGTTCGTGCCGAGCGAAGTCGAGGCACCGTTCTGCCTGGCACCGTCCCTCGACTGCGCTCGGGCCGAACGGAGCAGGGGCTTCATCCCCCGCAACTCTCGTGAACTTTGACCCGCAGGACACTGCCATGACCCGCTACGTCTATCGCTTCGGCGGCGGCCAGAACGACGGGCAGGGGCTGTCGAAAGACCTGCTTGGCGGCAAGGGCGCGAACCTCGCCGAAATGGCGTCGATCGGTCTCCCGGTCCCGCCCGGCTTCACGATCAGCACCGAAATGTGCACGCGCTATTACGACGCGGGCGGTGCCTTCCCCGACAGCTTGCGCGCCGAGGTCCAAACCGGCCTCGCCCACATAGAAGCCGTCACCGGCAAGACGTTCGGCAACGCATCCGACCCGCTCCTCGTCTCGGTGCGCAGCGGCGCGCGGGCGTCGATGCCGGGGATGATGGATACCGTCCTCAACCTCGGGCTCAACGACGCCACCGTCGTCGGCCTCGCGCAGACCTCCGGCGACGACCGCTTCGCCTGGGACAGCTACCGCCGCTTCATCCAGATGTACGCCGATGTCGTGCTCGAACTCGATCACGCCGCGTTCGAGGAAGCGCTCGAGGTCGCCAAGGAAGACCGCGGCTATTACCTCGACACCGAACTGACCGCCGCCGACCTCCAGGCGCTGGTCGCCGAATATCAGGGCCTCGTCGAGGCCGAATGGGGCAAGCCCTTCCCGCAGGACGTCCACGACCAATTGTGGGGCGCAGTCGGCGCGGTCTTCGGCTCGTGGCAGTCCGACCGCGCCAAGGTCTATCGCCGCCTCAACGACATCCCCGCGTCGTGGGGCACCGCGGTCAACGTGCAGGCGATGGTGTTCGGCAACATGGGCGAAACCAGCGCGACCGGGGTCGCCTTCACCCGCGACCCGGCGAAGGGCGACAACGCCTATTACGGCGAGTACCTGATCAACGCGCAGGGCGAAGACGTCGTCGCCGGCATCCGCACCCCGCAATATCTGACCCGTGCCGCGCGCGAGGCCGCCAACGCCAAGCCGCTCAGCATGGAAGAGGCGTTGCCCGACGCTTATGCCGAACTCGCCGCGGTCTTCGACCGGCTCGAGACCCACTATCGCGACATGCAGGACATCGAGTTCACGGTCGAGCGGGGCACGCTCTGGATGCTGCAGACCCGCGCCGGCAAGCGCACCGCCAAGGCTTCGCTCAAGATCGCGATCGACATGGCGAACGAAGGGCTGATCACCCGTGACGAAGCGATTGCGCGGGTCGATGCCGGCGCGCTTGAACAACTGCTCCATCCGACGCTCGACCCCAACGCCCGGCGCGACGTGCTGACCCGCGGGCTCCCCGCCAGCCCGGGCGCGGCGTCGGGCAGGATCGTCTTCACTGCCGACGCCGCCGAGCGCGCTGCGGCGGACGGCCAGGACGTGATCCTGGTCCGCACCGAGACCAGTCCCGAGGACATCCACGGGATGCACGCCGCGAAGGGCATCCTGACCGCGCGCGGCGGCATGACCAGCCACGCCGCGGTGGTGGCGCGCGGCATGGGCCGCCCGTGCGTGTCGGGGGCGGGGATGCTCTCGATCGACGCCAAGGCGCGCACGCTCCGGATCGGTCATGCCGGGCGCGAGCTGGGCGAAGGCGACGTCATTACCCTCGACGGCTCGACCGGCGAAGTGATGGCGGGCGCGGTCCCGACCGTGCAGCCCGAACTCGCGGGCGATTTCGGCACGTTGATGGAATGGGCCGATGGCGTCCGCCGGCTGCGGGTTCGCACCAACGCCGAAACCCCCGCCGACTGCCGCGTCGCGCGCGAATTCGGCGCCGAGGGGATTGGCCTGTGCCGGACCGAACACATGTTCTTCGACGCCGCGCGCATCACCGCGGTGCGCCAGATGATCCTGGCGAGTGACGAGGCCGGCCGCCGGGGCGCGCTGATCCGCCTGCTCCCCGAACAGCGCGCCGACTTCATCGAGATTTTCGAGGTGATGGCCGGGCTGCCCTGCACGATTCGGCTGCTCGATCCGCCGCTCCACGAATTCCTGCCGCATGAGGACGCCGAGTTCGCCGAGGTCGCCTACAACGCCGGGGTGGATGTCGCGACGCTGAAGCGCCGCGCCGCCGAACTCCACGAATTCAACCCGATGCTCGGCCACCGCGGCTGCCGGCTCGGCGTCACCTACCCCGAAATCTACGAAATGCAGGCCCGCGCGATCTTCGAAGCCGCCTGCAGCCTCGCGACCGCGCCGATCCCGGAGATCATGATCCCGCTGGTCGCGACCGCGCGCGAGCTCGAACTGATGAAGGCGGTCGTCGACCACACGGCGGAGGCGGTGTTTGCCGAAACCGGCAAGCGCGTCGACTATCTCGTAGGCACGATGATCGAGCTGCCCCGCGCCGCGCTGCGCGCCGGCGACATCGCGGAACACGCGCAATTCTTCAGCTTCGGGACCAACGACCTGACCCAAACCACGCTCGGGGTCAGCCGCGACGACGCCGCGCGCTTCCTGGGCGAATATGTCGAACAGGGCATCTACGCCAAGGACCCGTTCGTCAGCCTCGATGTCGAGGGCGTCGGGGAGCTGGTCACGATCGCGGTCGAGCGGGGCCGGGCGGCGCGCGGCGACCTGAAGCTCGGCATCTGCGGCGAACATGGCGGCGACCCCGCCAGCATCGCCTTCTGCGAAAGCGCCGGCCTCGACTATGTCAGCGCCTCGCCCTACCGCGTGCCGATCGCGCGTCTCGCCGCGGCACAGGCCGCGCTTGCCACGCGCGGCTGACTTGGGCGGCAATCCGGGGTAGGGGTCGAATGCGGCTGGTTCGAGCGGCGGGGGAACGACGGTGAACATCGGATTGTGGATCGGCGCGGTCGTGCTGGCGGTCATGGCGGGGCTTGCCGGACTGGACTGGACGCGCAACCGTCGCCGCGACCGGCGCCGGCAATCGCGCGCCAATCGCAGCAAGGCGCATCACCGCGCCTGGAACCTGGTCTACGGCCGCCGCCGCCACCTGCGCCTGGCGCATCACCGCGACCGGGAGGCCGGGCAGAACTGATGACCGATCCCGCCGAATCCGCGTCGCCCGCCACTACTGCTCCCGCGCCGCGCGAGCGTGTCTGGCGGCGGCGGTGGTTCCCCTATCTCGTGCTGCCGGTCGTCGGCCTGCTGCTCGGTTTCGGTCTCGCGGTCCGCACCGTGCGCGCCGGCGCGCTCAGTTCGGGCGAGCGGATCGGCGCGTGGGAAACCGGCCGCGATTTCGGTAGCGCCGACGCCAGCGCGAAGACCCGCGCGGTCGTCGCGCTGCGCGGCCTGCTCGCGCTACCCGCGTCGGAGGCACGCTATTACAGCGCCAGCGTCGATGACGGCGGTGCGCCGCTCACCGGCAACTGCACCTACCGGCTGACCGGTGGCGTCCTGCCGGCGGCGTGGTGGAGCGTCACGTTCTACGACCGCGCCGGCTATCTCGTCGCCAATCCCGCCAACAGCTGGTCGGTCGGCAGCGCCGCGCTCAGCCCAACCGAACAGAACCGCTGGACGATCCTGGTCTCACCCGACCCGCAGCCCGGGCGCTGGCTGCCCACCGGCGGGACCGCGGAAGCGTTCGTGCTGACACTGCGCGCATATTTGCCGGCCGATGGCGGCAAGGGCAATTTCACCGCCGCCGAACTGCCGACGGTCCGCAAGGAGGGCTGCAAGTGACCCGCCACCTTTCTCGCCATTGGGGCATCGCCGCGCTGATCGCCGTGGTCCTGGCGGCCATCGCCTATCAGTGGACGCTGGGCGCGACCCCCGGCTTCCTGATAAACGCGGCGGGGAAGCGGATTTCGTCGGACAGCGGCTATAACGTGATGACGTTCGCCCCGCTCGCCACCGATCAATCGCGCGCGATCGTCCGCCCGAGCCCAGACCTCGCTTATGCGTCGTGCCCGTTCGACGTATCGAAGGGGCCGGTGCTGGTCGAGGCCTTGCCCAATGCCGCGCCTTATTGGTCGCTGTCGGTGTTCGACGATCAGACCGACGTCGCGTTCGTCCGCAACAACCGTCAGTCGGGCAATCGCCCGGTCCGCATCGCGCTGGTCAAGCCGGGCGTGGCGGCGCCGCAGGGGTTCGAGCCCGTGCCGGTGCGGGGCGACCGGGGCATCGCGCTGGTCCGCATCCTCGTTCCCGACCGCGCTGGTTTCGCCGCGCTCGATCAGGCGCGGCGGCTCTCCAACTGCCGGTCGATCGCGATCAGCTGAAGCGTTCGTCGTGCCCGGCGGTGTCGCCCGCCGCCAACAGCTTTGCCTGATCCCGCCACTGTTCGCGCTGGATGTAGCCCGCGGGCAGGTCGAGCCGTCGCTCCAGCGCGATCTCGTCCTGATCGCTCAATCCTGCCAGTTCGGCGTAGGTATTGACCTTTTCCGCCTTCAGCTTGGCGTCGATCTCGCCATCGACCCCGCGCAGCCGCGTCAGATCGTCGCTCTTGCCCCAATCGAACCAGCCGCGCCGCTCGGGCGGCTTGACCGACAGCGCCGGTTCGGGGTTGGCAAACGCCGGCCGCGCTGCGCTGGCGGCAACCACGCCGACCGCTGCGCCCGCCAGCGCAGGCGCGACCGTCGACGGCCGGTCGCTGCGCGCCCGCTCCAGCTCGGCGGTCAGCTCGGCATTGCGCCGTTCGAGCGCTTGATTGTCGCGTTCCAGCGCGCCGATCCGTCCGTCGACGTCGCGCAGCTGCCCCTCCGCCTCGTCGCGGTATTGCGCGTGACCGAGCCGTTCCTCGTCATAAGCCGCGCGCCAGCGCTTGCCGCCGGGGTGGCTGGCAAAGCCGAACACCCAGCCGACGAACAGCAACAGGCCCAGCACCGCAAATTGCGAAGGCGTCGTGAACAGCATGAGTGTCGGTCCCGAGACGGCGAAATGCGCCAATTCGACCGCGAAATGCGCGCAGCCGTGCGTTCGGGTCAAGCGCCGTGCCGGGCCGCGCGTGCCGCAGCGGGACGGCGCCGCGGGCTATTGGTTGGCGAAGGCGTCGGTGATCGAACAGGCCGCCGGGCCCAGGATCACGATGAACAGCACCGGCAAAATGAACAGGATCAGCGGGATGGTCATGATCGCGGGCAGCCGCGCGGCCTTTTCCTCGGCGCGCATCATCCGTTCGTTGCGGAATTCGGCCGACAGCACCCGCAGCGCCGACGCGAGCGGCGTGCCGTATTTCTCGGTCTGGATCATCGTCGTGACGACGCCCTTCACCGAATCGAGCGCGACGCGGTTCGCCAGGTTTTCGAACGCCTGCCGCCGGTCCGTCAGGAAGCCCAGCTCAATCGCAGTCAGCGTGAATTCGTCGCCCAGCTCGGGATAGGCCTTGCCCAACTCGCGCGCGACGCGGTGGAATGCCGCATCGACGGTCAGCCCGGCCTCGGCGCAGATCACCAGCAGATCGAGCGCATCGGGCAATCCCTTGCGGATCGCGTCGGTGCGCTTGGTGATCTTGTTCTTCAGGTAGATGTCGGGCGCTTTGTAGCTCAGCACGAACGTGATCGCGACGAAGCCATAGCGCTTCACCGGTCCCCAGGTCGCTGGCAGCATCTCGGTGCCGTAGGTGACGTAGAGCGCGATTCCGCCGATGATGATCGGCAGCACCAGGCGGCCGAAGATGACCGCGACGGCATATTCCTTTTGCCGGATGCCGGCCTGCAACAGCTTGGTCTGCGCGGCCTTGACCTGTTCCTCCTGCAACACCTTCATCGACGACAGGATGGTGCGGATGCGATCGGTCGTGTCGTTCTTCTGGACCAGTTTCGCGCGGCGCTTGCTGGTCGAGGCGGTGATGCCGGCCTTCAGCTGTTCGCGGCGTTCGTTCAACGCCTTGACCCGCTTGGCCATCGGGTCTTTCGCCGACAGCACGGTATAGATCGCGAACAGCACCGCCAGCGCCGCCACGCCAGAGAGCGCGGTTGCGACAGACAGCACGTCGACGCCCATCAGGGTTGGTCCCGCACTCACATCAGATCTCGAAACTGACCATGCGCGACATGATGAACGCGCCCAGGCTCATCCACACCAACCCGCCGATCCCGGCGATGATCAACCGCGGCTCGACGAAGAACGACTGCATGTAATCGCCCGAGATCATCCAGATCAGGACGAACACGATGAACGGCAGCGACCCGACGATATAGGCCGACGCCTTGGATTCGGACGACATCGCCTTGATCTTCAGCTTCATCTGCGCGCGCTTGCGCAGCACGTCGGCCAGATTGTTGAGCGTCTCGGCCAGATTGCCGCCGGTCTCGCGCTGAATCGCGATGGTGATGACAAAGAACTGGAATTCGGGCGTACCTAGCCGGTCGGCCGTTTCCTGCATCGCGGCTTCCATCGTCCGGCCGATCTTCATGCGGTCGGCGATCAGGCGGAATTCCTCACCGACCGGGCCGTCGATTTCCTGACCCACGACCGCGATCGTCTCGGAGATCGGCAGGCCCGAACGCAGGCCCCGGACCAACAGGTCGATCCCGTCGGGAAACTTGACCGTGAATTTGTTGATCCGCCGCTTGATGTTCCAGTTGACGACGAAATGCGGCAGCCCGGTGCCGACGAACAGCCCGAACAGCAATGCCAGCAGGAACGGCGCGCCCTTCAGCCACAATGCGACCAGCACGACCAGAAACAGCCCCGCGGTCGCCTTGCCATATTGGCCGACGGTCCAGCTCTTGCCGGTCATCGCGAGTCGCTTCTTCAGCGCCTCGGGATTGGGCAGGAAGCGCATCGCCGCAGCATCGGCGCGGGTGGCGTTGGCGGCTGCCAGCCGGCGCGCCTGCGTCCCGCTCAGCGCAATCGCCGCGTCGCCGTGGCGTTCGCGCAGCGCATCGAGCCGCCGCGACCCCGCGCGCCCGGCGGACGGGCCGCTGAACGCGAAGACCATCATCGCCAGCACCATGATGGCGCCGCCGCAGATCAGCATGAAGGGCAGGATGTCCATCGGAAGGGCTGGTCGGTGCTGCGTTTCAGGCCTTGGCCGGCTTTTTGCCGCCGAGCCCAAACCGTTCCATCAGCGACTGGCTCTTCACCTTCGTCGTCGCCGTCGCCGGCTCTTCGCTCGCACAGCCCGCCAGCTTGACCGCCAGCTCGGCGATCGGCGCGATCGTCTTCGATCCCTTGCCGGCATCGGCGAACGGCTTGCCGAGCTTTGCGGCCTGCGCCGCCAATTTCTGGTCGAACGCGATCTGGAAATCGATCGGGCGTTCGATCGTGCCTTCGAAATCCTTGCGGCTGATTTCCAGCTGCGCGCCGGGGTGCACCCGGTTGGCGACGACATGGACCCGGGTCTGCGGCGCGTTCGATTTCAACCAGGACAGGATGCGGATGGTGTCGCGCGCCGCCGCCAGCGTCAGCTCGGTGACGACGACCGCGACCTGCACGTCGGTGATCAGATGCGGATACTGCACCAGCATCGGCCGCGGCAGGTCGATGATCGTCATTTCGAACGCCGCGCGGATTTCTTCCTGCAGCTGATAGAAAGCGGTGCCGTCGGTCATCACCGGCGAATTGATCGGCGCTTCGGCCGACAAGACCGCCAGTTTCTCGGTCGCCTTGACCATCGCGCGTTCGATGAACAGCCCGTCGATCCGGCTCGGGTTCTCGATCGCGTCGGTCAGCCCGCGGCCCGGTTCGATGTCGAGCGCCAGCGCACCGGTCCCGAAATGCACGTCGAGGTCCAGCAGGCCGGTCGACAGCCCCTGCTTGTCGCTCAGCAGCCACGCGAGCGAGGTCGCCAGCGTGGTCGCGCCGACCCCGCCGCGCGCGCCGATCACCGCGGTCGAGCAATGCGGCCGGTCGGCGCTCGGATCGGCCAGTTTCGGCGCGTTCAGCGTGACCTGCGCCTGCGCGAAGGTCTCGCGCAGCATGTCGGGGCTGACGGGTTTCAGCAGATAGTCCTGGATGCCGCTCGCGACCAGTTCGCGGAACAGCCGCACGTCGTTGACCTGGCCGGTCGCGAGCACGACCGTGCCGGGCTCGCAGACTTCGGCGAGCGCGTTGATGTCGTTCAGCGGATCGCCCGATTCCGACAGATCGACGAACAGGATCATCGGGCTGGCGGACACCGACAGCGACTGGATTGCGGCGCGCAGCCCGCCCTTGAAGACCTTGTCGGGTGACCAGCCATGCTCGATTGCCAGCGGACGCAGCGTCTCGATCGTGGTGTCGTCACAGATGTAGGCGGCGAATGGCTCGCGGTGCGCGGCGCGGGCGTGGTTGAACGGTGCGTTCATGGTCTTACTTGCCCCCCCCGGTGCTTTCGGGCTTCACCGTCGTGCCGCCGCCGCCGGTCGGCGCGGCCTTGCGGTATGCGTCGATCGCCTTGGTCGAGGTCGCCGGGTCGAGCGTGTTCGCGCCCGGCTGGCCGCGGACCAGATCGACCGGATTGGCGACCATCGCCGCCAGCGTGGCGTTGGACCCGCAACCATAATTGGCCGAGGTATGCGCATCGAAATTCGTGCCGTGATCTTCGCCGAAGAAATCGGGGCAGCCCGGAACGCGGGCGGTCGCGCGGCTGACCACGACGCGCAGCGTGCCGGGCGCGACCGGCCCGGCGGTCACCGGCGCGGTGTCGCTGAGCAGCAGCCCGCGGCTGGCGGCCTGCGCGGCGACTTCCTGCCGCGCACCCGATGAGTTTACAGGATCATCGACCGATACGGTGTCGCCGTAGCCGACCCGCAGCGACGCCAGCCAGCCGGCCAGCCGGGCGGACTCGCCGCCCGCCAGCCCGTAACCGTTGCTGGCGACATCGAAGACGTAATCGGTGCGGCTGACGACCGGCTGATGCCGGGATTCGAGCCCGCGATACGAACTGCACCCGCCGAGCATGGCGGCGGGCAGCAGGGCGGCCAGGACGAACTTGCGCGCGAACATCATCTTCTCTCCTGATCCGCTCAATTGCCGAAGCCCGGCCCGAAACCGGGCTGGGCGATCGCACTCGCCTTCTTCGGCTTGATCGCCTTGTTCGATGCCTTCGCATCGGCGGGCATCGGCAGCGGGAGCGGCGAGGGCGCACCCTGCGCGCCCAGCACCGGCACCGCGGTGACCGGCGGGGCGATGACGGGTTTGGGCCGATCGCCGCCGGTCACGCCGCCGCCCAGCTGACCCAGGAACACGCGGCCCGCATCGGTCGGTGCCATCACGGCGTCGGTCGGCAGCACGATCGAATTCGCATCGACCGGCCGCACCAGATACGGCGTGATGACGATCATCAGCTCGGTTTCCTGACGCTGAAAGGCGTTCGACCGAAACAGCGCGCCCAGGATCGGCAGGTCACCGGCACCCGGGGTCTTGTCGATCGCGTTGTTGTGGGTGTTCTGCATCAGCCCGCCGATCATCATCGACTGGCCCGAACCCAGTTCCACCGTGGTTTCGGCGCGGCGCGTGGTCAGCGCCGGGATCTGCGTGCCGCCGATCGTGACCGCGCCCGCCGACGACAGCTGCGACACTTCGGGGCGAACCCGCAGCGAAATGCGTCCGTCCGACAGGACCGTCGGCGTGTACGTCAGGCTGACGCCATATTGCTTGTATTCGACCGACACCGCGCCGAGCCCCTGGCTGACCGGAATCGGGATTTCACCGCCCGCCAGGAAGCTCGAGGTCTGTCCCGACAATGCGGTCAGGTTTGGGTTCGCGAGGGTCGAGACCTGACCGTTGCGTTCGCCCAGATCGAGCGCGCCGAGGATGTCGAGCCCGAGCAACCGTCCGGCCAAGCCCAGCGTCGTGGTGTTCGACCCCTGCACGACCAGGCTGGTCCCCGCCGACGACTCGGTTCCACCCACGAACAGGCCCTGCGGAGGAGCGGTCATCTGCGGCGAAAAGCCGTCGCGGCCCTGGCTGACCCCGAACTTGAACCCGCCGGTCCCGTCGAAGGTGCGCAAATTGGTGCCGATGTTCTTCGAAAACGTGCGGCTGACCTCGGCGATGCGGACCTGCAGATTGACCTGCAGCGGGGTCGCATTCTTGATCCGGCTCAGCACCTTGGTCTTGTCGCCGACAAACGCCTGCGTCAGCCGCTCGGCCTCCGCCGCTTCCTCGGGATTGAGCGCGGTGCCGGTCAGCAGGACCAGCCCGTTCATCGGCGTCGCTACGATTCGCGATTCGGGGAGCGCCAGGTTGAGCATCTGCCCGATCGAATCGAAATTGTCGCCGACCCGGACCGTCGCCGCATAGACGACGCGGCCGGTCTTGGTGGTGGCCGACACCGTCGTCTCGCCGGTCGATTTGCCGTAGACGTAGAGCTGCGTCGGCGAGCGGACCTGGACGTCGGCGATCTTTTCGTCGGCGACGAACACGTCGCTCATCGGCGCCGATAGCGTCACCAGCCGGCCGCGGCCGGTGTTGAGCTGCACCACCGGCGCGCTGACGCCGGCCTGTGCGATCACGGGTGTGGCGCTGCCCGCGGCGAGCGCGGTCAGCGCGACCGCCAACGGCAGAATGGCCCGCGAACGGGCGATGCGGGTCATGCCCATCTCAGTTCTTCCCCCCGACCGGCACTGCGGTCACGTTGTTGCCGCGCGCGATCCGCACGACGGGACCGTCGACCGGTCCGGAACTCGGTACGCCCGCCACGCTCGGTGCCATCGCGCCACGCTCGCCGGCGGGCTTGCCGGGGACGGTGGAGCGCTGGAACCGCGACACGTCGGCCCCGGTCGCGAGCGTCGAACCGCTCGCGCTCGGCGCGTTGGCCAGCCGGATCAGCATCGCCTTTTCGGCCTTGGGATCGCTCGGCATCGTCACTTCGCCGCTTGCGATCGCCTCTTCGAGCTCGGAGCTGTTGTCCGCGATCGAGCGCAGCGACAGCGACAGCGAGCCGACGGTCTGCGCGACCGCGATCTTCTCGGCGATCTTGGGCGTCGATTCGACCGTCACGGTCGAAAACGGACGCACCACCGAATTGCCCTGCTCGTCCTTTTCCTCCGACATGCGCTGATCGGTCGCCAGCACGCGGAGGTTCTTGATGATGGTCTCGGCGACCTTCAGCGGCGCGCCGTCGCCGCCGCCATTGACCGTCTGGGTCAGCACCAGGTCGATCCGGTCGCCCGGGAACACGAAGCCCGCGACGCTGGTCTGCGCCGACACCGGCACCGTCACCGCGCGCATGCCCGGCCCGAGCGCCGCGGCCAGGAAGCCGCGGTCGCCGGGCTTCACCAGCGCGCCCTGCGTCACCGGCTGCCCTGCGGTGATCGCGTTGCGCACCACCGTCCCGGCGAGCGATTTCAGGTCGGTCTTTTCCTTGAGGAAATACGCGTTGTCGATCAGCTCCTTGGGCCACGGCTGATATTTCAGCGCGGTGGCGTCCAGAATTGTGCCGACCGGCAGCGCGCGGGTCGCGACCAGCACTTCGGGGCCGGTCGGTTGCGGTGCCAGCATCGGGATTGCCGACGCTTCGGGGCTGGCCGAGCCGCTCATCAGCGATCGCGCCATGAACGCGGTCAGCGCGGCCACGACCAGCGCGCCGACCAACAGGATCATCTTCTTGCCGTCCATGAGCCTTATCGCCTTTCAGGGCCGCGCGTCTTCACGCTGCCGACCATCACGTAATTTGGTTAAGGATCGGTTCGCGAAGCTGGATCAGCCCCGCGATGGCGATCGCCACGCCGTAGGGAATTTCGATCGCGCGCGCGTCGCGGTGCCGCCACCAGCGCTCGACCAGGAACAACGCGGTGATCGCACCGCCGATCAGCGCCATCACGATCAGCGCCCACGCAAGCTGCGCGAACGGCAGCCACAGCGCGAGCGCGCCGATCAATTTCACGTCGCCGCCGCCCATCTGCCCAAGTGCGAACGCGCCGACGAACAGGGCGAAGACCAACGCCGCGATGCCGAGCTGGACCGCGATGCCGGGCCACATCGCCAGGCCGCTGACCCACCAGAACACTGGTGCCAGCAGCGCGATTGCCGCGGTCTTGCGGTTGGAGATTTCGCGGGTCCGCGCGTCTTCGATGCCCGCCGCCAGCAGCAGCGCGCCGAGCGTCGCGACCAACCCGAAACTGATTAGACCCCACCCCATCGTCGCTGAGGCCTAGACGGCGGGCCTTTCCAAAACGTAACCAGCGGCGCGATGACCGATCCCGCCCGCTTCCGCCGCGCCTATCCCCCGGCCGCGCACCTTTCGACCTGGCTGGCGGGCGACGGCTGGCCGCTGCGCCGGTTCGACTGGCCGGCGGCGGGAGCCCCACGCGGCTCGATCCTGTTTCAGGGCGGGCGCGGCGACATCATCGAAAAGTATCTGGAGAGCTTCGCACATTGGCACGCCAGAGGCTGGTCGATCACCGCGTTCGACTGGCGCGGGCAGGGCGGCTCGGGGCGGCTCTCCCCCGACCGCCACGTCGGCCACGCGAAGAGTTTCTCACCTTTCCTGCGCGACCTCGCGGGCTTCTGGGCAGATTGGTCGCGCACCGCGCCGGGTCCCCACGTCATCGCCGGCCATTCGATGGGCGGGCATCTGGTGCTGCGCGCGCTGGTCGAGGGTGTCGTGACGCCGCAGGCTGCGGTGCTGGTCGCGCCGATGCTCGGGCTGCACGCGCCGTTCGGCTGGATGGGGCTGGGCGAGCGGTTCGCGCGGCTGCTCGGCGGGTTCGGCGATTCGGCGCGCGCGGCGTGGCGTGACAACGAGATTCCCGGCGCGAAGTCGACCCGGCAGGCGCTGTTGACGCACGACATCGATCGCTACGCCGACGAAGGGTTCTGGAAACAGGCGCATCCCGAACTGCAACTCGGCCCGCCGAGCTGGGCCTGGGTGATCGAGGCATTCCGCTCGACCCGCATCCTGCGCGACGACAAGAGGCTCAAGCGGATGGCGGTCCCGGTGCTCGCGCTGGTCGCCGACGCCGACAAGCTCGTGAACGCAAAGGCCGCGGTTGCTACGCTGCAAAGGCTGCCCGATGCCCGGGTCGTCCGCTTCGGTGCCGAATCGGCGCATGAAATCCTTCGCGAAGCCGATGCCGTGCGCAATCGCGCGCTGGGTGAGATCGACCTTTTCCTGGCGTCGCGCGCGCCGCAGCAGTGACGCGCTACGACATCGCAATCGTCGGCGCGGGGATTGCGGGCGCCAGCCTTGCCGCGCGGCTCGCCCCGCACGGGCGGGTCGTGATTCTGGAGGCGGAGGAGCTGCCCGGCTATCACGCCACCGGCCGCTCGGCGGCATTCTGGTCGGAAACCTATGGTGGCCCCGCGATCCAGCCGCTCAGTACTGCGTCGGGGCCGTGGCTGTGGAACCCGCCGCCCGACTATGGCGACGCATCGTTCCTGTCGCCGCGCGGCGAGCTGTTCGTCGCGACTGCCGCGGACGCGTCGGCGCTCGAAGCGATGGCGGTCGAGTTCGCCGACAGCGGCGTGGCACTCGAACGCATCGATCCGCGTCCGCGCGTGCCCGGATTGCGCGTACAGTGGAGCGAGGCGCTGTGGGAGCCGAGCTGCGCCGACATCGACGTGGCCGCGCTTCATGCCGCCTGCCTGAAGGTCGCGCGGCGCGGCGGCGCGGAGCTGCGGACCGATGCCGCGCTGAAAGCCGCCGAGCGTCGCGACGGCGTTTGGCACCTGACGACCGTCGCGGGGACGATCGCGGCCGATATCCTGGTCAATGCGGCCGGAGCATGGGCGGATCCGGTCGCCAAGCTCGCCGGCGTGCGCCCGCTCGGCATCGCCGCCTACCGCCGGACGATGGTCCAGCTCGCGGTGGAGCCCGCGCTCGACCCCGATCTCCCGCTGATCCGCGACGCCCGCGACCGGTTCTACGTCAAGCCCGAGGCGGGCGGCCGCGCGTGGCTCAGCCCGCACGACGAAATCCCCAGCCCCGCGTGCGACGCGCAGCCCGAGGAACTCGACGTCGCGATCGCCGTCGATCGGTTGCAGCAGGCGGTCGACTGGAACGTCCGCGTCGAACGGACCTGGGCGGGCTTGCGCAGCTTCGCCCCCGATCGATTGCCGGTCTATGGCTTCGACCTCGTGGTCCCAGGCTTCTTCTGGTTCGCCGGCCAAGGTGGCTTCGGTATCCAGACCGCCCCCGCCGCCGCCGCGCTTGCCGCCGCGCAGCTCGGAGCGCCAGCCAGTCGAATCGCGGCGCGGCTCGATCCTGCAACATATTCACCGAAGCGTCTTAACTGATCGGCAGTGCCACTGGACGGGCCTCACCTACCGGGATAGCTTTTTCAAAATACCGGTGAGGAATCAAAACAAGTGGAGAGTCGGATGCTGCGTGTCTTAACGATGCTGGCGGCTATTTTGCTCGCGACGCCGGTGCTAGCGGCACCGAAGCCGATCGCTGGCGCCGAATGCGGCAACCCGCAACCTGCGCGCTGCGACGGCGCGGCGTGCGTCAGCGGCGGCGCGCTAGCGCAGTCCGGCAATGCCACCGACCCCGCGACCGGCCGCCAATTCTTTTTGGATTTTCCCTGCGATCTGAAACCCGGCGAGCCGGTGGTGTTCATCCTCAACATTCACGGCGCAGGCTCGTTCGCCAATTGGCAACGGCATTACTTTCCCGCGAGCGACTATGCGCAGAAATACCGGCTGGTGGTTGCGACCCCGACCGCGGCGACCAGCGCATCGTTGCCCGGCGTCGGGGGCCCCGCAGTGCGACGCTGGGATGCTGCCGCCGACGACGCGCACCTGCAGAATATTGCCGAACTCGTCATCACCGGGTTTGGGCAGCGCAACATTCGATCGTTCTGGCTCGCCGGCCACAGCCAGGGCGGCGCCACGTCGCGTCGGATCGCCTGCTCGGCCTATTTCGGACCCCGGGTCGACGGCTTTCTGAGCCTGTCAGGCGGACGGGTCGGCCAGGCGCAGATCGTCGCGCAATTCGGGCCGCCGCGAGCCGACGGCTCGCCGCCGCCGCCACGCCCGACCGCCGATCTGCTGCGCGCCGACCCGGCCCCGATCTGCGACTATTCGCACATCTATACGGTCGGTCAGTATGAGATCGAAGCCTTGCCCGCGACGTCGCCGTTAGCAGCTCGCTTCGGGTGCGAGCCGCGGGCTCGGCGTAGCGACATCGCTGATGTCGCCGCCGGACACGTCTGGGACTATCAGCGTGCCGGCTACAAAGTCTGGGGAACGCTGGCCCGCCCCGGCACCGCGGAGGAATACGTCTATCCGGGCTGCCGCGGCGGTCGGGTCGTCGCCGATGTTCTGCGGCTCGGGAAGGGCCATACCGAAGGTCTCGAGCCCAAGGTGACCGAGGAACTCGTGCGGCTGATCGTCAAGGCTCCCGGGGGGAAGGTGAAGAAGCTGAAGGGTTGACCGCTCGCCGCTAACGCCCCGCCGCCACCGCCGCATCGCTCGCCAGCACGTCGGCGCGTTCGTTGTCGCTGTGGCCGGCGTGGCCCTTGACCCAAGTCCATTCGATCCGGTGTCGCGCGGTCGCGGCGACCAAAGCCTGCCACAATTCGACGTTCTTGACCGGCTTCTTGTCGGCGGTGCGCCAGCCGTTGCGCTGCCAACCCTTCACCCACTTGGTCAGCCCGTCCATCACGTAGCGGCTGTCGGTCGACAGCTGCACCGCGCACGGCTTGGTCAGCGCGTTCAGCGCCTCGATCACTGCGGTCAGCTCCATCCGGTTGTTGGTGGTCAGCGGCTCGCCCCCCGCCAACTCCTTCTCACGCGTGCCGAAGCGAATGACCGCGCCCCAGCCGCCGGGGCCGGGATTGCCCTTGCAAGCGCCGTCGGTGGCGATCTCGACTTTGGGCAGGGTAGGAGGGGAGGCGTCGCTCACAGGACGTTTTCCAGATACCATTGGTGACGCCGCCAATAGGCCAGCGGATCCTTGCGCATGACCAGCGCGTCGGCGGGCGTGTTCAACCAGTCCCACGCCCGCGTCAGCGCGAAGCGCACGCACGCGCCCCGGGCCAACGCCGGTAGCGCCGTGCGCTCGGCGGAGTCGAGTGTTCGCTCGCTCTCGTAACCTGCGAGTAATGCGCGCCCGACCATCGCCGATCGCGGCAATCCCGTGCCGTCGAACGCCCACGCCGAATGCATCACCGCCAGATCGTAAGCGAGCAGGTCGGTGCAGGCGAAATAGAAGTCGATCAGCCCGCTGACGGTATCCCCCAGCATCAGCACGTTGTCGGGAAATAAATCGGCGTGGATCGTGCCGCGGGGCAGTTCGCGCGGCCATTCGGCAGCCGCCCCTGCCATCGCCGCACCGAGTCCTGGGACCAGCCGTTCGATCGCTACGGGATCACGCGCCAACAGCGCCATCCACCCCGCCGGGTCGAGGTCGTTGGCACGACGTCCCGAGAAGTCAGCGGCAGCCACGTGCAGTTGTGCAAGCGCCTTGCCCGCCGCGTGCGCTTGCGCGGCTGTCGGCGCGGTCACCGACACCCCGGGCTGGAACTTGATCAAGCACGCCGGCCGCCCTGCCAGTTCGTGGACCGCGGCACCGCCGCGGTCCTTGATCGCTGGCGGCACCGGCAGGCCCTTCGCCGCCAGATGGTCGAGCAGCGCCATGAAATACGGCAGGTCTTCCGCCGCCACGCGCCGCTCGTACAGCGTCAGCACGAACCGCCCGCCGGTCGTATCGACGAGATAATTGGTGTTTTCGACACCCTCGGCGATGCCCTTGGTGGAAATCAGCGCGCCGACATCGAAGCGCGCGAGGAAAGCGCCCAACGCTTCCGAAGAGACTTGGGTGTAAACCGCCAAAACCTACCCCGTTCGCCCTGAGCTTGTCGAAGGGCCGTTGATCTGCGGCCGTGTTTAAAAGAAGATCAGGCCGCGTCGGCCAGCCCGCGCGGCAGCTTGAAGGCGATCGATTCGCGGGTCGTCTCTTCCTCGCGCTCAGTCACGTCGAACCGCTCGGACAGCTTCGCGACCAGTTCGCGGACCAGCACTTCGGGCGCCGACGCCCCCGCGGTCAGCCCGAGTGTTCGCGCTCCGCTCACGAAATCCCAGTCGAGCTCGTCCGCGCGCTGGATCAGCCGCGCCGGCACGCCCTCACGCTCCGCCACTTCGACCAGCCGCACCGAATTGGACGAATTGGGCGCGCCGATCACCAGCATCGCATCGCACTGCGCCGCGATCGCCTTGACCGCCGCCTGCCGGTTCGAGGTTGCGTAGCAGATGTCCTCGCCGCGCGGGACTTGCAGCAGCGGAAAGCGCCGCTGCAGGATGCCGATGATCTCGGCGGTGTCGTCGACCGACAGCGTGGTCTGCGTCAGCAGCGCGAGATTGGCGGGGTCCGCGGGCACCAGCGCCTCGGCATCGGCGGCGGTTTCGATCAGCGTCATCACACCCGCGGGCACCTGCCCGAACGTGCCGATCACCTCGGGATGCCCGGCGTGGCCGACGAAGAGGATATGCCGCCCCGCCGCGACCAGTCGCTCGGCCTGGCGGTGGACCTTCGACACCAACGGACATGTCGCGTCGAGGTAATCTAGCCCGCGCGCCTGCGCGTCCACCGGCACCGATTTGGGCACGCCGTGTGCCGAAAACACCACCGGCGCGCCGTCGGGCACTTCGTCCAGTTCCTCGACGAACACCGCGCCCTGCGCCTTCAGCGTATCGACGACGAAGCGGTTGTGAACGATTTCGTGGCGGACATAGACCGGGCTCCCATGCTTTTCGATCGCCAGCTCGACGATCCGGATCGCGCGATCGACGCCGGCGCAAAACCCGCGCGGAGCGGCGATCAGCAGGTCGAGTTGGGGCTTGTCCATGATGTCGTCGCTCTACGCGATTGCTTGCGCGCGCGAAAGCCGGTTCCTATGACGCCGATCGTCCAGGATGCCCGTCGTCCGGTCCAGTATAAGGTAGTTCGCGCCTGTGAAGATCCTCCTCGCCCTCGCCGCTGTTCCGCTCATCGCCGGGTGCGGCGCACGGGCCGGCGACCTGACCGAAGGCGGTATCCAGGTCGTCCGCTCGGCCTGTCCGACCGTCGCGATTCCCGCCGCGACCGGCGACATAACCACTTTTTCGACGGGCAGCACCGAAGCAGCCGCGATCGATGTGACCGCGGCGATGACCAACGTCCGCTCGGTCTGCGACGAAACCGGGAGCGAAGTCGTCACCCGCGTGACCTTCGACGTGCAGGCGTCGCGCACGGACGCGGCGTCCGCGCGCGATGTGACGCTCCCGTATTTCATCGCCATCGTCCGCGGCGGCAACGCCGTCACCGCCAAGCGGCTGGGTCAGGTGACGCTGCGCTTCGCGGCCGGGCAACGCCGCGCACAGGCAGCGGCCGAGGCGACTACCGCGATCACCCGCAGCGCCGCGACGCTGTCGGAGGAAGCGCGCAAGGAACTGACCCGCAAGCGCAAGGCCGGCGACGAGACCGCGGCGATCGACCCGCTGTCGCAGCCGGAGATCCGCCAGGCGGTGCTGCGCGCGACGTTCGAGGCGCTGGTCGGCTTCCAGCTGACGCAGGATCAGCTCCGCTACAACGCCACGCGTTGACTCGGGCGCGGGCCGCCGCCACAGCGCAGACGTCGATGCGGTGAAAGTCGCATAGGCCCACGCGGGAGAGCGCCAGCGTCCTTTCAGGGCACGGCCGCCGAAGGAGCAACCACCCCGGAATCTCTCAGGCACCGAGGACCGCGTGGGGCCATCGACACTCTGGAAAGCGCTTCCGTTTCGACGGCAGCCACCGAAGGGGTAAGCGCCCGGGTCCGCCCGCCGCGAAAGCTCTCAGGTTCCGTGACAGAGGGGGTTCCGGTCGTCCCGCAACGCCGCGGCCGATCGCCCTTTTGCGACGGATGCCACCGATGAGCGAAGCCGACGAAGCCACCGAAGTCGAAATCCAGACGCTGCCGCTCGACGCGTGGCACCGCGCGCGAGGTGGGCGGATGGTGCCGTTCGCGGGCTATCACATGCCGGTCCAGTACGACGGGATCATGGCCGAGCATCTGTGGGTCCGCGAGAGCGCCGGGCTATTCGACGTCAGCCACATGGGTCAGCTGTTCCTGTCGGGGGAGGGGCTCGACGCCGCGCTGGAGGCGATCATCCCGGCGGATGTCGCGGGGTTGACGCTTGATGCGCAGAAATACTCGCTGCTGCTCAACGACGCCGGCGGTATCCTCGACGATCTGATGTTCACCCGCTGGGCGGATGGCATCTACATGGTCGTCAACGGCGCGGTGAAATACGACGATATCGCGCATCTGCTCGAGCTGTTGCCCGACGAGGTGACGATCAACCACATGGACGAGCAGGCACTGCTGGCGTTGCAGGGGCCCAAGGCGGTCGACGCGCTGGCGCGGCTGGTGCCGGGGGTCGGCGAGCTCGTGTTCCTGACCGGCGCGCGGTTCGATTGGAACGGCGTTTCGCTGTGGATCAGCCGTTCGGGCTACACCGGCGAGGACGGGTTCGAAATCTCCGTTGCTGCCAAACACGCAGTGGCGCTCGCCGACGCGCTGTGCGCCGAGCCAGAGGTCAAGCCGATCGGGCTGGGCGCACGCGATTCGCTGCGGCTCGAGGCCGACCTGCCGCTCTACGGCCACGACCTCGACCCCGACACGACCCCGCTCATGGCCGGACTCGGCTTCGCGCTCGGCAGCAAGCGGCGCCGCGCGGAAGCGAACTTCCCCGGCGCCGCGCGGCTGATCGCCGAGCGCGAGCAGGGTCCGGTGGTCAAGCGCGTCGGGCTGATCGTCGAAGGGCGCCAGCCGGTCCGCGAAGGTGCCGCGGTGCTCGACGCCGACGGCAGCGAAGTCGGCCGCGTCACCAGCGGCGGGTTCGCACCGACGCTTGGGGCACCGATCGCGATGGCCTACGTCCCCGCCGCGATGGCTGAAATCGGCACGACCGTGCAACTGAACCAGCGCGGCAAGGTTCATCTGGGCACCGTCACCGCCATGCCCTTCGTTCCCCATCGCTACGTCAGAGGAGCCAAATGAGATGAGCCGTTTTTTCACCGAAGATCACGAATGGATCGACGTCGATGGCGACATCGGCACTGTCGGCATCTCCGATTACGCGCAGGGCCAGCTCGGCGATATCGTGTTCGTCGAAGTCCCCGACGCCGGGCGCAGCCTGAAAAAGGGCGACGAGGCCGCGGTGGTCGAATCGGTCAAGGCCGCGTCTGACGTCTATTCCCCCGCCTCGGGCGACGTGATCGAAGGCAATGACGCGCTCGCCGAGCAGCCCGATTTGGTCAACGGCGACCCCGAAGGCGACGGCTGGTTCTACAAACTGACGCTGAGCGACCCGAGCGAGCTCGACGAATTGATGGACGAGACCGCGTACGAGGCGTTCGTCGCGAAGCTTTAGTTTCCCTCATCAAACACCGTCATGCCAGCGCAAGCTGGCATCTCATGCCAACCATAGACGGCACGAGACCCCGGCCTTCGCTGGGGTGACGACTTAGGAAGTCGTCATGCGTTACCTGCCACTCACCTCCCACGACCGAAGCGACATGCTCGGCGTCATCGGCGCGAAATCGATCGACGAGCTGTTCGTCGATGTCCCCGCCGAAGCGCGGCTCGACGGACCGATCCACGGCCTGCCGCTCCACGCGAGCGAGCTGGCGGTCGAGCGCCACATGACCGCGCTTTCGCGCAAGAACATGGTCGCAGGTGAAGTGCCGTTCTTCCTGGGGGCCGGAGCGTATCGCCACCACGTCCCCGCTAGTGTTGATCACCTGATCCAGCGCGGTGAGTTCCTGACCGCCTACACCCCCTATCAGCCCGAGATCGCGCAGGGCACGCTGCAGATGCTGTTCGAGTTCCAGACGCAGGTCGCGCGGCTGCTCGGCACCGACGTTGCCAACGCGTCGATGTACGACGGCTCGACCGCGTGCTGGGAAGCGGTCGGGATGGCGCGGCGCATCACCCGGCGCGGCAAGGCGATCTTCTCGAACGGCGTGCACCCGCATTACGTTTCGGTCGCCAGGACGATGGCGAAATACACCGGCGACGTGGTCGAAACCGCGGTCCCGACGCTCGACGCCGACACCGACATCGCCGACCTGATCGCGCGAATCGACGACGAGACCAGCTGCGTCGTCGTGCAATATCCCGATATCCTCGGCCGCATCGCCGATCTGTCCGACCTCGCGAGCGCGTGCCAGGCGAAGAAGGCGCTGCTGATCGCGGTCGTGACCGAACCCGTCGCGCTCGGCGCGCTGAAGTCGCCGGGCGAGATGGGCGCCGACATCGTCGTCGGCGAAGGCCAGTCGATCGGGGTCGGGCTGCAATTCGGCGGGCCGTACGTTGGGCTGTTCGGGTGCAAGGACAGATACGTCCGCCAGCTGCCCGGGCGGCTGTGCGGCGAGACCGTCGATGCCGATGGACGCCGCGGCTTCGTCCTGACGCTGTCGACCCGCGAACAGCATATCCGGCGTGAGAAGGCGACGAGCAACATCTGCACCAACAGCGGGCTCTGTGCGCTGGCGTTCTCGGTCCACATGACACTGCTAGGCGAAGCCGGACTGCGGCGGCTGGCGGGGCTCAATCACGCGGGTGCCTGCCGCGCCGCCGACCGGCTGGCGCGGGTCCCGGGGGTTCGGGTCGTCAACGAGACGTTCTTCAACGAATTCACCCTAGACCTCGGACGCCCGGCCCGCCCGGTGGTCCATGCGCTGGCCGATCGCGGCATCCTGGCGGGCGTTTCGCTGGGTCGCCTCTATCCGGGCGAAGCACACCTCGCGAACGGGCTGATCGTCGCGGTGACCGAAACCTGTACCGATGCGGACATTGCCGCGCTGGCCGACGCGCTGACGGAGGAACTGGCATGATCCGCTTCTCCTGCTTCCCCTCCTTCGTTCGTGCTGAGCCTGTCGAAGCACGTGCCCGGAACACGAACGGTTTTCTCACTGGATTAGCGCGATGAGCATGAATCCCAGCGGCTGGCGCCCGTCCGCCCCGGCTTCTAACACCACAAACGCCCCCGCAACCTCGACCGGCAACCGCGCGCTGATGCTCGAAGAGCCGCTGATCTTCGAGATCGGCGACACCAGCACCACCGGCGTCGATTTCGCCGACGGCGATGTCGCGCACGACCGGCTGGGCGGGCTCACCCGCAAGGCGCCGATCGGGCTCCCTGGCCTGTCGGAGCCGGAAACGGTGCGGCACTATACGCGCCTGTCGCGCCAGAATTACGCGATCGACCTCGGGCTGTTCCCGCTCGGCTCGTGCACGATGAAGCACAACCCGCGGTTGAACGAAAAGCTCGCCCGGCTGCCCGGGTTCGCCGACGTGCATCCGTTGCAACCGCAGGAGACGGTGCAGGGCGCGCTCGAAGTCATCAACCAGCTCGCGTTCTGGCTGATCGAGCTGACCGGAATGTACGGCGTCGCGATGACCCCCAAGGCGGGCGCGCACGGTGAACTGTGCGGCATCCTCGCGATCAAGGCGGCGCTCGAGGATCGCGGTGAGGATCGCAAAGTCATCCTCGTCCCCGAAAGCGCACACGGGACCAATCCCGCGACCGCGGCATTCGCCGGGTTCAGCGTCGAGGATATTCCCGCCACCGCGGAAGGCCGCGTCGATCTCGCAGCGCTCAAAGCGCGGCTCGGCCCGGATGTCGCGGGCGTGATGATCACCAACCCCAATACCTGCGGGCTATTCGAGCGCGACATGAAGGCGATCAGCGACGCTGTCCATTCCGCGGGCGGTTATGTCTATTGCGACGGCGCCAACTTCAACGCGATCGTCGGCCGGGTCCGCCCCGGTGACCTCGGCATCGACGCGATGCATATCAATCTTCACAAGACCTTCTCTACCCCGCACGGCGGCGGCGGGCCCGGCTCGGGTCCGGTGGTGATGTCCGAAGCGCTCTCGCGATTTGGGCCGCTCCCATTCACCGAACGCTATGCCGACGGCACGATCCGGCTGGTCGAGGAAGAGACGGTGGGCGAACGCCATCCCGACAGTTTCGGGCGAATGACCGCGTTTCACGGCCAGATGGGAATGTTCACCCGCGCACTCACCTACATCCTCAGCCACGGCGCCGATGGCCTGCGCCAGGTCGCCGAGGACGCGGTGCTCAACGCCAACTATATCCTCAGGAGCCTCGACGACACACTCGACGCGCCATTCGGCGATAGCGGCCCGTGCATGCACGAGGCGCTGTTCAGCGACGATGGCCTGCCCGACGGGTTCAGCACGATCGACATCGCCAAGGGGCTGATCGATGAGGGCTATCATCCGATGACGATGTATTTCCCGCTGGTGGTGCACGGCGCGATGTTGGTCGAACCGACCGAGACCGAGAGCAAGGCCGCGCTCGACCAGTTCATCGGCGC
>JAZKGJ010000013.1:0-1879 GCA_040385975.1 Pseudomonadota bacterium | reverse complement strand
CGGTCGAACTGGCCGCCGTTGTGCATGACGATGGTGTCGGCGGTCCGCATCGCGTGGCGCAGATTGTCGCTCTCGCCAAGCGAGACGTTGCCCCAGTCGTCGACTAGGTCTTCGACCACGATCTCGCCCTCGCCCCACAGCGGGTCGTCGAGCGCCCACGCGGCGATCATGATCTCGACGGTCTCGGCGTAGCGATGGGTGCCGTCCTTGATCGGCGTTTCGCAGTACGTCTCGGTGTCGAGGTAGAGCGTGGTGCCGTCAGTCATTACAGCCCCAACCTTCTCGCGGCGAGCACACCGTACCGCACGGTCGAGCGGCAGCGCCCCAGCCTACGTCCGATGGCCGCGTAGGAGTACCCTGCATCGGCGGCGATGCGGTAGATCGTCAGCCGGGCAGCAGCCTCGCGCTCGACCCGGCTGCGTGCCAGCACCCGCATGACGGGCAGCCGGTAGCGCTCCGCGACTTGGACCGCGATGCCGTAGATACTCTCGGTCATTCACCCATCTCCTCGCGCAGCCGCTTCATCATCCGGGTGCCGTACTGCGGACGGCAACCCAGCTCTCGGCAAGCCGCGGCTATCGTGTAGCCTTCGGCGATCAGGTCGGCGAAGGCCGCGCGCAGAGGGTCTCCCTGCGCGCGGCGTGTCGCGGCACCTCGTTGCCGAGGTGTCATGCGTAGAGGCTGTCGGCTTCGGCAGCGCCACCGGCGTCGAGATCAGGGAACGCCTCGGCTTCGGCAGGCGGTGCGCCAGCAGCGAAGCTGTCGCCGTCCTTGACGAACTGGACCCCGAGCAGATCGCCATTGATCCGCTGGCCCCAGCTGTTGTCCTGCGCCCAGATGTCGACCTTCACGTTGACGTAGCAGCCCGAGTAGATGACCCCGTCTTCCTTGGTCACCGGGGTGCGGTCGCGGTTGTACGCGGTCGGGCGCTTGTCGTTGCTCGCGGTGACGAACAGCATCCCCTCGAAGCCGTCGCCGCGCTGCGTGTCGCCGTCGTGCAGGCAGGTGGCGTCCTTGGCCTCGATCCGCTTGAGCGTAGCGTCAGCCTTGGCCGCCCACTTGTCCTTGGCGACCTGCGCGATCAGCGACTTGATGGCCGGGATTTGCGGGTGATCCGGTGGCAGGATGAACTTGGCCGTGAACTTCGGCTTGCCGTCCTCGAACGACTGCTTCTCGAACACGCCGTGCCCGTAGGCGAGGCGGACATTCTGGATCAAAATCTCACTCACTGTCGTTCTCCTGCTTGAGGTACTCTGGGTAATGCGTTGCGACGTATCGCTCGGCCCGCTCGATTGCGACCCGTCGATGGATGGACCCCGGCTTGCCGACCGTCGCTGCCTTCTGCAGCTCGAGCCGCGCGTCGCGGGGTAGCTCGCCGATGATCCTCATGCGAACAGGTCGTCCTCGGGCTCGTAACGACCGATCACACCGCCGGTGCTGTCAAGCACCACAAATCCGGGGATAGGGTCGACCAGCCCATCGTCACCGAGATCAGGGAAGTCATCGGCATCGGCAGTCGGTGGCACCCACGGCGCGGTCGTGTCGCCGTCCTTGCAGACGGTCGGCTTGCCCGGCTGGCGAGGAGCGATCAGCGGTGCGATCTTCGCCCACTTCTTCGGCTCCTTCTTGAGCAGCGCCTCGGCCTTGGTCGGCGAGATGACCTTCTTCGTGTACACGGCGTCGACCCCGAGCCGCAGCTTCTTCAGCGCTTCCTCGGCGGCGTGCTCGGACTGCCATGCGCGGTTCGACTGCTTGCCCTGCCCGAGGTAGAACCCCGGCACCGGCTGGTCGTCGAGCAGGCGGCGATCGACTTCGGCCCGCACACCGTTCATCCATATCTCGATCAGCGGTGCGGCCCGCATCGCCTCGGCCAGCGCTT
>JAZKGJ010000012.1:16659-18929 GCA_040385975.1 Pseudomonadota bacterium | reverse complement strand
GCCCAGCGGCACGCAGCCGAGATGGGTGCACACCCCCATCGTAATCAGCCAGTTCTTCTTGCCCGCCTTGGTCCGCTGTTCCAGCGTCTGCGGATCGCGCAGCGAGTCGGTCGGAACGGCATCGGCGGCGGCGATTTCGGCCGGGGTCAGGTTGCGCACGAAGAGCGGCTGTTTGCGGAAACTGGTCTTGATCGCCTGCCCCGGCTGGATTGCCGACAGGTCGAGTTCGGTGGTCGATTGCGCCAGCACGTCGGCCGACGGGCTCATCTGATTGATCAGCGGCAACAGGATGGTCGCCCCGCCCACGCCGACCCAGGCGACCGCGGCGATGTTGATGAAATCGCGCCGCCGCGGGTCGTGCTCGGCCTCCAGATACGGTGCCGGATTCTCGCCCGGCGGGATCGCCCCGGTTCCACTGGTATCGACAGTCGCCATTCACTCGTGTCCCGGGCAGGTCATCGGTGCCGTTCGACCCCTCGTTCGGCTGGCGGCCTGATAGCCGCGCGCCAAGCGCTTTGCCAACCGATTTTCGGGGGTTTAGCGTGAGCGACATGAGGCTAGCGCTCTATCAGCCCGAGATCGCCGGCAATGTCGGCGCGGTCATGCGGCTGGGCGCGTGCCTGGCGACGCCGGTCGACCTGATCGAGCCGCTGGGCTTCGCGTGGGACGACCGCCGGGTGGCGCGCGCGGCGATGGACTATATCGACCATGTCGACGTGACCCGGCATCCCGGCTGGGGCAGCTTCGCCGGCGCTGCACGGGGCCGGATCGTCCTGCTGACCACCAAGGGCGCGACCGCGCTCCATGCGACCGAGTTCCGGCCCGACGACATTCTGCTCTTCGGCAGCGAAGGTGCCGGCGTCCCGCCCGCCGTGCACGACCGCGCCGACCTGCGCGTGATCATCCCGATGGCGCCGGGGGTGCGATCCCTCAACCTGGCGGTCTCGGCAGGGATCGTCCTGGCCGAAGCGTTGCGTCAGACCGGCGGCTGGCCCGGTTAGCGGCTGGCGCTAGATGTGGTGCCGCGGCGCGCTCAGCCGCCGATAGAGCGCGACCTCGAGCAGCAACCGCGCCAGCACCGTCGCGGTCACCGCCGCGGCCGTCACCGCCGCCAGCATCGCCAGCGCGACCGGATTGGCGGCACCCGCGCGCCGCAGCCCCGCTCCGACCCCGTCGATCAGCTCGACCGCCAGCGCGCCCGCCAGAATCGTCAGACCGAGGTAGCCGAACACCTGCCAGCCGTGGCCGCGGGTCAGCGCGATGCTGCGCGCGATTGCACCTGCCAGGCCAAGCTTGGGCTCCGCGATCAGCGCCGGACCGGCCAGCGCGACCCGTCCGTAAATATACAGCCCCGGCACGACGAACGCGAAGATGCCGACCATCACCAACCCCCAGCTCGCGATCACGGTCACCAGGAACATCGGCCACAGCGCCGCAGCGCGGGCCAGCACGCCGCCGACGTCGCGGTGGTCGCGCGACAGGTACAGCGTCAGCACTGCGGCGGCAGCGAACAATTCGACCGCGATGCGGAGCGCCAGCCAGTGCGCGTTCGCTCCCGCCCAGTGGAGCAGGATCGCCGACACTTCCTGGTTCGCGGCCCCCTTCGGCACTGCGGGTTCGGCGACCAGCAACAGCCAGGCGAAGGTCGGCAGGAACACGAACGTCCCGGCCAGTAGCGTCAGCACCTCGCGGTCGCGGCGCCAGCCCGCCCAGGCATCGCGCCCGAGCGCACCCAAGGTCAGCATCGCTGCGCCGTCAGCCCGCCGGCGCGCGGTCGCGCAGCGCGACGTACAGCTTGGCCGGGAACACCGTCGCGATCACGCTGAACACGGTGGAGACCAACGCGACGATAAGTGCCGTCAGCACGCTGGCGGCGCTGATCGGCCCGTCGCCCCCCAGCGCCAATTTGAAAATCGAACCGAACACCAGGGTCGCGGCGAGGCCGGCGACGATCATCACCACCAGGAACAGCAGAATGACTCCGACGATCCGCCCCGCCGACCCGCGGCTCAGCTGCCACGCCCGCCCGATCGCGCCGAGCGCGCGGTGTTCGGCGACGACGACCGCGCTGGTCAGCAGATACGCACGCGCGGTCAGCCACAACAGGAGCGGAACCAGGACGAGGCAGTACAGCGCGATCGCGCCGCCCGCCCCGGGGGAGAGCGGCTGCCGCACCGCCGGATTGCCGAGCGTGGTCAGATCGACCCCGTTGGCGACCAGGATCGCCACGATCGGCAGCGCCAGTACGAACGCGGCGAACAGCAAGGTCA
>JAZKGJ010000012.1:0-16649 GCA_040385975.1 Pseudomonadota bacterium | reverse complement strand
ATCCATGAAGGTCGGTTCCGGGTGGTTAGGTACCCCGCGCGTCGGCCGGGGTCAGCGTCGGGTCGATCGCCAGCGCGACGATCTGCAATTCGCCCCACACCGTCACCAGCGCGGCGACCAGCGTCAGGATGCCGAGCCCGAGCCCGTAGCCCGCGCCGTCGCCTTCCTTGAGCGGCGCCAGAATCTCCGTCACCGCGCCCGGCAGCAGGATCGTCAGCGCGGCGATCGGCGCGACCTTGCCCAGATTGTCGCTCAAAAATTCGGTGGTCCGGTCCCACACCGCCGACATCGTCACCATCGCTTCAGTCCCCGTCCGATCCGATGCGCGGTCGTAGTCGCCGCGCGCGCGCTTGCCAATGATCGCCGCGGTCCGCACATCGCGGGCGATGACGGTGCTGCCCGACCCCGAAATCGTGATCGCGCCCGCACCGGTCGACTATGCCGGGGCGCTGGCGACGATGGAGGCGCGCGCCGGCGCGGTCGCCGACGGGACTGCGCGCGAACTGATCTGGCTGCTCGAACATCCCCCGGTCTACACCGCGGGGACGAGTGCCGCGCCCGACGAGCTGATCGACGCGCGTTTCCCCGTCCACCGCGCCGGACGCGGCGGGCGTTACACCTATCACGGGCCGGGCCAGCGGGTCGGCTATGCGGTCCTCGATTTGAACGCACGCGGGCGCGACGTGCGCTGCTACGTCCACGCGCTGGAGGGCTGGGTGATCGCCGCGCTCGGCCGGGTCGGGATAGCGGCGTTTCGCGCCCCTGGCCGGATCGGCATCTGGACGCAGACCGCAGGCGGCGAAGCGAAGATCGGCGCGATCGGGGTGCGCGTGCGGCGCTGGGTCACGCTGCACGGCTTCGCGGTCAACATCGCGCCCGACCTGGCGCATTTCGGCGGAATCGTGCCGTGCGGGCTCGCGGAATTTCCGGTGACGAGTGCGCGCGCACTGGGCCACGTCATTGATTTTGCAACTTTCGACGCGGCGCTGGCGTTGGAACTTCCGGCATTTCTCAAGCGGATCGGTGGCAGCCGACAAATCACCGCTTGAGCGACGTCGCGTATCCGTTTACATCCCCGACAGATTTGGGGGAGTTTTGGCTGACGTCGCCGTTTTTCCAAGTCCAATTTTTATGGGAGCTTCCAACATGCGTGCAATTTTCTCGAAAGTCCTGACCGGTTCGATGATCGCTTCGGCCGCGCTGCTGGTGTCGGCTTGTGGTAGCAAGACCGAGACCACCGTAGACAACACCACCGTGACCGACCTCGGCAACGACACCGGCACGATGACCGACAACATGACCGCCGTCGACGGCGCGATGACCGACAACATGGCGATGGACAACGGCATGGCCGCCGACACCATGACGTCGAACACCATGACGACCGAGACGTCGAACACGATGTCGAACGGCATGTAAGCCGTTCGGTCCCCGCCCTGCGGAGACCGACGACGAATTGGGCCGCCCGGGCGACCGGGCGGCCTTTTTCATGCCCGCTCGATTCGTCGCACAATCGACTCATCCGGTCGCAGCCGGGCGCATGATCACCCGCCCGCCTCAACAAAGC
This sequence comes from Pseudomonadota bacterium, assembly GCA_040385975.1. GTDB lineage: Bacteria > Pseudomonadota > Alphaproteobacteria > Sphingomonadales > Sphingomonadaceae > Sphingomonas. Next base: position 15,082 of record JAZKGJ010000012.1, on the reverse strand, counting down.
GGTTGGGCTGCGCGTGAAATCGCCCTAATCCGGTGGCATAGCGAAGGCGGGGCGACGCCGAACGGGGTGGATGGGACCGACAGCAATGACTTTGGTGCGTAATTTGACCGCAGCCGTCGCGGTGGTGACGATGGCGGCCGGGCTGGGGCTTCCGGCGGCGCCCGCGTCGGCGCAATTCTTTTTCCAGACCGTCGATCTGACCGGCGGACCGATCACCGGGCAGGAACCCGCTTATGCGCTCCCGGACGCGACCCCGGCCGAAAACGAAGCCGCGTTGCTGTGGAGCCTGCGCGCCGCGCTGAACGTTGCCGCGTTGCAATGCGATCTCGCGCAATCGCTGCTGACGGTCGACAATTACAATGCCATGCTGGGCGACCACCGCGCCGAGCTGAAGAAATCGTTCGACACGCTCGACCGCTATTTCGTCCGTATCAAGAAATCAAAGCCCGCTGGTCAGACCGCGCTCGATCAATATGGCACGCGAATCTATTCGAGCTTCTCGACCGTCGGCGGCCAGCTGACTTTCTGTCAGACCGCGCATTCGATCGGCCGCGATGCGATCTTCACCCCGCGTGGCCAGTTGCTGAGCGTCGCGCAGGCGCGGATGCGCGAATTGCGCAATTCGCTAGCGCCGTCGGGCGAGCAATTGTTCCCCGGCTTCGCGTTCCGCACCAACCGCTTCGGCTGGCTGCCGGTGACCGATCCGAAATGCTGGAAGAAGGACCAGTGGAACGGCAAGTGCGGACCGATGTTCGGCAGCACCACGGTCGCCGCGCGCTAGCGCAGGCCCAATTGCTTGTGATTTTGTAGCGTCAGCCGCCAGCGCGGGCGCTCCAGCGCGAATTGCACTGCCGCCGCTTGGTTCGCCGCCGCATTCGCATCGTCGAGCGGCTGGACCAGGTGATGGGCGAAATCCCAGCCCTCCAGCGCGACCGGGTCGATCCCGGCTTGCGGCCAGACCAACTTCAATTCGTCGCCAGCGCGCTGGACGACATTGCTGCCCGCCTTGGGGCTGACGCAAACCCAGTCGATGTCGGGATGAACCGGCAACGTCCCGTTGCTCTCGATCGCGATCCGGAAGCCCGCGGCGTGGAGTGCGGCGATCAAAACATCGTCGACCTGCAGCATCGGCTCGCCCCCGGTCAGCACGACGAAGCGGCGCTCGGTCCCCGGCCCCCAATGTTCGCTTACCGCCGCCACCAGCGCCGCGGCATCGGCGAACTTGCCGCCGCCCGCGCCGTCGGTGCCGACGAAATCGGTGTCGCAGAATTTGCAGATCGCGGCCGCGCGGTCCTGTTCGCGCCCCGACCACAGATTGCACCCGGCAAAGCGCACGAACACCGCGCGCGCGCCCGCATTCACGCCCTCGCCCTGGAGCGTCAGGAACATTTCCTTGACGGCATAGCTCACGGGCGTGCGGCGTAGCTGGTCGGATCGGGCAGCCCGGCGTCCTGAAAGCCCTTGGCCCGCAACCGGCAGCTGTCGCACAGCCCGCAATGCAATCCGCCCGGCGCAGGGTCGTAACACGACCAGCTGAGCGCGGCGTCGAGCCCGAGCCGCGCGGCCTCGCGAACGATATCGGCCTTGGTCATGTGCTGGAGCGGCGCGCGGACCCGGAAGCGTGCTCCTTCCACCCCCGCCTTGGTCGCCTGCGCCGCCATCTCTTCGAAGGCCGAAACGAATTCGGGGCGGCAATCGGGATAGCCCGAATAATCGAGCGCGTTGATCCCGACGAACAGGTCGCGCGCGCCCGCCGCCTCGGCCCAGCCGAGCGCCAAACTCAGGAAGATCGTGTTGCGCGCGGGCACATAGGTGACCGGAATGGTGTCGCCGACGCCGTGCTTGGGCACTGCAATATCTGCGGTCAGCGCCGACCCGCCGAAGGCGCTGAGGTCGAGCGGGAGCACGACATGCCGTTCGGCCCCGAGCAGCGCCGCGATCCGCCGTGCTGCCGCGAGCTCGACGCGGTGGCGCTGGTTATAGTCGATCGACAGCGCGAGCAGCCGATAGCCCGCTTCGCGCGCGAGCGCGGCGGCGACCATCGAATCGAGGCCGCCCGAGATCAGGACGACCGCCGGGGCGGATGCAGCTGTCATATGGCGGCGGCAGCTAGGCGCGCGCGGCTCCCGCCGCAAGCGCGAGCCAAAGAAAGGGCCGCGTCGGTCACCCGGCGCGGCCCCAAGGTTATGGGAGAAAAGCGTGCCGCCGAAGCGATACCCACACCGCTTGCGCCGCGACGCGTAACCACCGGGTTAACGTCGCCTCACGCGGCGGCGGGGGTCACCGGGAAACTGGTCGCGCAGAACGCGCAATCGACCGAGATCACGCCATTTTCATCGGCCATCGCGGCGCGCTCCTCGGCCGGAAACTTGGCCAGCACCTGCGCGATGTAATCGGGCGAGCAGCGGCAACCCTTGGTGATGGGCGTGCTGGCGAGGACGCGCACCTCGTCCTCTTCGTTGAACAGCCGCCAGATCAACGTCTCGAGCGGCAGCGCGGGGTCGGCGAGTTCGTCGGCGCCCGTGGTCCCGCCGAGTGCTGCGACATGCTCCCATTCGGGATGGTCGAGCCGGGTGTGGAGCCGCTCGCGCCCGTCCTCGCCTTCGGGCAGATGCTGGAGGAACAGCCCGCCGGCGACACACTGGCCGTCCGGGTCGCGCGCGATGCCGATCCGCACCAGGCTCGGGATCTGTTCGGATTGGACGAAATAATTCCCGACCGCCTCGGCCAGCGTCGCGCCGTCGAGCGGGACGATCCCCTGATAACGTTCGCCCGAGGTCGCGAGATCGAAGGTGATCGCCAGATAGGTCTTGCCGAACAGCGCAAACAAAGTCGGCGCGGCGGGCAGCTCGGCGAGCCGGTCGGCGTTGTAATCGACATAACCGCGGATTTCGCCGCCGCGGTAGTCGCACACGATCAACTTGACCGCGCCGGTCCCCTGCGACTGCAGCGTCAATTGCCCCTGTGAGTCCTTGAGCGTCGAGCCGACCAACGCGACCAGCGTTAGCGCCTCCGCCAGCAGATTGGCGATCGCCGGCGGATAGGCGTGCGCGGCAAGGATCGCGTCGAGCGCCGGCCCGACCCGCACCAACCGTCCGCGCGCATTCTGCGCCGGGATCGTGAACCCGAGCGCGCGGTCGAGGTCTTGGGTTTGGGGTTCAGTCATGGGACAAAGATAGGCGGCACCTGTGCGCCCCGCCAGCAGGCCTCAAGGGGATCGCAAGGACGGGTCGAGATTCAGCTCAGGCCGAGCCGAAAAGCGCGATATTTTTAGCATCGGAGCGCAGCGCACTTCCGGTGCGTGAGCACCGAAGCGCAGGAAATCGCGCTTTGCAGGCCGGTCTGGGCCGAATATCGGCCCGTCCTAGATCTGGCCGAAGCACCAGCGCAAAATCGCCTTTTGCGCGTGGAGGCGGTTCTCCGCCTCGGCCCAGATCAGCGACTGCGGGCCGTCGATCACCTCCGCGGTCACTTCCTCGCCGCGGTGCGCGGGCAGGCAGTGGAGAAACGCCGCATCCGGCTTGGCCTGCCCCATCAGCGCCGCGTCGACCTGGAACGGCCACATCGCCGCCAGCTTGGTGTCGGCGTGGTCCTGCCCCATCGAGATCCAGGTGTCGGTGACGACCACGTCGGCGTCCGCCACCGCTTCGCGCGCGGTGCCGACGACGCGGGCGCGGCCCTGCCCGGCCGCGACCTCGGCACCGCTCGGCATGAAGCCCTGCGGACAGGCGGCGACCACGTCGAAGTGCATCAGCCCGGCCGCCTCGATCAGCGAGGCGAGCACGTTGTTGCCGTCGCCCAGCCACGCGACCTTCAGTCCCGGGAGCGCGCGGCCACTCTCCAGGATGGTCTGAAGGTCGGCGACGATCTGGCACGGGTGGCTCGCGTCGGTCAGCCCGTTGATGACGGGGACGCTGGCATAGGCCGCCATCTCCTCGACCTTGGCATGATCGTCGGTGCGGATCATAATCGCGTCGCAGTACCCCGACAGGATGCGCGCGGTGTCGGCGACGGTTTCGCCGCGGCCCAATTGCATCTGCCCGGCTTCCATCACGATCGCGGCACCGCCCAATTGCCGGATCGCCATGTCGAAGCTGACGCGGGTGCGGGTCGAGCTTTTCTCGAACACCATCGCCAGCGCGCGCCCGGCGAGCGGAGCGTCGGCATCGACCGCGCCCTTGGGCCAGCCGGCCCGCGCCGCCTTGCGGTCGAGCGCGTCGGCCAGGATCGCGGCAATCCCGTCGGGTCCGGCGTCGCTGAGCGAAAGAAAATGGCGCAGCTCGGTCATCGCGCTAGTCGTCACTGGGCGGAGCAAAGGTCCGCGCGCCGTCGCTCAGCTTGCCGGTGAACTCGGCGATATGGCTTTCGTCGATGATCAGCGGCGGCAGGATGCGGACGACATTCTCCCCCGCCGCGACGGTCAGCAATTGATGATTGTCGCGTAGATGCGCCACGAAATCGCGCGCGACCGCGCTGTCCTTCAGCTTCAGCCCGACCATCAAGCCCTTGCCACGGACGCTGTCGAACAGGCCGTCGTGATTGGGAATCAATTGCTCCAGGCTCTGGCGCAGCCGCTCGCCCATCGCGGTCACGTTATCCAGGAATCCGGGTTCGAGCATCACGTCGAGCACCGCCTGCCCCGCCGCGCACGCCAGCGGATTGCCGCCATAGGTCGAGCCGTGGGTGCCGATCACCATGCCCTTGGCGGCGTCCGCGGTGGCCAGACACGCGCCGAGCGGGAAGCCGCCGCCGATGCCCTTCGCCACCGCCATGATGTCGGGGACGATGCCGTAATGCTCGTACGCCCACAGCTTGCCGGTCCGGCCATAGCCGCACTGGACCTCGTCGAGCACCAGCAGCAAGCCGTGGTCGTCGCACGCCTTGCGCAGTCCCCGGATGAACGCGGGCGTACCCGCGGACACCCCGCCCTCGCCCTGGATCGTCTCGACCATGAACCCCGCGGTCTCATCGTCAATCAACGCCAGCGCGGCGTCCAGGTCGTTGAACGCGGCGTAGGCGAAGCCGGGCAGCAGCGGTTCGAAGCCGTCGCGCATCTTGGGCTGGTCGGTCGCGCTGATCGCACCGATCGAGCGCCCGTGAAAAGCGTTGCGAAAGGTGATCAGCTTGTGCCGCTGCGGATTGCCGTTCTCGAAATGGTGGCGGCGCGCGGTCTTGATCGCGCACTCGATCGCTTCGACCCCCGAATTGGTCAGGAAGACGGTGTCGGCGAACGAATGATCGACGATCCGCTGCGCCAGCGCCTCGCCCTGCGGACTGCCGTAGAGGTTGCTGACGTGCATCAGCGTGGCGGCCTGATCGGCGATCGCCTGCACCAGCTTCGGATGGCCGTGGCCGAGCGCGTTGACCGCGATCCCCGCCGCGAAGTCGAGATACTGCGTCCCGTCCTCACCGTAGAGATACACCCCCTCACCGCGCACCGGCCGCACGCCGCAGCGCGGATAGACGGGCATGAGCGGGGTGATGGTCACGGCGGCGGCTCCAAATAAAGAAGGCGGCCCGAGTGGACCGCCCGAGCGCGCTTTTACCGGCGCGGGATGAAGCGCGTCAATCATGGGGAAATGGCGGCGGGTCGCCCCGCCGCCATCCCTTGTGTTCAGTATGAGCGGTAACGCCCGCCGTCATAGTCGCCGTCACGCCGTTCGCGGCGCAGCCGGTCGCGGAGCCGATCGACCCGCTGGTCGAACGCGCGCCGCTCGTTGCGGTTGTATCCGCCGCGCTCGTAGCGCTGGTCGAGGTAGCGCAGCTGCGTCACCTCGCGACGGAACCAGTCGGCTTCGCGGCGCGAGAGCTGACCGCTCTGGATCGCGCGATCGACCTGCGCGCTCAGCTGCCAGAGCTGGCGGTCGCCGCGCTGGTAATCGCCGCGGCCACGGTCGTCGCGGCCATAATCGCCCCGGCCGTAATCACCACGGCCCTGGTCGTAACCACCGTTGCCATATTGCTGTGCGGCGGCAGGAGCGGCGGCCGCCAGCGCGGTGCCGAGCAGGGCAATCGAAAAAGTCGTCTTACGCATAACAGCCTCCTCCTTGAAGGTGCGACCGTTTTAGCGAGTCGCGCTTGGTCGCAGGCTGAACGCGCTCGACAGCGGCGGTTAAGCCGGCCGCCGCGCTTACAGATCGCGCAGCGCCGCCGCGGGTCGCGCGCGCAGCACCGGCAACGCGCCGGCCAGCCCGATCGCGATCGTGATCGCCGCGCCTGCCAGCAACGTGGTCAGCACGACGCCCCAGTTGGGCAGCCATTCGAACGCGAACAGCTGGGTCACGACATAATAGGCGCCGCCCGCCCCCAGCGCCCACGCGACCAGCGCGACCACCCCCGCCAGCAGCGCATATTCGATCGCCTGGATCGTCAGCACCTGCCGCCGGGTCGCGCCCAGCGTCTTCAGGATGACCGCGTCGTAGGTTCGCGCGGCGCGGGTCGCGGCGATCGCGCCGATCAACACCGCGATGCCGGCCAGGATTGCGATGCTGGCGGCTGCCGCGATCGCGGTCGCCATCTGCGTGACGATGGTCTGGACCTGGCTCAGCACGCTGCCGACCTCAACCACCGAGGTGGCGGGAAAGCGCGGCAGCAGCGCCTGCGTCACCGCGCCGGTGCGCGCGGCGGGCATCTCGATCGTCGCGGCCAGATTGTGCGGCACGTCGCCGAGCGCGCCGGGCGAGAACACCATCACGAAGTTGAAGCCCAAGGTGTCCCAGGCGATCCGCCGGAACGACGTGATCGTCGCCACGCGCTCGAGCCCCAGCACCGACACCGTCAGCGGATCGCCGAGCCTGAGGTTGAGCGACTGCGCGAGCCGCTCGTCGATCGAGACCAGAGCCTGCCGCCCCTCCGCCGCAGTCCACCAGTGCCCCGCGGTCAGCGTGCTGCCGGGCGGCAGCGCGGCGGCGAAGGTCAGCCCGCGTTCGCCGCGCAGCGCCCACGCGCCCTCGGGCAGGGTCGTCAGGTCGGCGACGCGGGTTCTGCCATAACCAGTGATCGTACCGCGCATCAGCGGGACGGTGGCGATCGTCGCATCGGACGCGACCGCGCTGACCGTGCGGCGGAACTCGGCGGCGCGTTCGGGCGGGACGTCGAGCGCGAACAGCGCGGGCGCGCGGTCGGGCACGCTGCGCGCGATATTGCCGTCGAGGCTGGTCCGAATCCCGGCGAGCAGCACGAAGAGCGTCAACCCAAGCCCGAGCGCGACGACCAGCGCGGCGGTCCGCGCGCCGGGCCGGTGGAGGGCGGCGAGCGCCAACCGCGGCAACGGCGCGCGCGGGCGCGGCAGGCGCGCGGCACCGGCACGGATCGCGACGCCCAACCCGGCGAGCACCAGCAGCACCCCGACCGCCGCCGCCAGAAAGCCGGCTGCGAACAGCGGGCGTTCGCTCGATACCAGGGTCAGCGCCAAGATCGCCGCGCTCGCGCCTGCCATCCACATCGCCGCGCGGCCCCGCCCGCCGGTTCGGCCATCGAGCACCCCGCGCAGCAATCCCGCCGCGGGCACCCGCCCCGCCGCGACCAATGCGGGCGCGCAGAACGCCAGCGCGGTCAGCAGGCCGTAGGCCGCCGCCAGCAGCAAGGGCAGCGGCTGGAGCGCGAACCCGGGCGCGACCGGCAGCACCGCGCCCGCCGCCAGCCCGAGCAGCGGCACCGCGGCCACCCCGGCCAGCAACCCCAGGAGAATGCCGACCGCGCTGACCGCGACCACCTGCAACAGATAGACCCGCGCGATCAGCCCCGAGGTCGCGCCCACCACCTTGAGCACCGCGATGTTAGGTCGCCGCGCCTCCAAGTACGACGACACCCCGTTGCCGACCCCGATCCCCGCGATCACCAGTGCGGCAAGTCCGACCAGCGTCAGGAATTCGCCCATCCGTTCGATAAAGCGGCTCGCCCCCGGCGAAGCGCGATCGCGGGTGCGGGTTTCCCAGCCCGCGGCGGGGAAGGTGCGCTCGAACCGCGCGATCGCCGCGGCGGCGTCGGCGCCGGGCGCGGCGACCCGGTATTTGGTCGCGTACAGGCTGCCCGGCTGAATTAGCCCGGTGCGCTGCAATCCCGCCAGCGATACGATTGCGACCGGCCCCAATGTGAAGCCTTCGCTGAGCCGATCGGGTTCGTCGCCGATGATCCCGCCGACCCGGAACCACGCCGTCCCGAACCGCAGCGCCGCACCCGGCGCGACCCGTAACCGGTCGGCGAGCGCCTGCCCGATCCAGACCGTATCGGCGCCCGGTGCCGCGACCCGACGCCCATCGGCCAGCGTCAGCGCGCCGTAGAGCGGGTAGCCCATATCGACCGCCTTCAGCTGGACCGGCGCGGTCGTATTGGCGCGGGTCACCGCCATCGATTGCATCCGCAATGTTTCGGACACGGTGCCGAGCGCGCGCATCGCCGCGCGTTCGCGGGTATCGGCGCTGCGCTGCGACACCTCGAACTCGATATCCCCGCCCAGCAGCACGCGCCCGCGCGCGGCGAGCTCGCCGGTGATCGCCTGCGTCAGGCTGCCGATCGCGGCGAGCGCGCCGACCCCCAGCACCAGGCATATCAGCAGCAGCCGCAAGCCCCGAAACCGCGCCGACAATTCCCGGCGGGCCAGACGCCAGGCAAGCCGCCACTCGCTCATGCGCGGCGTTCGGCGACGATCCGCCCGTCGGCCAGCTCGACGATCCGGTCGCAGCGCACCGCCAGCGCAGGATCGTGGGTGATGACGACCAGCGCCGCCGCGGTCGCGGCGCGGCGTTCGAACAGCAGGTCCATGACCTGCGTGCCGGTCTCGGCATCGAGATTGCCGGTCGGTTCGTCGGCGAAGATCAGGTTGCCGCGCGGACCCAGCGCGCGCGCGATCGCGACCCGCTGCTGCTCGCCGCCCGACAATTGCGCGGGATAATGATCGAGCCGGTGGCCGAGCCCGACCGCGATCAGCTCGGCTTCGGCCCGCGCCGCCGCGTCGGCGATGCCGGCCAGTTCCATCGGGACCGCGACGTTTTCGAGCGCGGTCATCGTCGGCAGCAGGTGAAAGGCCTGCAGCACGATGCCGATGCGCCCGCGGCGCGCCACCGCCAGCGCATCTTCGTCCAGCGCGCCGAAATCCAGCCCGACGACGCGCACGTCGCCGCTCGTCGCGCGTTCCAACCCCGCCAGCACCGCCATCAGCGACGATTTGCCCGACCCCGATGCGCCCAGCAACGCGACGCTTTCGCCCGCCGCCACGCTCAGGTCGATGCCGCGCAGGATCTCGACCGGCCGCGCACCGCCGAGCGTCAATCTTACATCGCGCGCGGCGATGACCATATCGGAAACGGACATTGGCTGAAGGACCGGTGAGGGAAATGAGCAGACGATCATATGTGGCCGGCGGCGCGATTGTCCAAGCCATGCTGGTGCTCGGCGGTTGCAATGCGCCCGACGGCGGTCAGGCCCCGGTCGCACGCGCGACGATCGAGGCAGCCCCCCCGGCCGCCGCGCGCGCGCCGATGACCGGCCCCAAGCGGGTCGTGCTCGCGTTCGGCGACAGTCTCTATGCCGGCTACGGGTTGCGCAAGGGTGAGAGCCTGCCAGACGCGATCGAGGCCGGACTGCGCGCCGCGGGGATCGACGCGACCGTCGTCAACGCCGGGGTATCGGGCGACACGACCGCGGGCGGGCGGCGGCGGCTGGCGTACACACTCGACCGGCTCGAACGCGCGCCCGATCTGGTCGTGCTGGGGCTGGGCGGCAACGACGTGCTGCGCCAGCTCGACCCGGCGGATACCCGCGCCAATCTGACCGCGATGCTCGCCGAGCTGCGCCGGCGCAAGCTGCCGGTGGTCCTGACGGGGATCCTGGCGCCGCCCAATCTGGGACCCGATTACGCCGGACGGTTCAACGCCATCTTTCCAGCGCTGGCGCGTGAGAACGACGCGCCGCTCGATCCGTTCATCCTGGCCGGCGTGATCGGCAACCGCGCGCTGATGCTGCCCGACGGCGTTCATCCCAACGCGAAGGGAGTCGCGCGGATCGCCGAGCGACTGACGCCCTTAGTGCGCGACCGGCTCACCGCCCTGCCACCGCCGCGTTAATTTAGTGGTATGAACCATTGGTATGACAGTGAATCTATAGTCGGCGATCTTTGGTGCGTATAAGTGGTTGACATATTGGTCCGAACGGCAAATCCTCCGGCAAAATAAAAACGGAGGGGGACGCGATGACGCAGCGCAGCTCGAGAAGTGCCGAGGTTCGCCGAGGCTTGGGGCTATCGGCGCTCCTGATGGCGGGTAGCGCGCTCACAATAGCTTGGCCGGCATCGGCGCAGGAGGGTCCCTCGATCCAACTACCGCCGGCTGCGGCGGAAACCCCGGCGCCGGCGACCGAGGACGAAGTCGTCGTCACCGGAATCCGCAATTCGCTGCGCAGCGCGCTCGGCGAAAAGCGCGCCGCCGACAATCTGATCGAAGTCATCCGCGCCGAGGATATCGGCAAGCTGCCCGACCAGAATCTGGCCGAAGTGCTGGAGAACGTCACCGGCGTCCAGATCACCCGGACCGCGGGCGTCGGGAGCGCCGTGCAGATCCGCGGCACCGATGCGAATCGCACCGAAATCAACGGCGTCTCGACCGTATCGTCGGGCGCCGACCGGTCGGGCATCAGCTTCGAGGATCTGCCCGCCGCTTTGATTTCGTCGGTCGAGGTCACCAAGGTGCCGACCGCGGCTACGATAGAAGGGTCGGTCGGCGGTACGATCAACCTGCGCACCATCCGACCGCTGTCGCTGCGCGCGCCGTTGATTGCCGCGCGTGCGCAGGCCGAACGCAGCGACCTGTCGCGCTCGACGCTGCCGCGGCTGTCCGCGACGCTCGGCGACAGCTGGAACACCGGCATCGGTGACATCGGCATCGTCGTGAGCGGCAGCTACGCGCGACAGGACGTCGCCTCGTTCAGCCCGCGGGTCGACCGCGATGCGATCACGCTCCCCGGCTCGGGCCCCAGCGCGCAGGCCTTTCCGTTCCTGCGCATCCAGTTCTTCGACCAGGCGCTCGACAATTTCGAATATGAGACGAAGAATTTGACCGGCGCGCTGGAGTGGAAGCCGACCGGAAACCTCCGGCTGTATTTCGACGCGACGCTGAACGATCAGGAGCGCGCGCAGGAAAGCACCCGCGTCCAGATCTCGGGCACCGCATCGACCACGGTCGTCAACTCGACCGTCAATTCCTCGTTCGAAACCGTGAATCTGGGTACGCTCGACGGACCGAACGGGCCGATCTACCTCGGCACGGTGCAGGCGGCGCTGACCGGCACCTTGGGCGTCGGCACCGAGCCCAACGGCACGATCGACCCCAATCTGCGCACCTCCAGCAACACCGGCGCGCGGCTCACCAACAGCCGGGTGTACGATTTCGGCGCCGACTGGACGCTCGACCGGTTTACCGCGCGCGGGCAGGCATCACGGTCGACATCGAAGTCGCGCTTCCCCAATTTCTCGACCACGCTCGACTTCATCAATCCCAACGGGCCGCAGCCGTCGATCGGCCGCAGCCTCGACAACGGCGTGCCGACCGCGTTCGACCTGAGCGGCGGCACGCTGCAGTTCGGCATCGACCAGGCGAGCGCGCTGGCACCGACCGCGGCGCAGCTGCTCAACCCGGCCAACTACCGGCTGCAGCAGGTGACGCAGGGCGCGAACGCGACCGACAACGAGGAAGAGGCGCTGCGCGCGGATTTCTCCTATGATACGAAGGACGTGCTGCCGGTCATCAGCTCGATCGACTACGGCTATCGCTGGAATCGGACGTCGGCGACCAACAGCGTCTTCACCAACAACGTGAGCTATACGAACACGACCACCGCGTTCAACCGGCCGTCGGGCAATCTGTTCGCCGACTTGCTGATCCCCGGCCCCGACAATTTCGATGCGGCCGACGACCGCAAGTTGTTCTTCCCCGATTTCCTGATCATCGACGGCGCGCAGTCGTTCAAGGATCCCGCTCAGGTGCTGGCCGCGCTCAACACCGCGATCGCCGCCGCCAACGCGGCGCGCACCGTCGGCCCCGCCGTCGCCCCGCTGACCATCCCGACCGAATCGGCGGCGGGCTTTTTCCGGATCAAGGAAACCACCCACGCCGCCTATGCGCAGGCCAATATCGACACCGACATCGGCGGTGCGTCGGTGCGCGGCAACATCGGCGTGCGCTGGCTGCAAACCCGGCTCGCGTCGATCGGCAACAATATCGCCAACAACGTCGCCACCGGACAGACCGTGTCGCGCAGTTCGTACGATTTCCTGCTGCCGCGCTTCAGCCTGGTCGTCGAGCCGGCGCCGCGCGTGCTGGTCCGCACCGGCATCGCGCGCGACATCCGCCGTCCCGATTTCAACCAGCTGTCGACCTCAGTCTCCTTCGGCACCTCCGCCAACGCCGTCGTGCCGATCGGCAACCCCGATCTGGTCCCGGAGTCGGTGTGGTCCTATGACCTCTCGGGCGAATATTATTTCGCGCCATCGAGCCTGATCAGCGTCGGCGTCTTCCACAAGACCCGCAAGAATCTGTTCGCGCTGCGGCAGCAGGACCCGGCGAACAACGTCGTCAACGGCCAGCTCAACGTCGACATCACTCCGCCGTGCGAACAGGGCGGCATCTTCAATCCCATCGCCAACCGCAACATCAATAACCCGGTCCAGGGCACCGGCATCTGCGTGCCGGTCAGCTCGACCTTCAACGTCGGCGGATCGACGACCCAAACTGGCATCGAGGTGTCGTTTCAGCACGATCTGTCGGCCTATGAAGACAAACTGGGGTTCGCCTCGGGCTTCGGCTTCATCGGCAATTTCACCTATCAGAAGACCGGCGGGTCGGCGCGCGACTTTCGCGCCGCCGACGGCCCGCGGACGATCTTCACGCTGCTGGGCTTTCGCAATGCGCAGGACCGCGTCACGCTGACCAATTTGTCGAAGGTGTCGTACAACACGACCCTGTTTTACGATAAATACGGCCTGAACGCGCGTGCACGCTACACCTGGCGCTCGAGCTTCATCTCCAACGACCCCTCGTTCTTCTTCGGCCTGCCGCGGGTCAACGGCGCGCGCGGACAGCTGAACGCGAGCGTCAACTACGACCTGACCGACCGCATCAATTTCGGGGTCGAGGGCATCAACCTGCTGCGCGGCGACCAGAACCAATATTGCGTCAACGACAAGGCGCTCTTGTGCTTCCAGGGCCTGACCGACCGCCGCCTGACCGCCGGGGTGAGCGCGAAGTTCTAACGGCGCGCATCCTCCGCGGGCCGGCGCGCGGCGCGGCGCGAATGTTGAGAATGTTGAGACGATAGCGCGGTTTTTGTGGGCCGGCGGCCGCGGGCGCGGCGCGCTTACGTTTACTTACGTTTACGCACACGCAGCTTTTTTGCACGAGCGAAGGTCACGGAAGGTCACGCAGTATGCGGCCCCGGTACACAGTGCTGCGCGGTGGGTCGGAACGAAATCGACGGTGGGAAAGAGAAAGTTGGCGGAGAATATGACAGAGTGCGGGCGTGTAGGACAGCGCAGAGTCGAGTGCATTTGATAACCTGTCACCGTGATTCCGCGCTGTCACTCAAGGTCGCGGTACAGCGCGAAGTCGCCGTTTTCGAAGAGGGTTTGCTAACGCCGGTTAACGGTGAGTGACGGGATAGGGATCGTCCGGCAGGACGAGACGCGGTAGACGAGCTGTGATCCACCTTTGTGCTATATGCATTTAGTGAACTGTCACCGTAATTCCGTAATTCCAGCAACGCCAAACCGGCTCCTGCCGGGTCTGCTGCGACCGCATCGTAGAGGCATGAAGAGGCCGAAGGGTGCTGTCAGTTTAAAGCAAACCGCTCTCTCCATGATGGGGTCTGGTCTTTGATGCTGGCGGCCTGGCTGGCGATCTGGAGCCAGTCCGCAAGGGCCGCGGCGCGGCGCTCCTTGTAGGTCTGGCGGTCGACGAGATGGCGTTCGAGGTTGAAGTGATTGTGGACGTTGGCATGCACGCTGGCGAACTTCTGCAGCGTCTTCATCCGCCTGAACCGCAGCATCGCCCGCTCGCGTCTTCGGAAGCTCAGGTGGCTATTCTCGACCCGGTTGTTGGCCCAGCGGCCGACCTCCTGCTTCTCGGCATTGCCGAGCTCGTTCATCGCCGCGCGGGAGCTGCGTAGCCCGTCGGTAGTGATCGCCTCGGGCTTGCCGTGGCGCTTGAACGCCTTCTTCATGAAGGTGAGCGCAGCCTCCTTGTCTCTTGTCTTCGTGATGTAGCTCTCGAGGATCTCGCCCTCGTGATCGACCGCTCGCCACAGGTACACCATCTCACCGTTAAGCTTCACGTACATCTCGTCGAGGTGCCAGCGCCAGTGCCGGAACCCCCTCATTGCGCTCACCCGCTGGCGCCGAATGTCGCCGGCGAACATCGGTCCGAACCGGTTCCACCACATCCGTACCGTCTCGTGACAGATGTCGATGCCGCGCTCGAACACCAGGTCCTCGACGTTACGCAGCGACAAAGGGAAGCGGACGTACATCATCACGACCAGGCGGATTACCTCGGGTGACGAGTTGAAGTAGCGGAACGGGCTCGGTGGCTTGCGGGGGCGGGGCATCGCACCGCCCTACCCGCCTGTCACTAACAGGCGGTGCATTTGCTCTGACAGTGCCGTGGCAGCCCCTTCGCACGCAGCGTCTCCAGATCTACACCGCGTTCCCAAACGTCTTCCCACAACTCGAGCGATGGGAAACGCTCAGCAAAAGCCGAGCATTTGCGTGATTTTCGGCGACTCCTGCCGGGCAAATCGGGCATCGTTTCGCGCCTTTTCCCACTATCTTTCCACGAAACATCGTAGGTACTACGGGGCGGGCGAGCAGAGAATGTTGAATAAGTCGGGGAAGACAGAGCCGACCAGCGGCTGTCTCCGCAGTGCCAAAGTAGGTGCCGGAGGGCGCGGAACCGCGCCATTCCCGTCCGGGTGGCGAAGACGTTCTCAGCTTTGGAAAACTAGCTGGCGGAGCGGGTGGGATTCGAACCCACGATACGCTTGTGACGTATACTCACTTTCCAGGCGAGCGCCTTCGACCACTCGGCCACCGCTCCGC
>JAZKGJ010000011.1:0-6421 GCA_040385975.1 Pseudomonadota bacterium | reverse complement strand
TTCTTCCTCGACCGGATCTATTATCGCGGGCCGGCGAGCGATCATTTCGACGGCGAGCGCTTTTTCAATCCCGATGGCGAGGATACCGCGCGGGTGCCGGGCGGGCGCGGCGGGCGCGGGTCGTTCATCTGGCGGCAGCTGACCGGGAGCGACGGGCGGCCGGAATGGCCGGCAAGCGTGCCGGTGGTGCAGAGCAAGCCCGCCGCGCGGGTCGACGGCGCGGCGATGGTCGCGACCTGGATCGGGCACGCGACGATGCTGGTCCAGACGCAGGGGCTCAATATCCTGACTGACCCGATCTACGCCGAGAATGCGGGTCCGTTCGGGCTGGGGCCGAAGCGGGTGGCGCGCCCGGGGGTGGCGTTCGCCGACCTGCCCAGGATCGATGTCGTGCTGGTGAGCCACAACCATTACGACCACATGGACCTGAAGACGCTGAAGGCATTGTACGACCGCGACAAGCCGCTGGTGGTCACGAGCCTGGGCAACGACGCGATCCTGCGCGCCGCGGGGGTTGTGGCGACCGGGCTGGATTGGGGCGGTGAGGTGCCGGTGCGCGGTGACTGTGCGAAGGATGACGGTTGCGGCGGACGGCCCCGCGCCTGGGTCCGCGTCACGCGCAACCATCATTGGGGCAGCCGCTGGTTCGCCGACCGCAACCGCGCGCTCTGGTCGAGTTTCGTCGTCGTCCTGCCGGGCGGCAATTTCTTCTTTTCAGGCGACACCGGGCTGGGCGATGGCCAGTGGGCCGACGATGCCGCGGCGCTGGGACCGATCCGGCTGGCGACGGTGCCGATCGGGGCGTTCCGGTTCGTGCCCGGCGAAATGGGGACGGGCAGCCATGTCGGCCCGGTCGATGCGGTCGAAGTGTTCCGGCGGCTGGGTGCCGCGACCGCGGTGCCGATCCACTGGGGGACGTTCCGGCTGAGCTATGAAGGGTATGACACGCCGCCGCGGTTGCTGGCGGCGGCGCTGGCGTGCACGCGCCAGCCCGGGTCGTTCGTGACACAGGCGATCGGCGCGCCGCTGACTGTGCCGGCGATCGGTGCGCGGCCGGTGCCGGCGCTGCCGGTGATGGACCGCGCGACCTTGCTGCGCTGTCTCGATACGCCGGAAGCGCGAGCGTTCCGATGAGGCGGGTGCGCTATCGGGCGACGCTCGACCGGGCGGGCTGGGCGCTGGCGCTCGGCGGTGGCCTGGTCGGGGTCGGGGTGGTGATCGTGGCGCTGGCGAGCGGGACGACCGCGCCGCCGGCGCTGGCCGGACTGGGGATCGGCGGGACGGTCGCGGGGAGGCTGGCGATCGCGGGGCTGGGCGGACCGGTGTGGCTGGCGGTGCCGCGGCGCGGGCCGGTCGCGGCGGGAGTGACGGGCGCGATCATCGCCGCGTTCCTGACGCTGGCGGTGCTGACCAAGGGGTTCGGCGCGGCGCTGCCGGTCGCGGACGCCGCGACGCTGAGCGCGATCTGGACGAGCGCGGCGGCCAGCTCAGCGGTGGCAGGGTTCCTGGGCGCGCTGATCGCGCTGGCGATGTGGCTGGTGAGCTACCGGGCGGGCTAGCGCTTCCCCAGCAAATCGAGCACCGCGGCGGTCGTGGCGATCGCGCCGGTGACGACCACCGCTTCCGGATCGACCTTGAACAACGGCGAATGGTGCGAGGGGATCGGCGGGCCGCCCGCCCGGGCCGCGTCGAACGCCGCCTGGGGCGTGCCGCCGACCGCGAAATAATAGCCTTTCACGCCCGTGTCCGGCGCGACGAAGGCGGCGAAATCCTCCGCGCCCATGCCCTTTTGCTGGAACGGGATGACCCGGCCGGCGCCGAGCGTGGCGGCGATCGTCGCGTTCAGGCGGCGGGCGAGCGCGGCGTCGTTGATCGTCGTCGGCGTGCCTTCGACCTGGGTCACGACCGGCAATTTGTCGGCGGGCATCCCGTTCAGTTCGCCGATTCCGCGCGCGACGCGCCTGATCCCCGCGATCAGCTGCGCGCGGGTCGCTTCGTCGTTGGCGCGCACGGTGACCTGAAGCTTCGCTTCGTCGGAAATGATGTTGTGCTTCAGCCCCGAATGGAAGCTGCCGACGGTGATGACGCCGGGATAGAGCGGCTGGCGTTCGCGGCTGACCAGCCCCTGGAGCGCGATGACGAGCTGCGCCGCCATATAGACCGGGTCCTTGCCGGTGTGGGGACTGGCGCCGTGCGCGCCGACGCCGGGGACGGTGATGTCGATGCTGTCCGACGAGCTGTACTGAATGTCCTCCGACGCGCTGACGGTGCCGGCGAGCTTTTCGGAATCGGAATGGTAGGCGAGCGCGTAAGCGGGCTTGGGGAAGCGGGTGTAGAGGCCGTCGGCCAGCATGGCCTTGGCGCCGCCGATCCGCTCCTCGGCCGGCTGGACGATAAAGACGATCGTGCCGGCCCAGCGGTCCTTCAGTCGCGCCAGGGTCCGCGCGGTGGCGAGCAGCCCGACGATATGGGTGTCGTGGCCGCAGGCGTGCATGACCGGTGCCTCGACCCCGTCGATCCCGACCTGCCGCGCCTTGCTGGCGTTGGCGAGGCCCGACTTTTCCTCGACCGGCAGCCCGTCCATGTCGGCGCGGACCAGAACGGTCGGGCCGGCGCCGTTTTTCAGGACCGCGACGACCCCGGTGCCGCCGACCTTTTCGGTGACGGTCAGCCCGGGGACGGCACGGAGCGCCGCGGCCATCCTGGCGGCGGTGCGGGTTTCCTTGAAGCTGAGTTCGGGATTGCGGTGGAAATCGTCCCACATCGCGCCGAGGTCTTCGGCATAGTCGGCACGGATGGTGGCGGCATAGTCTGGCTCCGCCAATGCGGGCGCGGAACAAAGTGTCAGAGCGGTGGCGGCGAGCAGGTGGCGCATCGGTCGGGCTCCTTCGTTGCGGGGCAAGGCTAGCCCGGCACTGCCGCCCGGGCGAGCGGTTTTGCAAATTGATTGATCGAAGTCAGTCGCGCGGAACGAGTCGGGCGGGCAGTTCGTCTCTCGCGCGGCATGACGACCTATTCCAACCCCCTGCTCGACGTCCGGCCGGCATCGCACGACGCGTTCCAGACCGCGCTCCACGAACGTGTTGCCGAGGCGGCGTTTCCGTGCGTGGGGGCGAAGGCTGCGCTGGCGCGCGGGACGCTCGAGGTGCTGACCTGCCGCAGCCTGGGCAGCGCCTGGGACGACGTTCGCATCCACGACCGGCTGCTCGGGTTCGCGCATACCTATCGCGCCGACCCAGCGCTGTTCCGCAGCCTGGCGGTGGTGTTCGAGGGGCCGGACGGATTGAGCGAGGCGCAGTTCGAGGCGCTGCTGTGGCAGCGGGTGCAGTCGCTGTCGGACAAGGACGTGTGGCGCGGGCAAGATTACGACGCGAGCGTAAGTTCGGACCCCGACAGCCCGCATTTTTCGTTGAGCTTCGGCGGCGAGGCGTTCTTCGTGGTCGGGCTGCACCCGGGTGCCAGCCGCCCGGCGCGCCGCTTTGCGCAGCCGGTGATGGTGTTCAACCTGCACGATCAGTTTGAAACGCTCCGCGCGCAGGGCAAGTACGAGGGGATGCGCGAAAAGATCATGGTCCGCGACGAGGCGGTCGCGGGTTCGCGCAACCCGATGCTGGCGCGGCACGGTGAGGCGAGCGAGGCCAAGCAATACAGCGGGCGCGTGGTCGGCGAGGAATGGCGCTGCCCGTTCCATTATTCGGGCGGCGCGTGAGCGAGCAGGTCATTCCCGAACGCAGCGGGACCGCGTTCGAACTGAAAGCCGGCGACACCCTGGTGGTGATCGATCCATGCGGCGAGCAGGTCGCCGATTTGCTGGCGTACAACGCTGCCGACATCCGCGAGGTGATCTCATCGGGACGGACGCTCGATTATGCCGAGACGATCTACCTGACAACCGGGCATATATTGTATTCGAATCGCTCGCGGCCGATGCTGGAGATCGTCGCAGACACGGTCGGGCGGCACGATTTTCTGCTGACGCCGTGTTCGGTCGATACGTTCGATCATTTCTATCCCAAGTTGGAGCGGCACCGCGGCTGTTTCGGCAACCTGGCGGCAGCGCTCGCGCCTTATGGAGTCGAGCCGGACATGATCCCGAGCGCGTTCAACTGTTTCATGAACGTGCCGGTCGATGGAGCGACGGGGAAGCTCAGCGTGCTGCCGCCGATCAGCAAGGCGGGCGACCGGATCGAGCTGCGCGCGGCGATGGATCTGGTGATCGGCCTGACCGCGTGTTCGGCACCCGACAGCAATGGCGGGAGCTTCAAGCCGATCCATTACCGGGTGGAGCGGGGTTAGATCTTGTGTTCCCGCGCAAGCGGGAACCCAGGGCGGCAAGCGACCGTGCAGCCGCCCTGGGCTCCCGCTTTCGCGGGAGAACAATTAGCGGCGGGCGATGTCGGGCCCGCTCTGCGTGAACTCGATCCGGATCCGGACCCACGTCCCGATCTGCGGCTTGCCGCCGAGCCGCGGCGGGCGGACCAGAAATTGCCACGCAGCGCGGCGCACGCCGGTGGCCAGGCCGGAGCCGCGCGGGCTTTCGCCGAGGATCTGGCAGTTCTCGACATGGTAATTGGCGATCGTCCGGCACGCGACTTCGCCCCAGCTGTCGGGCGGCGCGGGCGGCAAATAGGTGCGCAGCTCGGCATTGGTCGGTTCGCGGTGCCATTCGGCCCTGTAGAGCCGCTGCCCGCCCGGACCCGCGCCGGGGCCGTAGGCAGCCTGGCTGTCGGCACCGGTGTCGGCGGTTTCGGTGCCCTTCGCATCGGCCTTGCCGGTTTTCGCGATGTCGGCGGCGGCGAATTGATCCTTGGTGAGCCAAATGATGCCGTCGGGATTGGGCACGGGCGGCGGCGGGAGCGGCGCGGGCGGACGCGGCGGGGTGGGACGGGCCGCGGCCTTGCGCTGCACGACGCGCTTGGTCGGAGTCGGCCGCTCGCCGCGTTCGGGTGCCACGTCGAAGGTCGGGATACCGCCGTCGCCGAAGCGCGGGACGCTGTCCGGGCTGAGGTTGAGGAATAGCAGCAGGAGAAGGACGTGGACCGCCAGCGTAAGCCCCAGCGCGATGCCGCGGCGACGGCGCGACACCGGTGCGAGGGAGCTGGCGGGCATGGCCGGGGCGGGTAGCCGCGACGGGCGCAGGCGGCAATCGGCGACGTTGCCAGCTTAGCCGCCGCACCCCATATGTTCCTGCATGGCCATCCAGATCCGCACTAGCCTTGCCGAACCCGAGACGGGTGAGTCGTTCGTGCCGCATCGGCCGGCGCGGCCGGCGAAGGTGGAGGGGGGCAAGCGCTTCGAGATCGTCAGCGACTATACGCCGGCGGGGGATCAGCCGGGCGCGATCGCCGAGCTGGTGGAGCAGGTGAACGGCGGCGAGCGCGATCAGGTGCTGTTGGGGGTCACCGGGTCGGGGAAGACCTTCACGATGGCCAAGGTCATCGAGGCGGTGCAGCGGCCCGCGCTGATTCTGGCACCGAACAAGATTCTTGCTGCGCAATTGTACGGCGAGATGAAATCGTTTTTTCCGAACAACGCGGTCGAATATTTCGTCAGTTATTACGATTACTATCAACCCGAGGCGTATGTCGCGCGGTCGGACACGTATATCGAGAAGGAAAGCTCGACCAACGAAAGCATCGACCGGATGCGGCATGCGGCGACGCGGTCGCTGCTGGAGCGCGACGACGTGATCATCGTCGCGTCGGTCAGCTGCCTCTACGGGATCGGTTCGGTCGAGACCTATTCGGCGATGATCTTCGACCTGAAGAAGGGGCAAAGCGTCGACCAGCGCGAGATCATCCGCAAGCTGGTCGCGCTGCAATACAAGCGCAACGACGCCGCGTTTCAGCGCGGAAATTTCCGGGTGAAAGGCGACACGCTCGAGATCTTCCCGTCGCATTACGAGGACAGCGCGTGGCGGGTGTCGTTCTTCGGCGACGACATCGAGGAGATCGTCGAGTTCGATCCGCTGACCGGCAAGAAGGTCGCGACCCTGGAATACGTCCGGGTGTTCGCGAACAGCCATTACGTGACCCCGGGGCCGACGCTGAAACAGGCGGGCGAGGCGATCAAGCACGAGCTGGCCGAGCGGCTGAAGGAGCTGATCGGTGAGGGGCGGTTGCTCGAGGCGCAGCGGCTGGAGCAGCGCACCAATTTCGATCTGGAGATGATCGCGGCGACGGGTTCTTGCGCGGGGATCGAGAATTACTCGCGGTTCCTGACCGGGCGGATGCCGGGCGAGCCACCGCCGACCTTGTTCGAATATCTGCCCGAGAATGCCTTGCTGTTCGTCGACGAGAGCCACGTCACGATCGGCCAGATCAACGGCATGTCGCGCGGCGATCACCGGCGTAAGCTGACGCTCGCCGAATACGGCTTCCGCCTGCCGTCGGCGATCGACAACCGCCCGCTGCGCTTCAAC
>JAZKGJ010000010.1:0-13745 GCA_040385975.1 Pseudomonadota bacterium | reverse complement strand
GGCGATCGTCCGCTGCGACCCGGGCGGAGCCTTCGCGGCGGCGGCGGGTGGAATACAGGCCGATGAGGATGCCCTGCCCTTCACCGCGGCCGGCTTCGACCTGGTGGTCGCGGCGGGGACGCTCGACACCGTCAACGACCTGCCCGGCGCGCTGACCCTGGTTCGCCGTGCGCTGCGCCCCGACGGATTGTTTCTCGGCGCATTCGCCGGCGCGGGCAGCCTGCCGCGGCTGCGCGCGGCGTTTCGCGCCGCCGACCCCGGTGCGGCGCGGCTCCACCCGCAGATCGATGTCCGCGCGGCGGGCGACCTGCTGCTGCGCGCCGGTTTCGCGCTGCCAGTCGCCGATACCGAAGCATTGGAGGCGCGCTACGCCGACCTGTTCGCGCTGATCGCGGACCTGCGCGGGATGGCGGCGACCAGCGTGCTGGTTGGCCGGACCCCGCTGACGCGAACGACGCTCGCCGCCGCCGCTGCGGCCTTCGCGGCTCAGGCCGATCCCGACGGGCGCGTAAGCGAACGTTTCGAGGTGATTTTCCTGACCGGCTGGGCGCCCGCCTAGAGCAACGCTTCGAGCAAGCCGACCAGCGGCCGGTCGGCGGGTGGCATCGCCAGTGCGTGCAACGCGACCGGGCGTAGCCAGCGCAGTGCCGCGCCGTCGGTCGCGCGCGGCGTGCCCTGCCATTTCCGGCAAACGTAGAGCAGCAGCAACAGCGGCGGTTCGCTCGCGAAAGCGGCGGGCGCGAGGCACGCGGTCTCGACATCGATCGCCAGTTCCTCCGCCAGTTCGCGGATCAGGGCCGCTTCCGGGGTCTCGCCCGGCTCGACCTTGCCGCCGGGAAATTCCCACAACCCGCCATGATGCTTTCCGGCGGGCCGTTGCTGCACCAGCACCCGGCCGTCACGATCGACCAACGCCGCCGCCACGACGAGGAGCCGGTTTGGAGCGGTCGGCGCATCGGACGTCAGCATTTCGTTAACCCTGCGCCGGTTAGGATGCGCGCCGAACGGCTCGACGGGGACGCTGCGATGCTCAGGGTGCTGAAACGGTTGCGGACCTGTCGGCGCGGCGCGACCGCGATCGAATACGGCCTGATCGTTTCGCTGATCGTCATCGCCATGATCGCTTCCTTCAAGCTGGTCGCCAACGCGACCGTCAACAAATGGGACACGATCAACGCCGCCGTCACCAACGCACGCTGATCGCCCGCGCCGTCAACCTTTTCTAAACTTCCCGCACCTACACCGGCCCTAGCTGGTCCGGTTTCGGCCCGGCGGGGTGACTGTTAAAAACCTACGGAGACCGGACATGACCAAGATTCGCGCATTTTTCGCCAACAAGAAGGGCGCTACCGCCATCGAATACGGCCTGATCGCCGCACTGATCGCGGTTGCCGCGATTGCCGCGATGCAGGGCCTGGGCAACCAGCTCAAGACCACGTTCACCAACGTGTCGTCGAACATGAAGGCTACGTAAGCTTCCAAGCTTACCGACCGACAACGGGGGCGGCGCGACGGGGGTTGCGTCGCCCCTTC
Source organism: Pseudomonadota bacterium (assembly GCA_040385975.1). Classification (GTDB taxonomy): domain Bacteria; phylum Pseudomonadota; class Alphaproteobacteria; order Sphingomonadales; family Sphingomonadaceae; genus Sphingomonas. The sequence continues at coordinate 12,212 of JAZKGJ010000010.1, read as the reverse complement.
TTGTTCGCACGGCGCTCCGGCTAGAAGCGTCCCATCGCCAGGAATTTCTCGCGCCGGCCCGCGCGCAGCGTCGCCGCGTCGTGATTGCCGAGGCCATCGAGCGCATCGCCGATCGCCGTGCCCAGGCTGGCGATCGCCGCGGCAGGATTGCGGTGCGCGCCGCCCAGCGGTTCGGTGACGATTCTGTCGATCACCCCCAACCCCTGCAAATCCTGCGCGGTGATCTTCATCGCTTCCGCCGCATCCGCCGCCTTGTCGCTGGTCCGCCACAGGATCGACGCGCAGCCTTCGGGCGAAATCACCGAATAGACCGCGTGCTCGAACATCAGCACCTTGTCGCCCGCCGCCAGCGCGATCGCGCCGCCCGACCCGCCCTCGCCCACCACGCACGCGATCATCGGCACGCCCAGGTTCAGGCACATCTCGGTCGAACGCGCGATCGCTTCCGCCTGCCCGCGCTCTTCCGCCTGCACCCCCGGAAACGCTCCCGACGTATCGACCAAAGTCACCACCGGCAGGTCGAACCGCTCGGCCAGCTGCATCAGCCGGATGGCCTTGCGATACCCCTCGGGCTTGCCCATCCCGAAATTGTGGCGCAGCCGGGTGGCGGTGTCGTCGCCCTTCTCATGCCCGATCACCATGACCTTGCGCCCGCCCAGGCGCCCCAATCCGCCCAGAATCGCCTGATCGTCGCCGAACGCGCGGTCGCCCGCCAGCGGCATGAAATCCTCGATCAGCCCCGCGACATAATCCTTGAAGTGCGGTCGTTCGGGATGCCTCGCGACCTGCGTCTTCTGCCACGGGGTCAGTCGCGCATAGGTGTCGCGCAGCAATTTGTCCGATTTGGCCTGCAGCCGGGCGACCTCGGGCTCGACATCGACCGCATGGTCGGCGTCGCGCAATTCGTCGATCCGGCCCTGCAATTCGGCGATCGGTTTCTCGAAATCCAGGAAACTTTGCATCGCGTGCGGGCTAGGCTCGCCGTTCCGGCAGGTCAACGAGCGGATGGCGCTGATTCACCAGTTCGACCAGCCGCTTGGAATCGACATGCGTATAGATTTCCGTCGTCGCGATGTCGGCGTGGCCCAGCATCGATTGCAGCGCGCGCAGGTCGGCGCCGCCCTCCAGCAGATGCGTCGCGAAGGCATGACGCAGGATGTGCGGGCTCACCCGTTCGGGCGGGATCCCCGCGTCCGCTGCCAGTGCCTTCAGCAACTGGTGCAGCCGCACCCGCGACAGATGATTTTTGCCCGAGGGAAACAGCCACACGCGGTCGCTCGCCAGCGTGTCGCGCCATGCTGCCACCGCGGCGCGCGCGCGGTCGCCGATCGGCACCAGCCGCTCGCGCCCGCCCTTGCCCTTGATGATCAGATACGGCCGGTCGGGAGCGATGGCATTCCGCGGCAGGCTGACCAGTTCGGTCGCGCGCAGCCCCGAGCCGTAGAGCAGCTCGACCAAGGCCGCGAGCCGCAGGTCGCGCGGGTCGGCGGGCACCCGCGCCTGCCGCTCGGCGATCGCCGCGAACAGCCGGTCGATGTCGGCGTGGCTGAGCGTCTTGGGCAGCGAGCGCCCCGCCCCCGGCCGCGGCAGCGCCGCGCCGGGATCGTCGGCACGCAGCCCTTCGTCGGCCAGGAAGGCAAAGAATCGCCGCAACGCCGCCGATTTGCGCGCCACTGTCGCCCGCGCCAGGCCGCTCCAATTCCCCCCGACCTTGGCCAACGCCACATCGTCGGCCGTGCCCAAAGCGCCCGCCAGCGCCGCCGACGCCAGCCGCAGGTCGGTGCCGTACGCCGCGATGGTGTTCGCCGCGGCGCCCGCCTCCGCCGCCAGCATTTCGAGAAAGCGGTCGATCAGCGCCGCATCGGCGGTTGCGGTTGCTTCGCGCATCAGCGCGGGGCGGTCACAGCCGCGCGACCGCCTCGGCGGCCATCATCCGGGCATAGCCGTCGAGCCCCGTCGCACGCAGCGCCGCCAGCATCCGGTACAGCACGTCCGGCCGCACCCCGCGCCAGTCGCCGGTCTGCATTCCCGCCGCGCACAACAGGATCACCGTGCCGGGTTGATTGGCGCGCGCCGCGGTGTCGATCGCGCGGGTCCACACGTCGGTGCGGCTGAGGTCGAGATCGTAGCCGTCGGCGGCGCGCGTCATGTCCTCAGGGCTGAACCGACCCAGCCCGGCCAGCGCCGCCATGAACAGCTGCGCCTTATGCCCGCCGCCCTTGAAATCGTCGGCATCGCCATAAGCCAGCGCGCGCCCGGCGGGGTCGCTGAGCAAGAGCATCGCCCAGCCGTCGCTGCCGTTCGCGACTTGCCCCGCCCAGCGCTGCGCGTTGCGGTCCAGCCCGGCAGTCAGGATCGAGGCGATCAGCGCGTCGGCGTCCTCGGGCGCGTCGCTCGGCCGGATTCGCGCCGCCGCCCGCGCGGTCAGCACCAGCCGCCCGTAACGCGCGTTGCCGGCCCGGGGTTCGCCCCACAGCCCCTTCAGCGCGGTCAGCCGCTCCGCCGCGGTGCCGGCGACATAAGCGGTGCGCAGGTCGCGCGCGATCCCGCTCCCGGCGCTCGCGCTGTCCTCATCGTCGTCGATCGCGCCGTACAGATCGACCAGCGCCAGATTGGACAGGATGCCTTGCCCCGCCGCCAGCTCGGCATCGCCGGCCCGGGCGACCGCCGGATAGATCGGCGCCAGCGCGTGCCAGTATCGCACCTGCGGCCCGGCGGTGGCGAACAGATCGTCGGGGATTGCGACCCCGGTCGCGGCGGCCAGCCCGAACCGCCACGCGCTCAGCCGGTCGACCCCGGGCCATTCGATCGTCACGGCCCGTCGCCCCTGCGCACCCGCCCCGACCACCTTTTCGGCCAGCGCCAGGTCGATCCCGCGCGCGAGTCCGCGCCGCCGCGCGGCGCTGACGGCCGCGCCCGCCTGCGCCGGTTCGCCCGCCATCCCGAAGCACATCGCGCGCGCCAGTGCCCAGCCGCGCTCGCCGGTCTTCGACAGCCCCTTATCGGCGAACGGGCACATCGCCGCCGGGTCGCCGGTCGCCAGCGCCGCCTGCATCGCCAGCTGCATCAATTTGGGGGTGGCCTGATCGGGGTCGACCCCCTGCACCACCGCCCGCGCCGCGACCGCTTCGCCCATCCGCACCAGCAGCCACGCGCGCTCCGCGGCGAAATCGGCGCCGTTCACGTTCGCCGGGGTATCGACCGCCGAGACCAATGTCCGGCGCAGCGCGATCGAGAGCCAGCGCGACGCGACCGGCGCATCGATCCGCCGCATCAGCGTTTCCAGGAATCGTCCGTCGGCGCGCCCGAACGCGTCGGGCGGCAACCCCTCAGCCCCCGTCGCGCCGACCCGCGCGAGCGAGCGCCGCGCGTAATCGGGCAGTTCGTAGCGTGCCAGCATCGCCGCATCGATCGTCGGACCGGGGGTCGGTGAGGCCGATGCCGCCGGCGTCGGCGACGGCCTCGTCCCGCTCGGCGCAGTGATCGGGACCTGGCTCTGACGCGGGGCGGGCTGGTCGGCGGGCGGCGGCGCAGGCTGGCTGAAGCCCGGCGGCAGCAGCGATTCCGGGGTTTCCTGCGCGCTCAGCGCGGCGGCCAGCGCCAGCCCGGCGACCGCCGCCAGCGCGACCCTATTGAAGGTTGCCAAGCGGCACGACCTTTTCGACCCGCACCGGCGCGCGTTCGCTCGATTTCATCGACAGCAGCACCAGCGCGCCGATGACGACGAGCAGAATGGCGATCAGGGCGACGAGCGGGCGGGACATGGCGACGGACCTGTGCGAGAGACGATCTGGCGCGCCTTTTGCCCGAGCGCGGGGGGCGCTGTATAGCCCTCTTTCCATGCTGCAATCCCATCCCGGTCCCGCGCACGATCCGCCGCTGTGGCACGGCCAGTCGATCGTGCTGGTCGGGTTGATGGGGGTCGGCAAATCGACCGTCGGGCGGCGGCTGGCGGGCCGGCTCAAGCTGCCGTTCGTCGATGCCGATGCCGAGATCGAAGCCGCCGCCGACCTGAAGATCGCGGAAATCTTCGATCGGTATGGCGAGCCGCATTTTCGCGACGGCGAACGCCGCGTGATCGCGCGGCTGATGGAGGGGGAGGCAAAGGTGATCGCGACCGGCGGCGGCGCGTTCGTCAACGACGCGACCCGCGCGCTCATCCTGGCGCAAGCGCTGGCGATCTGGCTCGACGCCGACATTGCGGTGCTGGCCGACCGGGTCAGCCGCCGCGACACCCGCCCGCTGCTGCGCGACCGCGACCCGCACGAAGTACTCGGCGAACTGGCGCGGGTCCGCAACCCGCTCTACGCACAGGCGCAGCTCCGCATCTCCAGCCAGCGCGCGCCGCACGAAGCGACCGTCGCCGCGATCCTGAAAGCCATCGGCCAGCAATGACGACGATCAACGTAGCGCTCGGCGCGCGCAGCTATCCGGTGCGGATCGAAAACGGCCTGCTCGCGCACGCCGGCGCAGCGGTCGCAGAGGTCGCGCGCAATCGCCGGATCGCGGTGGTCGGCGACGAGGCGGTCGCGCGCCACGTCGATACCCTCCTCGCCTCGCTAGCGGCGGCCGGGTTCGAGGGAACCGCGATCCTGTTGCCGGGCGGGGAAGCGGCAAAGAGCTGGACGACGCTCGAGGTGCTGGTCGATTCGCTGCTCGGCTTCGGCGTGGCGCGCGGCGATCACGTCGTCGCGGTCGGGGGCGGCACGATTGGCGACCTGGCGGGCTTCGCCTGTGCGATCGTCAAGCGCGGGGTCGGGGTCATCCAGGTGCCCACCACCTTGCTCGCGCAGGTCGATAGCTCGGTCGGCGGCAAGACCGGCATCAACACCCGCCGCGGCAAGAATCTGGTCGGCGCGTTTCATCAGCCGAGCCTGGTGCTGATCGACCCGGCGGTACTCACCACGCTGCCGCCGCGCGAACTGCGCGCGGGCTATGCCGAGATCGTCAAATACGGGCTGATCGACGACGCGGATTTCTTCGCGTGGTGCGAAGCGAATGGTGCCACGCTGATCGGCGCGAATGCCGCTCGCCCCGATCCGGTCGCCCTGAGCGAAGTCGAAGGGCATGGTCGAGCAAGTGCTTCGACTTCGCTCAGCACGAACGGAACGGGGTTGGGCATCACCGACCTGCGCGAGCACGCCATCCGCCACGCGGTCGCCGCCAAGGCGCGGATCGTCGCCGCGGACGAGCACGAGACCACCGGCCAGCGCGCCTTGCTGAACCTCGGCCACACCTTCGGCCACGCGCTCGAGGCGGAGGCGGGCTATGACGGCAGCCTGCTCCACGGCGAAGCGGTCGCCGCGGGCATGGCGCTGGCGTTCGCCTTTTCCGCCGAGCGCGGCCTGTGTCCGCCCGAAAACGCCGCGCGCGTCGCCGCCCATCTGCGCAGCGTCGGCCTGCCCGCGAGCGTGCGTGAAACCGGGATCAAGGCCGACGGCGCGACGCTGGTCGAGCACATGCGCCACGACAAGAAGGCGAGCGGCGGCAATGTGCCCTTCCTGCTCGCGCGCGGGATCGGTCAGACGTATCTTGACGCGACGGTCGACCTGGCCGAAGTCGCCGCCTTCCTCGACCGCAGCTGATGCCCAACGGCGTCAAGAAGGCGAACCTGCCCGAAAAAACCTGCCCCGCGTGCAACCGCCCGTTCGCCTGGCGCAAGAAATGGGCGCGCGATTGGGAGAATGTGATTTATTGTTCGGACCGCTGTCGCGGGAAGCGTTGACGGCAAGCGGTATAGTTTAGCCGCGCCAGCGTCTGCTATTGGTGGAAAGCGGACGTTGGCAAAGCGACCGCCGTCTACGATTGCATCGATCAGGCGTGGGCCTGTTTAACCCATGCTAGAGCGCGGTCGTCAGGGGATGCTAAAGGTGCGTTTGACCCTTTCGCTAAGCAGACCGCATGACTGATCATATTTCGCTTGCCGATTTGATCAGAGCTGCTCTGGCACGGGCCGATCAAGGCGCGCTGATCGACGTGGCTCTGCATCTCGACTCTGCATTAATCGCGCTGACGGGCTTCGGCGTAGTCCCACCTGCAGGCGATGCCGAGACGGCGATGGGCAGCGTTGGCCCTACCGTCCCACTTCTCCCATCGGGACTTACAATTAGGGCGCCTCTCGAAAAAATCGCTCTACCAAGCTTAGTCCGATCGGTGTGAGCTCTACGTACGACCGGCGCTTGTCCCGGCGGTCGGCTTGCCGTTCGATCAACAACGCGTCTTCCAAGCGTTGGATATGACGAAGCGCGGTGGTGGGAGGGGCGGCGGCGGCAATGCAACAACTCGTCACCGACACACGCCTGCCCCGCCGCTGCGAAATGAACAGATCGAGGAGTATGTCGAACGCCGGTTCGCCGAATAACTGGGCGTCGAAAAGCTTGTCGCGCTTTCGCCTGGCGCGGTATATTTGCTCAGTACGCGCAAGGAGCGGGTCAGCGGCTAAGTCCACGGCCAAGCGGACAGGCGCGACCTGGCGTTCGCGCAATGCCTCGCTCAGAAACGCTATCGCTCGACTGATGTCCTCGTCATCGACCAGCGGCCTGTCGCTGGAAGGTCCAGGCAAAGTCACGTTGCCCCGCCGCTCGGCGCCTTCGGTGAAGCACCGTGCCGGCGATCAGCAACGCCATCTGTGGATAAGCAAGCTTCCCGACTAGAAACCAGTAGGCGTATGGCAGGATGGTCGGGTCGTAGCCGCGTACCCCATGGAAACCGATCATGACCAGCTGCAACGCTGCTAGCCAGATTGGCCAGAAACGGTCGGCCAGGAGCGCCAGCACGACGAGCGCGAGCAACATCGCGAGGTCGAGCCACGCGACGCCCCAGAACACAGAACCATAAACGTTTAACGGGCGCGGGATTAGTGCCGTGCCAATCCCGGCGGCGGCAAACAGGGCTGCGGTCATACGCTCCGGCGTGCCGCCTTTTGCCGCTACAAACACGCATGTCGACGCGAGGGATAACAGGAAAGCGACAACCCAAATCATGGTTGGGACATCGCCCCCCGCTCACTGTCAGCCGACCGTTTCGACATTCGGTGCGGCAATTGCGTTACCGAAGAAGGGTTCTTCCGGCGGCTTTTGCCCGTCTCCCCACGCTTGGACGTCAAAGCCCAGCTTCTTGCCGAGGGTTGCGAGCTGCCGGTGACCTGTGGCCGTAGCGGTGATGGCTGTGCTGATCCCGATCTGCGCGGTCGCGATCGAGCCGTAGATCTGATGCCCGGCCAAACCGCCGAGGTTTTGTTCAGCATCGGCTTCGGCCGCGGACTGGGTGAGTCGCCCCGCTGCCGCAAAACAGGCGCGGAGCGACCGCTCGAACGCCTGGAGGTCGCCAACCAAGCGATGTACGCCGCCGACACTCTCAGCGCTTTCCGAGTGCGCGGAAGATGTCGGAGACGAGGCTGCCGCCGCTGGCGAGCACGCTGAAGCCTGTAGTGATGATACAGGCAGCAACGACGATGGCGACGAGGCGTTCGATAGTGCTGAGGTCATTTCCGAGTTCTCCATCTTTTCGAAAAAGCCGCAGCAAAATTCGCCGCCGCTTTCCCGTGATCGATGGGTCAAAGCCGACCTCGCCGGGCATACCCAAATCCTGCCTACCCAAATCTTTGCTACGTCCTTCCGCGATCGCCAAAAGGCGGGCAGCGGCAATTGCAGTTATGCCTCCCAATTTTGCCCGCGCATTCGCAATATGAGTTCGAACCGTCGCCGGTGCGATATCGAGCTGAGCTGCGATCTCCGTCGGCCGGTTGTGGACGGACAGGATGCGAATCACCTGCAGCTCGCGCTCGGTCAGATGGTCAAAGCCGGGAGGGAGCGACGGCAAGATCGCATCAAATGCAGGATCGTCGCGCGCGGCATCGTCCATCAGATGACAACTTCTAATTCAGATTTTGCCCCCTCGGCAACGGCGTTTTAGGCGAGTGATAGGTGGGCAGGCGAAGAACCTGGTTGTTGATCGTGATGGTAAGGAGAACGTGTCGATTACGGGCTCAGCTTGAACGTCCGCTAATGGGCGTGAGCAGCCAGTCATTCACCCCCGCGCCACCGTCCACGCCAGCCACAGCCACCCCGCGATCAGCAACACCCCGCCGATCGGCGTGACCGGCCCCAGCACCTTCCCCGGCCCACCCTCCGCCAGCGCGTAGAGCGAGCCCGCGAACAGAGCCGCGCCCGCGACGAAGCACCACGCCGGTCCGCGCGCGCCGAGCTGGAGCGCGATCAGCGCCGCGACCGCGTGCGCGAGCTGATACCCCGCCCCGGTCTTCAGCAGCTCCGCCGCCTTGCCCTCCGCGCCGTGTGCGCCGAACGCGCCCGCCGCGACCGCGAGCGCGCCCGACAGCGCCGCAAATATCCCCAGCCAGTTCATTTCGCTTCCCGCATCGCCGCATTGTCCGTTACGATCTGGTCGATCCCCGCGCGCAAATCGCCGCTAACGCGTTGCAGCGCCAGCCGGTCGCCGTCGCGCTTCCTGTAATCCGCCTCGGCGCGGTCGATGTCGTCGCCGTCGATGTCGAGCTTCTCCATCGCCATCCGCGCCAGCTGGATCGCCGATTCGCGCACTTCGCGGACGTAACCTGCGAGCGGCGCGCCCTTCATCTTGAGCAGGCTGCGGCGGTCATAGGCGCGCGCGAACACCGCGGCTTCCGGGAACGCCTTGGCCACCCCGTTGAGCAATTCGGCATCGATCACGTCGCCGTCGATGCAGAAGACGATCAGCTGCGCTTCGCCCGCTCCGGCCTGCCGCAGCAGCTCAAGCCGCGTGCCGTCGCCGAAATAGACCTTTGCGCCGAACGTTCCGGCGACCTCGATCATCTCGACGTCGGTGTCGATCAGCGACACCGAAATCCCCTCCGCGATCAGCAGTTGCGCGACGGTCTGTCCGAACCGGCCATAGCCGACCACGAGCGCGGTCGCGCCGTCGTTGCGGGGCCGCGCGAGATGCCCGTCGGCGGGGGGCGGCGCTTCGCGAAACTTGCGCGTCGCCATCATCAGGAACGGTGTGGTCGCCATCGACAGCGTCACGATCGCCCCGAACAGGCTGGCGGCGTCGGGCGCGATCAGCAGCGCGTCCTGCGCCTGCGCGAACAGGACGAAACCGAATTCGCCGCCCTGGCTCAGCAGCAACCCGAGCGCCAATGCGCCCCGCCAGCCCATCCGGAACGCCATCCCGATCGCAAAGATGATCGCGCCCTTGGTCACGATCAGCGCGAGCGCCATGCCCGCGACGAAGAACGGCCGGTCGGCGATTGCGCCGAGATTGAGCATCATGCCGACTGCCAGGAAGAACAATCCGAGCAGGATCGAGCGGAACGGATCGACGTCGGCCTCCAGCTCGTGCCGGTACGGACTGTCCGCCAGCATCACCCCGGCGATGAACGCTCCGAGCGCGGTCGACAGCCCGAGCGACTCCATCACCGCCGCGCTCGCGATGACGGTGAACAGCGCCGCGAAGACGAACATCTCGCGCTCGCCCAGCACCCCGATCAGCCGGAACAGCGGGCGCAGGATGAACCGCCCCGCCGCGATCAGCCCGGCAATCGCGCCAACCGTGTAGAGCGCCAGCAGCCACCCCGGCGGGCCGCCCAGATCGGCGGGATTGCGGCTCATCGCGGCGATGATGGTGATAAGGGGGACGATCGACAGGTCCTGCAGCAACAGGATCGAGAACGCGCGCTCGCCGAACGGGGTGTGCAGCCGCCCGGCCGATTGCAGCATCGGCAGCACCTGCGCGGTCGAACTGAGCGCGAGCGGCAGCCCGAGCGCGAGCGCGGCGGCGAACGACGACGTGGTCGCGAACCACACCAGGGCGCTGAGCGCGACGCCGCAGAGCACGACCTGAAGCAGCCCGAGCCCGAAAATGTCCTGCTTCATCCGCCACAAGCGGGTCGGACTCAGCTCCAGCCCGACGATGAACAGCAGGAGCATGATGCCGAGTTCGGCGATCCCCAGTTTCTGTTCGGCATCGCCGACCAGCCCCAGCACATACGGCCCGACCACCGCCCCCGCGACCAGGAAGCCGAGCGTCTGCCCCAGCCCCAGCTTGCGGAACAGCAGGACGAAAACCAGTGCGAAGCCGAGCAGATACACCGCGTCGGTCAGCGCAGACGTGGTGGCGTGTTCCATCAGGCCGCCGCGCGCCGGTTGTTCGCCGCCAACGCCGCGGCCTCCGCCGCCGCCTCGAACGCCAGCCGGATCGAGGGGTGCCGCGCGCTATGCGGCAGCGCGGGGGTGAAGATGGTGAGGCCGGGCCACGCGGGCGTCGCCCCGCCGCCTGCGAGCCACGCACTCAGCGCATCGCGCGCCTCCGCCAGTTCGTCCACCGTCCGCCCGACGACATGGTTCGCCAGCAGCGCCGATGCCGCCTGTCCGAGCGCGCACGCGCGGACCAATAGCCCGACCGCGGCGACCCGCCCGTCGTCGCCCAGATCAATATCGACGGTCACGCGGCTGCCGCAGATCGGCGATCGTCGCTCGACCGACGCCATCGGGTCCGCGAGCCGTTCGGCATAAGGAATTGCCGCCGCCAGCCGCAAGATTTCCGCATTGTAGAGCGGCTCCGCCATTACCGGTCGCGCGGCCGTTCGATCAAGATCGCGTCATCCGCAGCCGCGCCGTTTTCCAGCCGCGCCGCTTCCGCCGCGGCGTCGGCGTCCTCGCCGAACATTGGCTTGCCCTGCCGTCGGCGGTCGACGAAATCGGCGATCTTGGCGCTGGTCGCGTCGAGCAAGGGATAGGTCCGCGACCCCGTCATCCATCCCGGCCGCTGGTCCTTGCCGCCGCCCATCGTGTCGATGACGAGCACGATCAGCAGGAACGCCAGGCTGACGAAGATCAGCCCCTTCAGCCCGCCGAACCCCAGCCCGATCGCGCGGTCGATCGGCCCCAGCACCGACGTCCGCGTGCGGTTACCGACGGCGTTGGCGACGATCCGCCCGCCGAAATACGCCACCCCGGCGATGATCGCGAACGCCAGCACGCCCGCCCCGCTGGCGGTCCCGACCGGTCCCGCCAACGCGCTCGCCAGGGGTCCATGAAACAGCTTCAGCGCGATGACGATCCCGACCCACGCGAACAGCGACAGCACCTCGGTCACGAACCCGCGCATGAAGCCCAGGATGCCCGACCCGACGACGGCGATGATGACCAGGATATCGAGCGCGGTGAAGTTCATGGAGTCTACCTAAGGGTGCGAGATGGCCCCTTAAACCCTCGCGTCGGTGTCGCCCAGCCATGTCCTTTGACTTCGCTCAGGACGAACGGCCTTTTTGCCGCACGCTTCCGCAACCGTTCGCCCTGAGCGAAGTCGAAGGGCCGGCGCCCGCTACCCCCGCCCGAGCAAATGCTCGACCAGCCCCCCCAACGTCCGGAATCCGCTCAGCCGCAGCCCTGCGCCGTCGCTCACCCCGCCCGGGACCAGCGCGCGCTCGAAACCCAGCTTGCCCGCTTCCTTCAGCCGGAGCGCGGCGTGCGCGACCGGGCGGATTTCGCCCGACAGCGCCAGTTCCCCGAACGCGACCGCATCCGCCGGGACCGGCCGTTCGCTGAGCGCCGACACCAGCGCCGCCGCGACCGCCAGATCGGCGGCGGGATCCTGCACCCGGTACCCGCCGGCAATGTTGAGATAGACCTCGGCCGAAGAGAACGAGAGCCCGCACCGCGCCTCCAGCACCGCGAGCACCATCGCCAGCCGCCCGCTGTCCCACCCGACCACCGCGCGCCGCGGGGTCGCCCCGCTCGCCAGCCGCACGACCAGCGCCTGCACCTCGACTAGCACCGGCCGCGTGCCCTCCAGCGCGGGGAACACGGTCGTGCCCGTCACCCCTTCCTCGCGGTGGGTCAGAAACAGCGCCGACGGGTTCGCGACTTCGCTCAACCCGCCGGTCTCCATCGCGAACACGCCGATCTCGTCGGTGCCGCCGAAGCGGTTCTTGATCGCGCGCAGGATGCGGTACTGGTGGCTGCGCTCGCCCTCGAAGCTCAGCACGGTATCGACCATATGCTCGAGCACGCGCGGCCCCGCGATCGTGCCGTCCTTGGTCACGTGCCCGACCAGCACCACCGCGGTGCCGCGCTCCTTAGCGAAGCGGATCAGCTCCTGCGCCGACGCCCGCACCTGGCTGACCGTGCCGGGGGCGCCCTCGATCAGGTCGGAATGCATGGTCTGGATCGAATCGATGACGAGCAGGTCGGGCGCCTTGCCGTTCAATGTCGTCA
>JAZKGJ010000009.1:10264-32178 GCA_040385975.1 Pseudomonadota bacterium | reverse complement strand
GCCAGCGAGCGCCGCTAACGACAGGACGCCCGCGCTGCCGGTCGTCCAGACGTCAGCAAGCCGCTCGAGCCACGGTTTCGACGCATGGCTGTGCGCGGCAACCAGCGCGACGCTCGTGTCCGCGCGCAGGAACAGCGCAATCAGCGCCAGCAGCGCGAACACCGTCAAGGTGGCCTGGGTGAACACGAGCGCATGCACCCCCGCATCATGATCGGCCGCTCGCGCCGGTCGCACCGTCAGCCCGAGCCGCAACAGCGCCAGCGGCGCCGCCATCCAGAGCGCGCCAAGACCGGCTTCGGCGATCATGCGCAGGAGGACGGCGAAGGTGTCACCGCGCACCGTTAGCGGGGCGAATCCCATCCTGACACCCGCGACCGCGCCCGGGCATGGACGGTCGCGCGCGCAACCGGTAGCTTGGCGATAGGATCCGGGGGGAATCGGCATCATGACGCGACCGCGTTTGGCATTTTTGCTGGCCGGGCTGGGCGCGCTGGCGAGCGCGGGACTTGCGCAGCTGCCGCAGGACCGGCCGAGCGTCGCCAACAGTTTTCGGCTCGGCATCGGCGGCGCGACACTGTGCCAGATGCAAAATCTTGCGACCGACCCGGCGATGGCGGGGCTGTTCGACCGCGCGTATTCGATCACCTGTCGCGACGCCGCCGCGCCGGTCGGGCGGGTCTATGCGCTGCGCGGCGATGCGCGCGCGCGGCTCGCTGCGCTGCGCAGCGCGCGGGTCGATTGTCCGGCGGCAATCGCGCGGGTCACGATCGCCGATCTTGGACAAGTCGAGCAGCGCCGCTGCACATCGAACGCGAACGGCCTCCCATACCGCGTGCTGACCCAGTTGCGCGGGCGGACGACCTATGTCGCGGAAGGCTTGGGCGGTTACGAAAGCGCGCTGTCGCTCGGGCTCAGGACGATCGTGCTCGACCGGATCGTGCCCGGCGAACTCGACGTCGCAATCACGCAGGCGGGCGACGCCGCCGCGTTCGCGCGGGTGCAGGCCGGGTCGCTGACCCCGGAGCAGGCGTTGGCCGAGGGCTATCGTCGCAACAACGCGGGCAATTACGCCGAGGCCGCCGAATTCTTCGACACGTTGTTGTCGCGGCGCGAGGACAATGGCGCGCCAAGCCGGCGCTACGGCGAATATCTCGCCAACCGCGCGCTCCAGAAATCGAATCTGGGTGAGTTCGCCGAAGCCGACGCGCTGTTCGCGCAGACCGGGCGGCTGCCGAGCACCGACCCCGTCGAGCTGCGACTGCGGCGCAACCTGAGCGCGATCAACCTGCTGAATCAGGGCCGCCTCGACGAGGCCAAGGCGGTGCTCGACACCCCGCTCGCAGCGGTGGGCGAGCTGGCCGAGCTCCGCGAACCGGTGATCGACGCCGATACCGCCGCCGCGATCAACGGCACCGCGCCGCTCGCCAAGGAGCTGGGCGTGGCCGCGTCGGGCGCGCTGACCCCGGCGGAAAAGGCGTCGGTGCTCGATACCCAGGCACTGGCGCTGCGCGGGTCGCTGCTGCGCTTGCAGGGCGACGGCGCCGGGGCGGAGACGACGCTCAACCAGTCGCTCGCCCGGATCGGCACGATCCGCAGCGGCAATGTCGGGTCGTTCGCACGCGTGCGCGCGCAGGCGCTGGCCGAGCTGGCCGCGTTGGCCGAGGGGCGCAGACAATTTGCGGAGGCCGATCGGCTGCTGCGTTCGGCGGTGCTGCAGCTCGACCGCGAATATCCCGCCTCGCTCGCGGTCAACGCCGCCAACGCCCGACTCGCGGCGTTTCTGGCGCGGCGCGGGCGTGCCGACGAAGCGATCGCGCTGTACCGGGTCGTGGTCGCCAACACGACCGCGGCGGGGGGCGCGACGATCGGGTTCGAAGCGCTGCTGCGGCCCTATTTCCAAGTGCTGGCCGCGCGGCTCAAGGCGCAGCCCGCACTGGTCGCCGACTTCTTCCTGGCGTCGCAGGCGTTGGTCCGCCCCGGGGTCGCCGATACGCAGGCAGTGCTGACCCGCGAACTATCGTCGGGCGACGACGCCGCCGCCGCGCTGTTTCGGCAATCGGTCAATCTGGCGCGCGAGGTCGAATCGACCCGGGTGCGGCTGACCCGGCTCGCCGCGGTCGAGGCGCCGACCGCCGTCGATGCCGCGGGGCTCTCCACCGGCCGCGCGGCGCTGACGACGCTCGAGCAGGACCAGGCGGCGGTGCAGTCGCGGCTGTCGCAATATCCGCGCTACCGCGTGCTGGCAAACCGCACGACGACGCTCGCCGAACTCACGTCGGCTTTGAAACCCGGCGAGGGCTATTGGAAGCTGATCGCGATCTCGGGCGAGGTCTATTCGCTCTATGCGACACGCGACGGCGCGAGCGCGTGGCGTGTGCCGCTGACCACCGATGCGCTCGACCGCGCGGTCGACAAGGTGCGCTTCTCGATCGCGCATACCGAAGGCGGCCAGCTCGTCACCGAGCCGTTCGACGTCGCGACCGCGCGCAAGCTCTACATGGCGCTGGCGGGTCCGGCGGCCGCGCAACTGCCGAAGGCGCAGCATCTGATCTTCGAACCCGACGGCGCGATGCTGCGGCTGCCGCCGAGCCTGCTGGTGACCGATCAGGCGGGGGTCGACCGCTATCTGAAGCGAATCGCCGACCCCAAGGCCGATGCGTTCGACCTGACCGGGATCGCGTGGCTCGCGCGCGCAACCGACATCAGCACATCGGTGTCGGCGCGCACGTTCCAGGATGTTCGCGCCGCCGCCGCCTCGACCGCGAAGCAGGCGTACCTTGGGTTCGGTCAGAACGCGCCACCGACCACGTTGGCCCAGCTCCGCGACACCCGCCCGGTCGCGGAGGGGCAGATCGACTGCCGCTGGCCGCTGCGCGCGTGGAACCAGCCGATCTCCGCACGCGAGCTGGTGACCGCGGAAGGCATCATCGGCCGCGACCGTTCTGCGGTGGTAACCGGCGCGGCGTTCAGCGACACCGCGATCCGCGCCCGCGGCGATCTCAACCAATATCGCATCCTGCATTTTGCGACGCATGGCTTGGTCGCTGCGCCGCGCCCGGAATGCCCGGCGCGGCCGGCGCTGCTGACCTCGTTCGGGGGCAAGGACTCCGACGGATTGCTGAGTTTTCGCGAAATCTACGCACTCAAGATCGACGCCGATCTGGTGATCCTGTCGGCGTGCGACACCGCCGGCACCGCGACGGTCGATGCGACGCGCGAAGCCGGGGTGCTGTCGGGTGGCGGGCGCGCGCTCGATGGGCTGGTCCGCGCGTTCGTCGGCGCAGGGAGCCGCGCGGTGCTGGCGACGCATTGGCCCGCGCCCGACGACTACCGCGCGACCGAGCGGCTGATCTCGGCGGTGTTCCAGGCGCCGCCCGGCACGACGGTGGCGGCGGCGGTGCGCGGCGGCGAGCGCGCGCTGATGGACACCCCCGACACCTCGCATCCCTATTATTGGGCGGCGTTCGCGCTGGTCGGCGACGGCGCGAAACCGGTGCTGGCGCGCTGAGCCGGTGACGCTGCGCGAGCGCTGGCGGGGCTCGCTGATCGGGCAGGCGGTGCGGCGGATCGGCGCGCTGCGCGCCGCGGTAACGGTCGCGCTGCTGATCGCGGCGCTGTTGTTCGCGCGTTATTCCTGGGACCTGACGCTCGCCCGCGATGCCGAGCGCGCGCTCTACGACACGCGGCTGCTGCTGACCGCGCCGCGGGTCGATGAGGATCCGCGGATCGTGCTGGTCGTGTACGATGAAGAGACGCTGGCGCTGACCGGCAAAAGGTCGCCCCTCGACCGCGCGATCCTGGCCAAGGCGCTGCGCAATCTCGACGCGCTGAAGCCCAAGGCGATCGGAATCGACGTCCTGTTCGATCAGGCGCAGCCCGAGGACGATCAATTGATCGCCGCGTTCCGGTCGATGAAGACCCCGGTGAAGCTGGCGTTCGGGTCGAACCTGGAAACCGGCGCGTACATCCAGCCGTGGCAGGAAGCGTTCATGCGGCGTTTTCAGGCGAGCCTGAAACCCGGCAACGTCGCCCCGACCAGCATTCGCTTCGAAGCCGATCCCGACGGGGTGATGCGCAGCTGGCCCCGGCGGCCCGCCGGGCTGCCGCCGTTGTTCGCCGACGCGCTCGCCCCCGGCCATCCGGAGTTCGCTGGGTACGACCGCAGCCTGCTCTATCGGCTGCCCAAAGCGAGCGACCGCAACGTGTTCGGCCAGTTCGCGATTCAGCTGTTCGCCGACCGCGCGCTCGCCGAGGCGTTTCGCGGCCAGATCGAGGGCCGCTACGTGTTGATCGGCGGCGTGATCGCCGATCTCGACCAGTTCGATACGCCGCTGACCCGTACCTCCGCACGCGACGAGACCGGGACGATGTCGGGACTGGAGGTCCACGCGACGATGCTGGCGCAATTGCTCGACGACCGCCTGCCAAGCGCGATCAACTGGCCAACGCTCTGGTTCGCCGCGGCGATGGTCGTGCTGATGGGGATCGGGGTCGGCGCGCTCGACCTCGGTCCGTGGCGGCTCGGGTTCGCGCTGGCGCAGTCGGCATTGCTGCTGCTGGTCGTGCCGGTCCTGCTGCAATGGATCGGCTTCGATACGCAGGGACTGCCGATGTTCGGCTGGATCGGCGGCTGGTCGCTGGCGCTGGTCGCGACCGGGTGGACCGCGCGCGCGGTGCATTCGAGCGAGCGCCGCTTCGCGCAGGGGGCGCTGGGCAAATATTTGCCGCGCGATGTCGCCAAGGCGATCATCGCCGATCCCACGCGGCTGAGCCTGACCGGCGAAAAGCGCCAGATCTATGCGCTGTTCACCGATCTCGAGGGGTTCACCAAGCTCACCCATCAGCTCACCCCCGAACAGACCGCGACCCAGCTCAATCGCTATCTCGACATGCTGTCGAAGGTCGTGCTCGACCACGGCGGGACGCTCGACAAATTCGTCGGGGATGCGGTGGTGGCGTTCTGGGGCGCGCCGATCGCGCGAGCCGACGATGCCGACCGCGCGGTTCGCGCGGCGCTGGCGATGTACGAGACCGGCGAGCAGTTCCGCGCGACCGCGCCCCCCGATCTGCCGCCGATCGGCCGCACCAGGGTCGGCGTCCACCGCGGCGAGGCGATCGTCGGCAATTTCGGCGGCGAAGGCCGCATCCAGTACACCGCGCTCGGCGACAGCATGAACGCGGCGGCGCGGCTGGAGGGTGCCAACAAGTCCCTAAAAACGACACTTTTGATCAGCCGCGAGGTGATGGTCGAATCGACTCTGGGATGCTTCCGCCCTATGGGCCGGGTCATCGTACGGGGGCGTTCGACGCCGCTGGAGGTGTACGAAGCGGGGCATTGGATCGACTGCGACGAAGCCGATGCGGTCGCGGCGATGCTGGCCGAACTGGATGCGGGGGACGCAAGCGCGCTGGCGCGGTTGCGCGCATTGGCGGCGACGAAGCCCGAGGATGAGGCGCTGGGCTGTCTCGTGACGCGGCTAGAACAGATTGGGGGGAACGCAAGCTATGCGCTGGATTGACCCGACCGCGGTACGCCGCGCGCTGATGTTCGCCGGTCTCGCAAGCATCGCGACCGCCGCCGCCGCCGACACGTTGGTGGTGCGCGCGATCGGGCCGTCCGCCGCCGCCTATCCGCCCGGCAAGAAACTGCCCGACACCGCCAAGCTGCGGTTGCAGGCGCGCGACGTCATCACGTTGCTCGACGCGCGCGGGACACGGACCCTGAAGGGACCTGGCATCTTCAGCGCGAGTGCATCGACCAGCGCCGACAACGGCACCACCGTGCTGGCCGCGCTGACCAGCGAGCGCCGCGACCGCCGCGTCCGGATCGGCGCGGTGCGGCAGGTCGAGGGCGTGACCGACGCGCGGCCCGACATCTGGATGGTCGACGTCGCCAAGCCCGGCGCGGTGTGCGTGACCGATCCCGCCGCCGTGACCTTGTGGCGCAGCGACCCGTCAAAGGCCGCGCAGGGCAGCATCGCCGAGGTCGGGGGCAAGGCATCGGCGCAGTTGAGCTGGGCACCCGGCCAAGCCAGCCAGCCGTGGCCGGCGGGTCTGAAGGTCGCGACCGGCGCGCGCTACCGCGTCGCGACCGGGGCCGCCGCACCGATCGAGCTGCGCACCTTCGTGGTCGTACCCGCCCCCGCCGACCTGCCCGACATCGCCAGCGCGCTGATCAAGAACGGCTGCGCGACGCAGCTCGACCAGGTGGTGGCGACCGCCGCGGCGGTGTCGGCGGCGGGGTCGTAGCGCAGCGCTGGGCTAACGGGGGCGAACGAGAATGCGGGTGAGCACGGTGTTGGGAGCGGCGGCGATGACCGCAAGCGCCGCGCCTGCGCTCGCGCAGGTTCCGCCCGCGCCGCCACCGCTCGCCCCGCCCGTCCCGACCCGCGAGGAGGTTCAGCGCGCGGCCCCCGAACGCGACGAGCGCGACCGCTCGCGCCTGAACGTGCAGGGCGGGATCGAACGGGCACCGTGCGCGCTCGACGACGCGCGCTTCGCCAACGTCAGCTTCGTGTTGCAGAGCGCGACTTTCGCCGGGCTGAAAGGGCTCGCGCCCGCCGACCTCACCGCCAGCTACGCCGACTATGTCGGCAAGCGCGTGCCGATTGCGGTGGTGTGCCAGATCCGTGACGCCGCCGCGACGACGCTGCGCCAGGCGGGCTATGTCGCCGCGGTGCAGGTGCCGCCGCAGACGATCGTCGACGGGATCGTCAAGTTCGACGTGCTGATGGCGAAACTGGTGTCGTTGCGGGTCCGCGGCGATGCCGGGCGGTCCGAGAAGCTGATCGCGCGCTATCTGGCGAAATTGCAGGATCGGGAGGTGTTCAACGAGCGCGAGGCCGAACGCTATCTGCTGCTCGCGCGCGACCTGCCGGGCTACGACGTCTTCCTGACGCTGCGTCCCGCCGGCGGCAAGCCGGGCGAGGTGATCGGCGAAGTCACCGCGACCCGCCAGCGCTACCGGATCGAGGCGAACGTCCAGAATTTCGGGTCGAAGACCGTCGGCCGCTTCGGTGGGCTGCTGTCGGCGGAAACCTACGATCTGTTCGGGCTGGGCGACCGCGCGACGGTCGGGCTGTTCAACACCTTCGACACCCGCGAGCAGACTGTGCTGCAGGCCGGCTACGACGCGCGGCTGGGGGGAGAAGGTCTCACATTTTCGGTGCGCGGGACGCGGGCGTGGACGCGGCCCGATGCGGGAGCGGCCGACCCGCTGCGCTCGCGCACCTTCGTTGGCAGCTTCGAGGCGAGCTATCCCTTCATCCGCCGCCAGCGCGGCAGCTTGCGCGGCTCGGTGGGGCTCGATCTGATCGATCAGCGGCTGCGGTTCGGGCCGACCCCGCTGACCGAGGACAAGGCACGGATCGCGTATCTGAAGATCGATGCCGATGTGACCGACGCCGACAGTTATCTCGGCGGGCGCGGGTTCAACCCGGTCGAGCCGCGGTTTCGCGCCTACGGTTCGCTCGAACTGCGACGCGGGCTCGACGTGTTCGGCGCGAGCCGGGACTGCGGGCCGGCGCCGTTTTACCCGCTGTGCGCCGGCGGGGTGTCGCTCAGCCGAATCGAGGCCGATCCCACCGCCACCGTCGCGCGTTTCACCGCGCAGGGCGAATACCGTCCCCGCCCGGGCCTGGCGCTCGTCATCCAGCCGCGGTTTCAATACAGCCTCGATCCGCTGATCAGTTACGAGGAATATTCGGGCGGCAGCTACACCGCGGGGCGCGGCTACGACCCCGGCACGATCGTCGGCGACAGCGGCATCGGGTTCCAGAGCGAAGTCCGGATCGGCAGCATCGCTCCCAAGTCGGCCAGCAGCTTCGCCGTCCAGCCGTTCGCGCTGTTCGATGCCGCAAAGGTCTGGAACAAGTCGAGCCCGATTCCCGCGATCGGCGCCGACCGGCTGTATTCGGTCGGCGCGGGGGTGCGCGCGGTCTATGGCAATCGCGCGCGGATCGACCTGACGCTCGCGCAGCCGCTGGTCCGCGCGGGCTTGTTGACTCGGCGGGGCGACCCGCGTCTCCTGCTGACGCTGACCACCCGGCTCTTGCCCTGGAACCGCCAATGACCAAGAGCGCGACCCGCCAGCTCCGCTACCGCCTGCTCGCCGCGAGCGCGCTGGTCTGCGCGGGCGCCGCGGCGGGGCAGGTCGCGATCATCAACGGGTCGTACCGCGCGACCGGCACGCCCGTCGATCCCGGGTCGGCGATCGTCACCCGCAGCACGTCGGCGCCAACCACCGACATCGCGGTGTTCGCGCCGACCGCGGTCATCAACTGGACGCTCGACTCCGATATCAATTCGCAAACGGGCGTGGTCGCGTTCCAGACCGGCGGGACCGCGACTTTCAGCGGCACGAGCGACTTCACCGTGCTCAACCGGATCGTTCCGACGGACGAAACCCGCGCAATTCAGTTCAACGGAACGACGCTGTCGCGGGTTAACGGGCAGCAGGGTGGGACGTTGTGGTTCTACAGCCCGGGCGGCATCATTCTCGGCGCGGGGGCGAATTTCAACGTCGGTTCGCTGTTGTTGAGCGCGAGCAACATCGCCTTCGACCCGACGGGAACGGTCAATCCGGCGACCGCCAGTCTGGGCGCGGCCAGAGGCGGTACCAGCATCCAGATCGCCGACCAGGCCAGCATCGTCGCGAGCAACTACGTCGCTATGTTCGCGCCGAGGATCGTCCAGCGCGGCAGTGTCAGCGCGAACGGCGAGATCGCCTACGCCGCCGGAACGGCCGGCAGCATTACCTTCCCGACCGCGTCGAACCTGTTCAGCATCCAGATCAGCGAGGGGACCGACGCCGCCACCGCGATCGATCACAGCGGCACCACCACCGGTGCCGCGGCCGCCGACCCGTCGGTGCGTCGCCAGACCTATTTCGTCGCGGTGCCCAAGAACAACGCGATCACGATGCTGCTGGGCGGCACGATCGGTTACGCGCAGGCGACGACTGCGGTGGCGTCGGGCGACACCGTCGTGCTGAACGGCGGCGGCGCGATCCTGAACGGCGATTCCTTCTTCCCGATCTTCGACGCGCAGAACCCGCCGCTGGCCAGCACCGCGACGATCCAGACCGGCACGAATTTCCTGAACAATGTCGTCGCGCGGATGGAAAATCTGAACATCGACGCGACGTCGGGGACGACCCGGTTCGCGGGCGATTTCCGCGGGACGATCACCGGGGATTCGACCGTCGGGTCGCTAATCCCGGCGACCAGCATCACTGGCGATGCCGGCCAAATTCGGGTCGGCGGCACGTTCGACATCGCGGGCTATGCCGATACCGGGGGCGCAGCGCGCGCGGCCAACATCAGCATCAATTTGCAGAACAACTCGGCGCTCACCGTCGGCAACGGGCTGCAATTGAGCAGCAGCTTCGCGGCACTCGACGGCAGCTCGGTCACCGGTGGGATCATCGATATCCTGCTGACCAATTCGCGGATCGACGTCGGCAGCCTGAGCCCCAACGACATCCGTGGCACCTCGCTCGAGGCCGATGGCCGCGGCGGGGTCGGGGCCACCGGCGGCAATGGCACCGGCGGGCAGATTCTGCTCAATCTTCAGGGCGGCGCGTTCACGACGACCGGCCAGCTGGCCGCGCGCGCCAGCGGCTTCGGCGGCGAGAGCAACTCGACCAACTTCGGTAGCGCGGGGACCGGCATCGGCGGACGCGTGATCGCGACCGTGACGGCGGGCAACCAGACGATCGCCACCCCCGGGTTCGCCGTAGACAGCGGCCAAGGCGACGGCGCGAGCGGCGTGATCAGCCTGAGCGCGGCAGGTCGCGGCGGCAGCGGACGCCCCACGGCCGCGCCGACCAACGCAGCCGGTGCCGGCATTCGCGGCGGCAACGCCGACGGCGGCACGGTGTCCTTTACCCAGAGCATCGGCGAAACGGTCGCAAGCGCGGTCAATTTGATCGCCAACGCGATCGCTGGAGACGGCGACAATGCGCGTGGCCCTACCCCCGGCCCGACTGGCAGCCCGCGCGACGCCGGATCGGGCGGACGCGCGTTCGGCAACGGCAGCGCGTCCCTAATTATCGAGGGCGGCTCCACGCTGGAGGTCGGCGACATCCTGCTCGACGTCGGCGCGTCGGGGGGCAACGGCGGCAATGCGCGGCATGGCCAGAGCGATCCCACTCCGGCCGGAAACGGCGGCAATGGTGGAAACGGCGGCGCAGCGGCCGCGGGGGTCGCGATCCTGCGCAACGACAGCGGGACGATCGCCAACCGCAATCAAAACGGCGTCTATAATCTGCTCGCGAATGCGACCGGCGGCAACGGTGGCAATTCCGACGATGCGCAGGCCGGGAACGGCAGCGGTGCGGCGGGCGGCGACACGACGATCAGCGCGCTCAACAACGCCGCCTTCACCAACGTGTATCTGGCCCCGCCCGGGCCCAACCCCGCACCGCCGCCGACGCTGCGGCTGCGGCAGGAAGCGCTCGCGTCGGGCGGACAGGGCGGTGCCAACGGCGTCATTCGCGGCAGCGGCGGGGTCGCGCTGGGCGGCGACGGCCTGCTCGAACTCGACAACGCGGTCCTGACCGCCGATTCGACCAGCTTCGACGCGCGCGCGCGCGCCGGCACCGGCACGACCAGCGGCGGCGTCACCGGCGGCACCGCGGCGCTCACCTCGACCGGCGGCACGGCGAAGGTCGATGCGATCAACGGCGCGGCGTTCACCACCCGCGAACTCACGCTCGACACCAATGCCGAATTGCGCCTGACCCCGACGCTGCTCGACACGGGGGTGACGATGCGGGGCGGTGCCGGGACCGTAATTGCGAACAGCGGCAGCATGATCGAGATTATCGATCTGACGATCAACGCACAGGCCAACGCCATCGACGCTTTGCGGAACGCCGGTGCCGCAACCGGCGGCGCGGTGCAGGTCGAATCGCTCGACGGCGGCGCGCTCACCGTCACCGGATCCACCACGATCCGCACCGACGCGGCCGGCGGCGGCGCGTTGCTCAATGGTCAGAACGGTGCGACCGGCACCGGTGGCGCGGTCATGATCGCGGCGACCGGGAGCGCGCAGATCCTGCCCGGTCAACTCTCACTCGGCAGCGCGACCAACATCGAAACCAGTGCGCGTGGCGGCCGTGCCGGACCGGCGACGATGACGGTCGCGGCCGGTTTGGTCGGTGCCGGTGTGGCCGGCGCGATCACGCTGCAGGCGACTGCCGCCAGCAGTCTGTCCGCAGCCGGCGACCTGACGCTTATCGCCACCGCGCAAGAGGGAACCGGCACGGGCGGCTATTTGGCGCCCACCATCGGTGGCGACATCTCGCTGACCGCCGATTCGGCGACCTATGCCTTCGACGGCAGGCTTTTCGCCGACGTCACGGCGACCGGCACGACCGGTCTGTTCAACGGGGGTGCGACCGGGGGCACCATCCGCATCGCCACCACCGGCAGCGCCGCCGCCCGCGGCGGGCCGCTGCCGGCGAGCTATTTCGGCGGCGGTGTGTTGTCGGCGGGGTCGCAGGGGACCGGCTCGATCGGGCGGGTGCTGATCGAAAACAGTGTCGGCGACGGCGCGGGGCCGCTCGAATCGCGCGGCACGCTGACGGTCCTGACCACCGGCCCGGTCGATTTCGCCAACGGTCCACACCTGCAGTTCAAATCCGATATCGGCCGCATTTTTCTCAGCGGCGGGGTCGATGCGTTCGTCGGGCAGGTCGAGATCGCCGCGTCGGGGGACGGCGGGGTCGACGTCACCGGCAACGTCAACATCGACGCTTTCGGGCTGCTGGCGACGCACGGCGGCAACACCAATCGCGTCGATACGATCGCGGCCACCGGTGTGCTGCGCGCGCAGTCGCTCAACATCGACGCGCGCGGCGGCACGATCCTGCGCGGCGGGACCGTCGATCTGAATTCGGAGACCGATTTCGACGCCGATGCGCTGCGGTCGACCGGTACGCTGAACGCGACCGCGCGCGACGATCTGAGCGTCACCTCGGTCGTTTCGGAGGGCAGTTTCTTCAACCCGACGCAAGGCGCGATCACGCTCAGTGCGGGTCAGCCCAACGGGCCGAGCGACCCGTATGACGAAGGCAACCTGACGCTCAATGGCGTGACGCAGGGGTCGGGTACCATCACGCTGCGCGCCGGCGGCACCGTCGAACTCGCGGCGGGTGCCAACGTGATCGCCGGATTCGCGCCGCTCATCCAGTCGGGCAACGACATCATCGTACCGGGCGGCACGATCGTCCGCGGCGGCAACAATGGCTTCGGCGGGGGCGCGGTGACGCTGGCGGCGGGATCGCTGCCGACGACGGGCAATGCACCAGGCAACGTGCGCGCGCTCTATTTCGACGGCACGTTGCAGGCGCTCGGCACCACCAGCGTCGCGCTCAGCGGCGACGCAATTCAGGTGCGCGGCGCGATCAGCGGCGGCACGTCGGTCAGCGCGCAACTGGCCAATACCCCTACCCCAGGTGTGCCGGGCGACGACGGCGGCCTGCTCAATCAGGGCTGCCTGGCGGGCGACATCTGTCTCGGCCAGCTTACCACCGCCGGGCCGGTGACGATCGGGCGCACGACCGACCAGCTCAACCCGCTGTATTCGCAAAATCCGCTGAACGTCATCCTCGCCGGGCCGATGGCGTCGAACAGCGTCAGCGTGATCGCGCGCGACCGCATTTTGCTGGGCGCGGTCGGCGGCGCGTCGAACCAGGGTTTCTCGACGGTCAACAATGCCTCGCTGATCGCGACGGTCGGCTCGATCGGGGTGCAGGGCGCAGGGTTCCTGGTCAACGCCGGCGGCAATGCGACGCTGATCGGCGGGCTCTATGCGAACCCGAACGCCAACCCGGGCATCTTCGGCCAGAATCTGAGCACGAGGAGCGGCGGCAACACCGTCATCGGCTCGCAGGGCTCGGTCACACTGGCGTCGGTCGGCGCGACCGGCGCGCTGCTCGGCACCGGCGGTGGCGCGGTAGATGTCGGCGGCAATTTCACCGCGGGGTCGATCGTCACCCGCTCGGGCAATCTCGACATAATCGCGGAAAATATCGATCTGGGCACCGTCGGGCAGGCGAACGACACCGATCTGCTGCTGACCGCACGGAATGGGTTCGTGGGGGTTAGCGGCGCCTACACCAGCATCGTCGGCAACAGCGTCGGAACCGCCCGCGACATTCGCATCGTCGGCAGCGACATCTACGCCGGCGGACTGCAATCAACCCAGTCGATCACGTTGACCGCGGATCACGCAGTTCAGGTCGGTACGACCATCGACACCCCGATCATCGACGTTTCCGGCGGCAGCGTCGACCTTAACGCGATCGGGCCGTTGAACATCGGCGTCGGCCGGGCGACCAGTGCGCGCGGCGATGACGGAGACTTTACGGCGACCAGTAGCGGCGATCTGGACGCGGCGGATATTCAGGGCGACGGCGACGTCAGCCTGACCAGTAGCGGCGGCGACCTGCGCATCGGTAACGCCAGCTCGGGCCGCGCGCTGACCGGCAGTGCCGCAGGCAATGTCAGCTTCGGCTTCGTCAGCGCCGGCAACATCGACCTGACCGCCAGCGGCGGCAGCGTCACCGGCGACAGCGCAAGCGGCGGGGCGATCACGCTCGACGCGCAATCGTCGGTCCGGATCAACACCGATCTGTCGACCGGCGCACTCTACGCTTACGGCAGCGATATCACCGTCGATGCGATCAGCGACTATACTGTCGCCGAGGCGCGGTCTTCGCAGGGTGAAATCGACCTGGCCTCGACCGGCAGCGTGACGGTCCAGTCCGCCGATTCCGCCGAAGGTTTTACCGCCGACGCGGGGCAGACGCTGGCACTCGGGACGGTCCGCGCCGACAACACCTTGGTCGGGCGCGGCGTGAACGGCGTTGGCTTTACCGATGTCACCGGCGGATCGGTCGAGTTGGCGAGCAGCAGCGGCGCGGTGACCGGCGGGCGGATCGACACCGCCGGAATCGCGACGCTGAGCGCGGCCGGCGCGATCGTCGCGACCGACCTGACCGCGGCGTCGGTCGATGCGCAGGGCGCCTCGGTCGCGCTGACCAGTCCCGGAACGATCACCATCACGCGGGTCGCGGCGAATGCGGGCGATGTCGCGCTGACCAGCGCCAACACCTTGAACGTCGTCAACACCACAGCGACCGGCGCGATCAGCGCGACCAGTACCGCCGGGCAGGTGGTGCTGAATTCGCTGACCGCGGGCACCGCGCTGACTGCGCGGGCTGCGAACGGGATTTCATTCGTTCGAGCGGCGGGGCAAACCGTCGATCTGGAAAGCACGACCGGCACCCTCGCCGGCGACCGGGTGGTCGCGACCGGCGCAGCGCGGCTGGTCGCAGGCGGAGATGTCGTGGTCCGCGACGAACTGAGCTCGCCCGCCGCGACGCTGCGCGGGGCCGGCATTCGCGTGAACCAGACCGCGGGCGCGCTGAACGTGGTGAGCGCCGACGCGGTCGCGGGCGCGCTCGAAGTGATCGCGCAGGGCGAGCTGCGGCTCGACGCCGGCTCGACGACCGAGACCGCCACGCTGATCACCCGCACGGGCGGCGCGACGCTGGGCAATGTGAACGCGCGCACCGCGCTGAGCATCACCGCGCCCGGCGCGATCGCCTTCACCGGACTGAGCGGACAAAGCATCCAGGTTACGAGCAGCGGTGCGGCGATCACCGGCGGCACGACCGTCGCGACCGTCGGCCAGAGCTTCGACGCGGCGGGCACCGTCACGATCACCGCGCTGGGCAGCGGCCCGGCCACGGCGCGTGGTACCGCGGTGACACTGACCGGCCCGGGCGCGGTCACCCTGACCGACGTGCGCACCCGCGCCGGCGCGCTGAGCGTCACCGCCGCGGGGCAGCTCACCGTCGCCAATGCGGTCGCGGTCGGCGGCGACCTGACGCTGACCAGCACTGGCGGGGGAATTGCCGCAACGACCTTGACTGGCGAGCGCGCGGTGATCGGACGCGCGGCGGGGCCGGTCGGCTTCGACCGGATCGACGCGGCCAGCGCCGACCTAAGCACGACCAGCGGCGGGATCGCGGGGACGGTGCTAAACACGACCGGCGCGGCGACGCTCGATGCACCGGGGGCGGTCGCCGTCAGCGCGCTGGGCACCGGCACGACGACCGCCACGGGGGGCAGCGTCGCGCTGACCGGACCCGGCGCGCTCAACATCGCGCGCGCCAGTGCGACCGCGGGTGACGTAACGCTGCGCAGCACCGGCGCATTGACCGTCGGCACCGCCGACGCCACCGGCACCATCGACAGCGCCGCCAGCGCGGCTGCGGTGCAGCTCGGCACGATGAGCGCGGGCGGCACGATCAAGGCGCGCGGCCGCGACGGCATCGGCTTTACCCGGCTGACCGCGGGCAGCGTGGATCTGGGCAGCGAGCGCGGCGCGATCAGCGGCACGCGGCTAGCCGCGACCGGCGCAGTCTTATTGGAGGCGACCGGGGCGGTCGGCGTTGCACAGCTCGATTCGGGACGCATTACTGCCGACGGTGCGAGCGTGACGCTGAACGCGCCCGGTGCGATCGAGGTGATTTACGCGAGCGCCGACAGCGGCGCGGTCGCGATCACCAGCGTGGGCAATGCGACCGTCGCCGAAGCGCGCGCAAGCGACCTCATCAACATCACCAGCAGCGCGGGGGCGGTGACAGTCGGCGATGCGCGAATCGTTTCGGGCGCGTTGTCCGGTTCGAACCAGCCGCGCGGCATCGTCACGACCACCGGCGCGATCGGCATCGCCGCAGCGACCAATGCGACGCTCAACGGCACCGTTTCGGCGACCGGCCTGCTCGACGTGACCGGGGCGGCGATCGCGCTGAACGGTGCAAGCAGTGGCGGCACCGTAACGCTGGCATCGGGCGCGATCACGGTCGGGCCCAATGCGACGATCACCAGTCCGGGCGTCGTCACCTTCCGCAATACGGGGGCTCAGCGCACCCGGCTCGGCGACGGCGCGGGAACGGGCTATGCGCTGTCCCAAGCGGCATTCGACCGGGTCCGTGCGGGCAGTATCGCGGTTGCCGCGCCGGTCGTCGCCGGAAACGGCGCGGCCGACCCCGACGTGACGATCGGTGCGCTGACGCTCAGCGCAACCAACGGGGCCAGTCCGGGCACGATCGGCTCCGCAGGCAGCTTCAGTGTCAGCACGCCCGGCGCGATCGGCGTAACCGGCGCGGTGCAACTGATCAACGCGAGCAGCGCGAACGCGGTCCGGCTGACCGCGGGAAATGCGCTGCGCGTAACGCTGCCGACCGGCTCGATCGCGGTCAGCGACGCCGCGGGCGCGCTGGCCGGAACGATCGAACTGACCGCACCCAGGATCACGGTCGCGACCGCTGCGGCCGCTGCCGATGTCGCCGCGGCGGGCGATGCGGCGGCGCGGCGCGCGCGCTTGGCGATGAACGATTCGACGCTGCTCAACGACGCCGGCGGGCTTTCCGCCGACCGGCTGACCTTCCGCGTCGGTGAAGCGCTGCATATCCAGAACACCGGCGGCAGCGCACGCGCGGCACGGCGTGGTTTCACCGCCGGCGCGGGCGGGGTCGACATCATCGCGACGGGGCAGAACCCCGCCGAGTTCATCGTCAACGGCCGGGTCGGCGCGCTGACCGGCGATGCGGTGCTGGGCGCGCTGCGGCTGTCGGGCCAGGCGGCACAGGGCGCAGCAAACTTCACTGGCACGTCGAGCGCCAACGATTGCCTGCTGGCGGGCGGCTGCCCGGTCGATCCTACGCCTACGCCCACTCCGACTCCGACTCCGGCCCCGGCCCCGGCCCCGACGCCGACGCCGACGCCAACACCCACGCCGACGCCTACGCCTACGCCTACGCCGACGCCTACCCCAACACCGACCCCTACCCCTACCCCCGCGCCGGCTCCGCCGCCCCAGGCCGCGCTGCTCCCGACGATCGGGGTTCCCGCGCAGGACATCGTCGCGATCGTCGGCGAAATGGGGCTCGACGACCCGCTCGCGGTCGAAAGCGCCATCCGCGCCGCCATTCCGCCCGCGCGCGCCGCGTTGATCGAGATCGTCCGCAGCAATCCGTTCAGCTACACCCCGTCGATCGACGAACCGGTAACAGGGTCGGGCAACGACAGTTTGTGGACCGGGGTCGGGATCGGCGAAAACGACGGCACCGCGACCGGGGTCGGCGACGAACCGCAACCGGCCGACCCCATTCCGTGAGCGGACTCACCATCGCGCAATTGAGCGATGTCCATCTCGGGTTCGACCGCACCGCGCACCGCGAACGCAACGAGGATCGCCTTCATGCCGCGCTGGCCGCGGTTGCGGCGCTCGAGCCCAATCTGCTGATCATCACCGGCGACCTGACCGAGGACGGGGCGGCGCGGGATTACGAACGTCTGCGCAGCGCGATCGCGAGTTTTCCGTGCCCGGTCCGCCTGACGGTCGGCAATCACGACGTGCGGGCGAACTTCCTTGCGGCCTTTCCGGACACGGCATCGGCGCACGGCTTTGTCCAGTTTTGCATCGACCTGCCCGGGCTGCGCTGCATCGTCCTCGACACGCTGCTGGAGGAGCGGCACGGCGGCGATTTCTGCGCGGTGCGGGCGCAGTGGCTGGCGGAGCGGCTGGCCGAGGATGCGGCAATTCCGACCCTCATCCTGCTTCATCATCCCCCCGCCGCGACCGGCATCGCGTGGATGGACCCCAATCCGGCGGCGGCGTGGATTACGCGGCTCGCGGACGCGGTGCGGGGCCGAAGCAACGTGATCGGCTTGACGAGCGGTCACATCCACCGCGCCAGCGTGACGGCGTGGCACGGCATCCCGCTCATCACCTGCCCGTCGGTCGCGCCCGCGCTGGCGTTGTCATTCGCGGCCATCGACCCGGCCAGCCCCGACGACCGGGCGATGGTGGTCGATGACCCGCCCGGGTTCGTGGTGCACCGCTGGGACGGAACGCGGCTGACTACGCATTTCGGCAGTGCCGGGGGCACAGTGCTCGCCCGCTTCGATGAGCGGCTGCAACCGATGGTGCGCGAAATGGTCGCGGAACGCGAAGGCGGCTGATCAGCTTGCCGGGCGGATCCGCCCGAAGCGCGCGCGTTCGAACCACCATAGGCCGGCGCTCACCGCCAGCCACGCCAGGAACCATGGCCAAGATCCGCTCCGTCCCGGCGGCGATGCGGCATTGCCCGGCGTGGACCGCTCGCCGACCAGCGTGAGGGTCGCCACGCGGCGCGCTTCGGCGCGCACGCCGGGAAGCGCATCCACGTCCTGCACGAAGAAGTTCGCGCCGCCGCGCTCAAGCGAATGCCAGCCCGCGGCGCGCGGCCAGAAACCTGCGCAGCCGTCGCCGCCGACGATCAGCGATCGGACCGCGCCGCCCGGCCCCGTCACGCGCGCTGTGCGGGTCAGGCCGCAGATCACGGTGCGCTCGCCCACGCGCGCCAGCGATTCGAACCGAGCGGTCGGTCCCGCCCCCGCCCGCGCAACCGCGGCGACCGTCGCGCTCCAATATTCGCCGTAGCGATCGCCCTGCCCGGTCACGACCAGCGCGAAGCTGTCGGGCAGGTTCCACACCGCGACCCGCCCGCGTCCGACCGGGCGCCAGGCCGCGAACGCCGCGCCGCTCGCATCGCGCGCAACCGGCACGATGTCCGGCCCGCTGAGCGTCATGACCCGGCGCGACAGCGGCGGCGGTTCGTCCGCGAAGGCTTCGGCGTCGGGCGCGACATCGCGGCTCCCGGTGCCGCGCCGCGCGGCCAGCGCCGCCGCGTCGGGCGCAGCCGGCGCCAGCTTCACCGGAGCGACCTGCACCCCGCTGCCCAGCACGAACCCGAAACCCTGCCATTGCCGCCGCACCGCATCCGGAAGCGGCCCCGTCACCCGCAGCACCAAGCCGAGGCCACCGCGCACCGCAGCACGCAGCGCGCCCTGCCCGCCCGCCCCCAGGCCCGCCCAGCTGCGCTCGTCGACCACCACCGCATCGAATCGCGCCAGCGTCGCCGCATTGATCGCGACCGGCGGGTCGCCCAGCGCCATTCCGCCGCCCAGGTTGAGCTGGACGTTGAGCGGCAGTCCCGCCTCGGTTGCCCAGCGGCGCAGATACTTGATTTCCGGCCCTGGTGCCCCCGCCAGCACCAGCAGCCGCGGCGGCGCGGCGGCGACGGTCTCGACCGGCACGACCGCAGCGGCGACGACGGCGCGGCGGCCGTCGCGCAGCTTGAGCGTGAAGGTCACGGCGCCCGCCCCGCGCGCAGTGCCGGTGACGATGAAGGTCCCGTCGGCGGCGACCGGGCGCACATCGACCCGCTGGCCGGCTGGGTCGAGCAACTCGACAGTGGCATCGCCGAGTCCCGCGGCCTGCCCACCGATCTGAAACGGCGCTCCCGGCGCGACCGCCCCCGGCGGTGCCAGCGCGATCAGCCCGCGCGGCGGTGGCGGCGGGACAAATGCCAGCGAGCGGGTCCGCGCAACCTCCTCATCGCGCGGGGTCAGCCCGCCGCCGACGACCCGCAATCGCGCGGTGCCGGGATAACGGCGCAGCGCAGTGGCAAGGTCGGGAACGCGTTCACCGCCCCGAATATCGCTCTCGGGCAGCGTTACGAGCCGCTCATCTCCACCGAGCGCGACCAGCCGCGGCGTGCCCGCGGTCGCCACCACCAACGTGCCGCGGCGGGTCGGCAGCGCGGGCGGCACCAGCGTCAGGTACAGCAATGCCGCGGATATCGGCTGCGCGACCGCTAGGATCGCCAGTCGCCACCCCCGCGAGCGTGCCGCCGCCGGCGCGCGATACTGCCACCACGCCAGCCGCACCCAGCCGAGCGCGACCGTCAGCGTCAGCAACCCCGGCAGAATCTGCACAGCGTTCACGGCCGAATCGCGTCGAGATAGCGCGCACCCGCCGCATCGCCACGCGAGCGTCGCGCCGGGGTCGGCGCGGGCCGCGCCAGCGCGCTCCAGACCAGTCCGCGCAGCGCCGCGCGGCAGCGCGTGCAGCCGGGTTCGCGCCGCACCGCGTCGATCGCGCCGGCAAAGGCGAGCGGGTCGGCCACCCGGCCCCGATTGCCGCGCAGCCAGCGTTCGAGCGAGTCGAGTGCGACCGGCCCCGGTGCCGCCAGCGCGCGCCACACTGCGGCGGGGGCTGCGTCGATCTCGGCAGGGGTGGCGGGCGCCAGCGCCCGCCGCGCGATGCCGTCGCGCTTGCCGGTCAGCCGCCGCGCCTGATCGATCGCGGGCTGCTGCGTGCCGGTCCGGCGCAGATAAATCCGCGACGCCTGCTGAATCTGTTTGATGTAGCGAAGCGCCTTATACGCGAACGGCAGCGCCTTGTCGGGCATACCCTGCCGCAGGTTCAGTTCCGACTGCCACATCTGGTCGAGCGCGAGCCGCAATGTCACCCGCGTGTCGGGGTCGAGCAATGTCGCGGCTTCGGACTCGTCATGGGTATGGCCGTATTCCTCCAGTTCGCCCCCCGCGCGTCCGAACGCGGGCGATTTATCGCCGTCGGTATGACCGTCGTGATCGGGATGCGCTTCGGGTGCCGGGGCGGCATCCGCGGTCAACCCGGCGTCGGCGTCGTTGGTCGGCGGCTTCGGCCCGCCCTCCGCTGCCTCGCCGGCGAACTGGCCGTAGCGCAGTCGCAGCAGCCGTTGATCGACGCCCAGGGTGTCGGACCGGACCAGGAACGCATCGGGGGTGATCCGGCGGCGTTGTTTGATAAGCGCTTCGGCATCGATGATGATCTGCCGCTGGCTGCGGAAATAGGCGGGCAGTACCGGCTTCAGCGCGCCCTCCAGCCCGGTGCCTTCCAGCCCGCGCTCGGGCGGCCAACGCAGGATCGCACTCGGCCCGCGCACGATCTGCGGACCCGGGCTGCGATTGTCGGCGACGCTCAGCGTCACCACCATGTCGCCCCCACGCGCCATCCCGAACGCGGCGAACGGCAAATTCGCGGCGAAGCGCTTACGGGTCGCGCTCCCGCTACCGCGGACGCTCAGCGTGCGTTCGCGAAAGGTGATATTCTCGCCGTCGCCTTCGGTCACCACCACCCGCAGCCGCGCGGTCGCGGCTACGCCGTAGTCATCGTTTGCTTCGAACACCGGGTCCCAGCTGCGCTGACCGGCGGTGACGAGGGTCAGCGTCTGGGTGGGGCTGAGCTGGCGCACCCGCGGCGGCGCATCAGGCACGACATCGATCCGGCGGAGTCGCGGGGTTCCCGCCCCGCCCTGCGGCACGACGCGATAAAGCACCGACGCGCGCGCGGTGGTCGCCGCGGTCCAGCGGTCGCCAGCGTGCGCAAGTGCCACGTTGCCGCTCCCCAGCACAGCAAGCGCAGCCGCTGCGGGGTCGGGCACGAATTGCAGCGTCCACACCAGCCGCGAGCCCGCCGGCACCTTGGCGTCGAGCGCGCCTTGATCGCGCGCCGGCAGACCGGTGTAGCCGGGCGGGATGATCCGCAGCCGCTGCCCCGTCAGCCGCGGCACCCCGGCCACGACCGGTCCGGCTTCGTCGCTCGGCGCGAGCGCGCCGGGGGCAAGCTCACCGCGCGGCCAGACGAACGCCGCGATCACGACCGCCGCGGCGATCAGCCACGCCAGGAGGATCGCACGGCTCGACCAGGCCGGCCGCAGGTCGATCGGCGCTAGCGTCAGCCGGTCACCGATCCGTGCTTGCTGCAACCGCTGCAACGGCCCGAGCGGCGTATCGACGAACAGCAGATCGGCGCTGTCCTCCAGCCCCGGCGCGTGCGAATCGAGTTCGCGGATCAGCCACGCGCGATCGAATCGCGTAGCGCGGTGGCGCGCGAACACGCCGAATGCTGCGACCGTCACGACCAGCAGCAGCGCCGCGGGCCAGAACCCGGCAAACCGCCACGCCAGCGCCGCCGCTGCGAACGGCACTGGCAACCAGCGCAGCGCGTCGTCGGCCCCGGTG
>JAZKGJ010000009.1:0-10254 GCA_040385975.1 Pseudomonadota bacterium | reverse complement strand
CGCGCAGCCGCGCGGGGCGCACCCAATCCTGCACGGGTCGGACGGCGCTCACGGCGCAATCGCCCGGCGCGACCGCGTCGCCAGCCAGCGCTCGGCAAGGAGCGCGGCGGCGATCAGCAGCGCGAGCCACCCCTGCAACTCGCGTGCGGGCTGCGGATAGGGCGTCGCGCCCGTCGTCGGTGCATAATCGCGCGCATCGGCGAGCGTCGGGACCGGGGGGGCGACCAGCACGCGGCGCAATTCGTACGGAAAGCTGGGGCTCAGCAGGTCCGGCAGCACCGCAGGCGCCAACGCGC
The DNA here is from genome assembly GCA_040385975.1 of Pseudomonadota bacterium. Classification (GTDB taxonomy): domain Bacteria; phylum Pseudomonadota; class Alphaproteobacteria; order Sphingomonadales; family Sphingomonadaceae; genus Sphingomonas. The sequence goes on along the minus strand of JAZKGJ010000009.1, from coordinate 9,958 downwards.
GGGTGAAGCGCAGCAACCGGCCGCGCCCCAATGGTCCGCCCTCGACCAACGGTGCGCCCACGTCGTCGCGCCACACGACCGCGGTCGGCCCGGGCCAGATCGCTGCGCTGTCGGTGGCGACCAGCGCGGTCCCGCCACGCTCAACCCACGCATTGACGCTTGCGGGCAGTGCACCGGGAGCGAGCCAGATCAACGTGCGCGAGAACGGTGGCAGTGCGGCACCGGGCGCAGCAAGCACGACGTTGCCGGGCTTGCCCGGCGGCGCCCAGGCCGTCGCAGCTGCCTGAAAATAGCGCGCGACCGGCGCGCGTGCGGTGGGGGCATGGATCGTCAGCGGCAAGGGTGCGAATGCGCGTCGCGGCGCCGCCATGCCGCCATCGACCACGCGCCATTCGACCGCACGCGACAGCCGCGGTCGCTCGGCGTCGACGCCCGTAATCCGCCGCGGGACGACAAGGGTCAGCTTCGCACCCGGCGGCAACGTCGCATCGAGTTCGCGTACCAGGCTTGCGAGCGCGATCGGACCAATCGGCGGGGGTTCGCTCAGCGCAGGGAAATCGGGCGCAAGCCACATCCGCCGCTCGCCCTCGCGCTCCGCTACCGAACCGGGATCGACCCCCGGCACGACCGCGACCACCGGCACCGCGGCTTCGCCTTCGCGCAATACCGGCCGCGCCAGCCACGAGGCCAGCAGCGCGATCAGCAGCAGCCGCGCGATCAGCAGCGGCCATTCGTCGAGCCGCGGGCGGTGGCGCGGACGCGGCTTAGGGCGCAACCAGCGCAGCGCGGCGAAATCGGTCGGGCGCTGCTCGGTCTTGCGCGCGAGGTGGACGACCAGCGGGACGATGAGCGCGACGAGCGCGGCGAGCCCGAGCGGAAACAGCAACGCCGGGTTCACGCCTTGCGCCCAAACAGCGTTTGCAGGGGCGCATCGACCGGCTGGTCAAGCACATAATCCGCGCGGCGCACCCCGGCGGCGTCGAGCGCGGCGTGATAGGCGGCGCGCGCCGCGCCGAACCGCGCGAGGAAATCCGCCCGCAGCGCGGTGCCGTCGCCGAGCAGCTCCTCACCCGTCTCGGGGTCGCGAAAACGGTAACCGCCGTCGAACGCGAAATCGCGCTCCGCCACGCTCAGCAATTCGATCGACAGCACTTCGCGCCCCGCCGCCGCCAGCTTGCGGGTCAGTTCGAGTACGCCGGGATCGAACCCGTCGCTCAGCATCATCACCAGGTCGCGCGCGCCGATCCGGTCGAGCAGCTGGCCGAGCCCCGCATCGTCCGGAAACCCGCCACGCGCGCCGACCTGTCCCAGCTCGATCCGCATCCGGTCGCGCTGCCGCACTCCGCCGCCCGGCGCGACCACCCAGACGCCGTCGTCGCTCAGCGTCGCCGCGCCGAACCGGTCGCCCTGCCGGATCGCGAGTTCGGCCAGGCACGCCGCGATCGTCCGCGCCGCGTCGAGCCGCGACCAGCCCGGCCGGGCCGCGTCTTCCTGTCCCATCGACGCGCTCGCATCGATCAGGATCCACAGCGCCACCGGGCTCTCGCGCTCGGCTTCGCGCACGAAGAATTTGTCCGAACGCGCGTAGAGCTTCCAGTCAATCTGGCGCGGTTCGTCGCCGGGTTCGTAGGCGCGGTATTGCGCGAATTCGAGCCCGGCACCGCGGCTGCGGCTCATGTGGTTACCAATCCCGTGCGCGCCGAGCGCGCGCCGCGATTCGAGCTGCAGGCCCTTCAGCCGGCTGCGCACATCGGGCGGGATCGGATCAAGACTCATGCGCAAAAGCCCCGTTCGTATCGAGCGCAGTCGAGATACACGTCACGCCTCCAGGTTTCTCGACTTCGCTCGAAACGAACGGAAATGGGGTGGCTAGGCGAGCGGCACGTCGCGCAGGATCGCGGCGATCACGTCGTCGGCGCTGCGCCCCTCGGCTTCCGCCGCGAACGACAGCAGCAGCCGGTGCCGCATCACCGGCCCGGCCAGCGCGACCACGTCGTCGCGGGTTGCCGCCAACCGCCCGTGCAGCAACGCCCGCGCCTTCGCCGCCAGCACCAGCGACTGCCCGGCACGCGGTCCGGCACCCCACCGCACGTACTTCGTCACCGCTTCGGGCGCGCCCTCCGCCGGACGGCTAGTACGGACGATCCGGTTAATCCAGCTCAGCAAATCGTCGCTCAGATGCACGTCGCGGACCAGGCGCTGCAGTTCCAGCACCTCCTCCCCGCCCATCACCCGTGGCACTCCCGCCCCGGCGCGACCGGTGGTCTGGGTCAGGATGTCGCGCTCCTCCGCCTCGCTCGGATAAGCCACGCGGATGTGCAGCAGGAAGCGATCGAGCTGCGCTTCGGGCAGCGGATAGGTCCCCGCCTGTTCGAGCGGATTCTGCGTCGCCAGCACGAAGAACGGCGATGGCAGCTGATGTGTCACCCCGCCGTAACTGACGGTGCGCTCCTGCATCGCCTCGAGCAGCGCGGCCTGAGTCTTCGGGGGCGTACGGTTGAGCTCGTCGGCCAGCAGCAAATTGGTGAACACCGGCCCCTGCTGAAACCGGAAGCTGCGGTGCCCGGTGCCGTGATCCTCCTCTAGCAATTCGGTGCCGAGGATGTCGCTCGGCATCAGATCGGGGGTGAACTGGACCCGGCGGAAACCGAGTTCGAGCGCCTCCCCCAACGTCCGCACCAGCAGCGTCTTGCCTAGCCCCGGCACGCCTTCCAGCAGGCAATGCCCGCCCGCGAGCAGCCCGATCAGCAATTGCTCGACCACTTCGGCCTGTCCGACGATCGCCTGCGCGATCGCGGCGCGCAATTCGGTCAATCGCGCTACGCGGGCCTGCACTTCGTCTTCGGTGATCGTGTCGGTCATCTCGGTCCCGTCAGGCGGTAAGGGCGTACATCACGACGTTGACCGCGAACTTGGTATTGTCTTCGGCCAGAAAGCGTTTGTTGCGCCAGTCGTAATCCCATTCGCAGCCATAATCCTTGTTGCTGTAGAGCAGCCCCAAGCGGCCATCGATGCTGATCCCCTTCACATAATCGTGGACCAAGTCGTCGCCCCAGCCGTTCAGCTCGAACCCGGTCGCGGGGGGCCCCGGAAACTTGAAGAAGCTGCGATAAATCGGGTGGCTGTTGGGCAGCTTCTGGAGCGCTTTCGCCCCAAAGATCGCGGCCATCTGGCGCTCGAACGATTTGGCGAACAGCCCGTCGATATCGTGGTTGCAATCATCGACGAACACGAACCCGCCGTTGCGAACGTACCGCTCGAAATTGCGGCGTTCGGCGGCGGAGAAATCGACCGTCTTGTGCCCTGCCAGATACAGGAACGGCGCGGCCAGCACCTTGGGGTCGCTGAGCGCGATCACCCGTTCCTTTGGATCGACCCGCAAATTGGTATAGTCGATCAGCGAGGTGATGATGTTCGCCGGGGCGCGCTGATCGACATCCCAGTCGCCCGAATCGTAACGCACGCGGGTGAACCAGAAATCATAGGATGCGGGCGCGGCCTGCGCGGTCTTGGATAGCATTGCCCCGGCCAGGCCGCCCGCGAGCAGGCGCAGGAACTGGCCGCGGGATAGGTCGTGCGTCATCTAGATAACTGCTTGAACATCATCCGTTCGCCCTGAGCGTAGTCGAAGGGCCGCTCTTTCATTGCGATCAAGAGCGGGGCTTCGACTTCGCTCAGCCCGAACGGTTTGGGAGGTGGACGTCGCTACACGGCATCCGATAGCGACGTGAACGTGAAGTCGCGCAGCTTCATCGGCGGCAGCATCATGATGAAGTTCGATTCGTCGCCCTGCACCCGCACCGGCTTGCCCAGCTCGTCGATGTTGTTGAGCATAATGACCGGCGATTCGTTGAAGCGGAAATTCTTCACCGGATATTTGATCTGCCCGTTCTCGATATAGAAGGTACCGTCGCGGGTCAGCCCGGTCAGCAGCACGGTCTGTGGATCGACCAGCCGGATGTACCAGGTCCGCGTGACCAGGATGCCGCGCTCGGTCGTCTTGATCAGGTCGGCGGTCGATTTGGTGCCGCCTTCCATCAACACGTTGCCCGGGTCGGCGATCGCTTCCTTACCCTGCTTCTGCGCCCAGAAGCGCGAATATTGCAGGTTCGCGATCTTGCCGCCGGTGACGATCGGCAGCCTGGTGCGCGGCAACCCGTCGCCGTCCCACGGCATGACCGGAACGGCCGCGTCCCACGGATCGGCATAGATATTGACGCGCGGGTCGAAGACCTGCTCGCCGATCTTGTTGCCGCCGCCCTTCTTCGACAGGAAACTACGGCCCTCATCGGCCTGCCGTGCGTCGAAGAAATTGAGCATGAACCCGACCAGCCCGGCCGCCGCGGCGGGTTCCAGGATGACGGTGTATTTGCCGGGCTCCAGCGCCTTGGCCTCGGCCGATGCGCTCGCCTTGCGCATCGCGGTGCGAACGTCGCTTGCCGCCGCGAAGCTCTTCGAATCCTGCAGATTGCGTCCGACCCAGCCCGAGCCGCGGCCGTCTTCGGTCCGCACGGTGCAGGTGTAGTTGAGCCCAGTCGCCTTCTGGTATCCGAAATTGCCCTTTGAATTCATGAACGCGACGAAGCTCTGCCCGTCCTCCAGGAATCCGGCGGCGATCAGTTTTTCGGCCTTGCACGGCCCGATCGAGTCCGACGCGACCTTGGCGCGATATTCGGGCGTGATCGCCGCGGTCGCCGCGCTGAAGGTCGGGCTGGGGCGGTATGCCTGCTTGCCGACCGCGGGGACGAATTCGGGGTTCTCGGGCGCCAGCTTCGCCAGATCCTCGGCGCGCTGGACGACGCGTGCCAGTGCGGCATCGTCGAACGCGTTGATCGTCGCGATCCCGACTCGCTTGCCGAACGCGACCTGGACGCCGAGTTCGGCGTTGTCGACGATCCCGCTGGTCGACACGTTGTTGAGCGCGAAGCGGATGTTGCCCGCGATCCCGCCCGACAGGCTGGCAGTGCATTCATCGGCCTTCGATAGCGCGACCACCTTGGTCAGGATCGCCTTGGCCTGTTCTTCGGTAAACATGGTCATTGGAAAAACTCCTCGCGCGTAAGCGGTTCAGCCGAGCGAACGCGCGGTGTTGATGACGTTGATGCCGTTGAAGCGGGTGGTGGACGAACCGTGGCTGACCGCGGACACCTGTCCGGGCTGGCCTTTGCCGTCGAAGAACGACCCGAACATCCGGTAATCGCTTTCGTCGCAGATCGCCGAGCACGCGCCCCAGAATTCGGGAGTGCGCATCTGGTACGCGACGTCCTCGATCATCGGCCCCATCTTGCCGTTCTTGATCTCGTAGAAGACCGTCCCGCCGAATTGCGCGTTGTAGCGCTGCTGGTCGATCGAGAACGATCCACGGCCCGAGATGTAGATGCCGTTCTCAACGCCCGCGATCATGTCGGCGACGTTCATCTTCTTTTTGCCGGGCAGCAGCGAGACGTTCGCCATTCGCTGAAACTGCACGCTCGACCAGCTGTCGGCATAGCAGCAGCCGTCCGATTCCGTCTGGCCGACGATGTGCGCCTGGTCGCGGATCTTCTGGTAATCGACCAGCTTGCCGTCCTTGATCAGGTCCCAGCGCTTGGTCTTCACGCCCTCGTCATCGTAGCCGACCGCGCCGAGGCTGCCGACCTGCGTCTTGTCGGCGACGATCGTGACGATGTCGCTGCCGTATTTGAACCCGGCGTCGCGCTTGTCGAGCGTGGCGAAGCTGGTGCCCGCGTAGTTCGCCTCATAGCCGAGCACCCGGTCGAGTTCGAGCGGATGGCCGACCGATTCGTGGATGGTCAGGCCCAGATGGTTGGGGTCGAGCACCAGATCGTATTTGCCGGGCTTGACCGACGGCGCCTTCAGCTTCTCGCGCGCCTGCTTGGCGGCGGCGATCGCGTCCTCCTTCATGTCGTACGACATGCCGTAGGTCGTCAGCCCGTTGGGCGCGATGAACTTGTCCTTCGCGTTGCCGTCGAGATATTCGTAACTCAGCCCCATCGGCGCGGAGAGTGCTTCGCGGGCGCGGAATTTGCCGGTGGTCTTGTCGATCGCGGTCACGCCGAACTGCGGCCAGATGCGGTGGACGTCCTGGTCGATGTACGACCCGTCACTGCTCGCGAAATACTTCTGCTCGTTGACCATGAACAGGACCGAGTTGATGAAGTCGGCACCCGCGCCCAGTGCGGCGTTGTTCACGTCGAGCAACAGGTCGACCTTGTCCTTCAACGGCACCGCCATCGCGTTCTTCACGATCGGCGTCTTCCACGTCACTTCACCGACCCCGCGCACGGGGGCGAGCTGAACCGGCGCGGTCTGGCTCTTGGCATTGGCTTTGGCGATCGCGGTTGCCTGTTGCGCGGCCTTGGCAACGCTCTCGACCGAGATGTCGTTGGTGGCGGCGAAGCCCCACGCGCCGTTGGCGATCACGCGCACGCCGACCCCGATCGATTCGGTGTTAACGACGTTCTGGACGTTCTTGTCGCGGGTGATGACGAACTGGCGCAGGTAACGCCCGACCCGAACGTCGGTGTAGCTCGCGCCCGCGCCCCTGGCGGCGTTGAGCGCGGCGTCGGCGAGGCGCTTCTTGAGCGCGACGTCCATCGTCGACACCAGGTCCTGCGCGGCGATCGCGCGACCGGCGAACGACGACGATAACAGCAGGCCGCCGACCGTCAGGCCGCCAGCGGACAGAAAATCACGTCTGTGCAAGGCTTCTCTCCACCCTCGAACGCCGTCCGCTCCGGTTGGGCCGGCCATCGGTGCTTCATCGCCGAGTGTGTCGCTCACGTCAAACACCATATCGCAGAATCTTGCGGCGATTTTGTCGATACCTTCACGCGGGCTAAGCGATTGCCGGTGACGCGCTACGACATCCTCATCGTCGGCACCGGCCATGCCGGCGCGCAGGCCGCGATCGCGTTGCGCCAGCGCGGGTTTACGGGATCGCTCGCGTTGCTGGGTGAGGAACGCGACGCTCCGTACGAACGCCCCCCGCTGTCGAAAGATTATCTGGCCGGCGACAAGCCGTTCGAACGCATCCTGCTGCGTCCCGCGACGTTCTGGGCCGAGCGCGAGATCGCGCTGCTCGGCGGTCGGCGCATCACGGCGGTCGATGCCGAGCGCCACCGTGTCGCCACCGCCGACGGGACGGAATTCGCGTACGGGCAGCTGATCTGGGCCGCGGGCGGCGCGGCGCGGCGACTGAACTGCGACGGCGCCGATCTGCGCGGAGTGCACACCATCCGCACCCGCGCCGATGTCGATCTGCTGCGCAGCGAACTGTCGGCGGCGGAGCGGATCGTGGTCGTCGGCGGCGGCTATATCGGGCTGGAGGCGGCGGCAGTGCTGCGCAGCACGGGCAAGTCGGTCACTCTGTGCGAAGCGCAGGACCGCCTGCTCGCGCGGGTCACCGGGCCGGCCCTGTCCGCCTTTTACGCCGCTGCGCACCGTGCGCATGGGGTAGAACTGCGGCTGGCGACCGACGTCGTCCGCATCGCCGGCAGCGACGGTCGCGCCAACGGCGTCGTGTTCGGCGACGGCACGACCATCGCGGCGGATCTGGTGATCGTCGGGATCGGCATCGTTCCCGCGGTCGCGCCGCTGCTCGCCGCCGGTGCGGTCGGCGGCAACGGCGTGGCGGTCGACCGCCATTGCCGCACCACGTTGGCCGACGTGTTCGCGATCGGCGATTGCGCGCTGCACGCCAGCGCCTTCGCCGACGATGCCATCATCCGGGTCGAATCGGTGCAGAACGCCAATGATCAGGCGACGACAGTCGCGAAGGTCGTGACCGGCGCGGCCGAACCCTATAATGCCGTCCCGTGGTTCTGGTCGAACCAATATGATCTGCGGCTGCAGACCGTGGGGCTGTCCGCCGGCTATGACGCAGAGGTCGTACGCGGCGATCCCGCGAGCCGGAGCTTCAGCGTCGTGTATCTGAAACGCGGGCGGGTCGTCGCGCTCGACTGCGTCAACGCGACCCGCGATTATGTCCAGGGGCGCGGGCTCGTCGTGGGACGGGCCGAGGTCGACCCCGCGTTGCTTGCCGATCCGGGCCGTCCGCTCAAGGAGCTGGTGGCGAGCTAGATCGCGCCGGCCTGCTCCAGCGCCGCGATCCGGTGGGCGTCGAACCCCCAGTCGGCGAGCGCATCCGCGGTGTCCGCGCCGAGCGCGGGGGGCGGGCATTGGATCGCACCGGGTGTCGCCGAAAACCGCGGCGCGGGCGCGGGCTGGGTCACTCCGTCGCGCTCGACGAAGGTTTCGCGCGCGGCGTTGTGCGGATGCGCTGGGGCTTCCGTCATCGACAGGACCGGCGCGAAGCACACATCGGTCCCGCCCATGATCGCCGACCAGTCGTCACGCGTTTTGGTCGCGATCACCGCCGCGAGTCTCTCGCGCAGCGCGGGCCAGTTCGCAGGGTCCATCTGCCCCGCAAACGCCGCGTCGTCGATCCCGGTCTTTGCCAGCAGCAAAGCATAGAATTGCGGCTCGATCGCGCCGATCGCAACCCACTTCCCGTCGGCGCACCGGTAGGTGTCGTAGAAATGCGCGCCCCCGTCGAGCAGGTTCGCGCGGCGTTCGTCGCGCCACATCCCCATCGCCCTGAAACCATAGAACATCGCCATCAGCGACGCCGCGCCATCGCTCATCGCGCAATCGACCACTTGGCCTTCGCCCGTCTCGCGCGCGTGGAGCACCCCGGCAAGCAGCCCGAACGCGAGATAGAGCGCGCCGCCCCCAAAATCGCCAACCAGATTGAGCGGCGGGACGGGCTTCTCCACGGTGCCGATCGCATCGAGCGCGCCGCTGATCGCGATGTAGTTCAGGTCGTGCCCCGCGGCATTCGCCCACGGCCCGGTCTGGCCCCAGCCGGTCATCCGCCCGTAAACCAATCGCGGATTGCGCGCGAGCGCAGGCGTCGGGCCAAGCCCGAGCCGCTCCATCACCCCGGGCCGGAACCCCTCGAACACCGCGTCCGCGCCCTCCATCAATGTCAGGCAAGCCTCGATCGCGGCGGGTTGTTTCAGGTCGAGCGCGACCGAGCGGCGACCGCGTTCGGTGACCGCGAACCGGCTGCCCGACACCCCCGCGCCGCGTCGAGCGCCATCCGCTTTGCGATCGATCCGCACGACGTCGGCGCCGAGATCGGCGAGCAGCATTCCGCAAAATGGCCCCGGCCCGATCCCGGCGAATTCGAGGACCTTGAGGCCGGTGAGAGGACCTTGTCGCATCGCACACTCCTGATTGCGTTCGCGGTGTCGCCGCGCGCTGCGATCGATGCAAGCGCGCGTGGGCGCGGCATCTGCGCCGGACAACAAAAAACCCGCCGGGTCTTGCGACCGGCGGGTCTTTGTCTGGTTGCGGGAGCTGGATTTGAACCAGCGACCTTCAGGTTATGAGCCTGACGAGCTACCGGGCTGCTCCATCCCGCGCCAAGGATCTCCCGTTCGCTTGCGCGACCAGGAAACATGTGAATGGGTTCAAATAAGGATCCGCGCACGTCATGACATTCACCGGCTACAATGCCTGGCGACGACCTACTCTTCCATCGCTTGAGCGATAGTACCATTGGCGCAGTCGGGTTTCACGGCCGAGTTCGGGATGGGATCGGGTGGGACACCGACGCTATGATCACCAAGCAATGAAGCCGGTGAACGTCAGAAATATGCGGTCCTAAAATCGATGCACCTTGCGTGCCGGTCGGCTGAAACATCAGCGACCGGTGGTGTAGTGTTGTTCTGGCGTCGACTTGATCATCCGACATTCGCCGACAAACGCTGGTCACCCAGTGCTGTCATTGATGGCGGGACTCTCAAGCGCGAATAGGACAATTAGTATCGGTTAGCTCCATGCGTTACCGCACTTCCACATCCGATCTATCAAGGTCGTGGTCTCCGACCGTCCTAAGAAATCTTATCTCGAGGGAGGCTTCCCGCTTAGATGCTTTCAGCGGTTATCCCGT
>JAZKGJ010000008.1:0-7136 GCA_040385975.1 Pseudomonadota bacterium | reverse complement strand
TGGGTGACGCCCCAGCGGGTCGGCCCGCCGCGATCGGCAGGATGATTGGAGTACCCGCCCTCGCGGCCGATCACGGCGTCGATCAGGGTGGCGATGTCGGTTTTTGCGGTCGTCATACGATCGACCTTGCGGCGGGTCGCTCGCCGTCAACATGCCGACCTAAGACGGCATCAGGTGCCGAATAAAGCCAGTTGCGCGCTGCCCTTAGCCGGCGCGTCGGGATTGCGCCCGAACAGCTTTTCGACCGCCCGCTCGGTGATGCCGAGCCGGCGGGCGATCGCGGCGTTGCTGGCGCCGGTCGCGCGATACTGAAGCGCGCGCTCCTTGCGCGCAAGCGGCACCCGCACGACGTCGGGCGCAAGCCGCGACGACAATACGTTCGCGGCCGGGAGCCCGATCGCCTTGGCGATCGCGTGGGCAGGGCTCATCTTCGTCGGCACGAACAACCGCGTGCCGCCGAACGCCTCGGCCAGGCGCACGAACGCGGCCTCGCCGATCAAATCCTTCAGCTCGGGGCCGGGCCGGGTCGTCATCGCGACTGGCGCGGCTCCAGCGAATGCGCGTGATCGGCCTTGCCGCCGCGATGCAGGACGGTCGTCACGACGCCCTGGCGAACCACGAACCGCAGGCCGTCGACGATGATCAGATGATCGCCGTTGCCGAGCGCAACCGCCGCGCCGTGGGCTCGCGTCAGCGATGTCGCGATCGCTTCGCGAACCGCCTCGACATCGAGCCCGCTGCGCCCGAGGAAGCGCAACAGCGCATGATCGGTGACCCGCGGAGCGGCCGGTGCAGCCACGGGGCGTTGCTGCTCAGCGCGCCGCGTCATGGCGACCTTGGCGAACGGTGGCTGGCGCCAGCGGCAAGGCGGTCTGGCAGCGCGCGCATTCGGCCGACTGCCGCCCGACATGCCACGCCGCCCCGCCGCAGCCGGGGCAAGTTTGCGGCGCTCGATAAAGCACCGCGTAACCGCGCTCGGTCGAAGCCCCGATCACGCGCCCGCCTCGCGCAGCTTTTGACCCAGCGCTTTGGCGAGGACTTCGAGTTCCTCGGCCGTCGCACCCAGGACCGAAGCGATCGTCATGCCGACGAGATCGAACGCGGTGCGCCGCCCGCCCCATGCGGCGGGCACCAGCCGGGCATTCTGCAGCTTGACCAGGATTGCATCGACCAGCCGCCGTTTCAGCACCAGCGGCCCCGCCTCGGGCCTGACCCCGGCGAGGTCGATGTTCCAGCCGTGCCGAGCGGCGATCGCCTTCAGCGCTTCGATCAGGCGGTAGCTCAGCGCCTGATCGGCCCACTGCAACCGATCGACCTTGAGCTGGCGTCGCGCGAACGCCTCGAGCGCTTGCTCGGACGGGTTTTCGATCGCGCCGAGCTGGTAGAGGGAAATCCACAGCGCGCGCGCCTTGCGCGCCGCAGGATGGTCGGCGGGGCGCGGCCCGGCCGGGCGCGCCTTCGCGTCGAACCCTTGGCGCGCGAACGCCTCGACCACCGCGGCGAGCTGCTTCTCGGTGCAAGCGCCCGCGCTGATGTTGCCGGTGACACGGTAGATCACCGCCCGATAGTCGTCGTCGGCGAGCTGCAGTTGTTTCTTCGCGACATGGACCTTGGCGAGCAGCGCGCGGCGGTGCTGGCTAGCGGCGTCGAACTGCGCCGGCTTCGCGCGGGCGGTCATGCCGCCTCCTCCAGCATCAGGTCGGACAGCACGCGATCGGTCAAACGCGCGAATCCGGCGTCGACAACGCGCAGGCGCGCCGCTCGAGCGATCAACGACCGGGCTGATGCTGCCGCGACGCCCAGCTGTTCCCCGATGGCCCGGTCGCCCAGGTCGAGGCTGCGCCTGATCCCCCACGCCGCCGCCGCTCGAACGTCGCCAAGCCAGCGCGTGTTGCGCTGCCCGTAAAGCGAACGAACCGGCACGAATCCGTGAAAGCAGGTCAGCGACACGACCGTTGCGGCATCGCCGGAATACGGCACAGCCGGCCCGATCGGCGTCGCTGCCGGTGCGGCCACCCGCGTCCGCGATTGAACCTGCCGTGCCGACTGGCTCAGCGCACGTATCACGCGACCGATCGTTCGTTTGAACAGCGGATCGTGACGGTGGGCGCGTACCCCCGCGCGGTAGATGAGCATGAGTTCGCCGGGCCGGGCACCCACCATTGGCGCGATCGCGGCCCCGCCGTGATTGAACTCACGGCGCAGCGTCCAGATCGCGAGCATCCGGCCGCGCACTACCCACGGTGCCTGCGACCCCGAAACGAGTTCACCGCGGTTCAACCCGGCCTGTCTTTCGCACGCCGCCGCGACCCGAGCGATGTCGTAGGCCGGCGTCATCCGAAGAGGGTCCAAAGCAAGTCGATGACGACCTGCAGGTGCGTCCCCAGCGCGGCCGAGCCGGTCAGCGCAATTCCTGGAGCCATCCATGGATGCTCGGCGTGCTGCTCACGCAGGTAGCTCACGATCGCGCGCATCAGCGGGCCTCCTCGGTCTTGACCCAGTTCGACGCGCGCGTGGACTGCGCGTCGCGCAGGTCGGCGAAGGTCAGCGCGCGGTCGTCGTCGGCGGCGAGCATCGAGGCCCGCTCGACGATCTGCCGACACTCACGCAGCCCCCCGGAGCCGGGCGACTGAGCGATCTTCATCAGCATGTTGCGCATCGCCGGCGCTGTCAGGCCCCAGGCGTCGCAGAACGCGTCGACGTCGTCGGGCACCGAAACATTCTGGATGTGGCTCTCGGCAATCCGGCTGTTCAACCGGCCAAACGCATCGCGGCGCGCGCCGCCGCGGATGCGCAGCAGCAGCTCCTCATTGCCGAGCAGGCAGATGCCGACCCCGGTTTCGTCGTGCCAGGCGCGGATTTCCTCGAGCGACTGCAGCGTGAGGTGATTTGCCTCGTCGATAATCAGCAGCCCGTTCTTGCCGCGGACCTGTTCGGCAACGTAGTCGGACAGCTGCGCGCCCCAGCCGGTGGTCTTCGGCGCGCCGACCGCGCGCAGCACGCGCGAGATCATCGCGTTGGGCGATCGGGTCGATTCCTTCATCGTCGCCATCCAGCAACTGCTGTTGCTGGCCTGATATTCCCTGGCGGTGATGGTCTTACCCGTGCCCGGCCCCATCGCGCCGATTGTGATCCGACCCAGGTGCGCGATCGTCAGCAGCCCGATCAGGCGCTTCGACGTTTGCGTCTCGAAATAGCCGGGCGCGACCGCCAGTCCCTCGCTGCGCTCGGCTTTGGCGTAGAGCGTCTGACGAAACTTGAAGACCTCGCGCGCGATCTTGTCGTTGCGGCCGGCATAGGTGCCGCCACCGAACGTCGAGAGCGTGCCGGATGCGATGTCGCAAAGCGAGGCGAGCTGGGTCCAGCTCAACTCCTTCTCCGCCTTGTAACTGTTGATCCAGTCCCGCTGCTCCGGGATGTCGATCGGCATATTGTCGGGGTTGTTCACCGGTTTCGGTCCTTTCGGGTTATTCGACGACCCGCAGCCGCGCGGCGGCGGCGGCGATGCGGTCGATGACGGGGGCGCTTTGCGGACGCTGAGCGGCTTCCGAGACGGGCTTCAGCGCGGCCGCGGTCATCCCGCGGTGCCGGACGGGCCGCACGACGCTCGGCGGCGCGATCGGCGCCTCGTCGGCATAGTCGGGCATCATCGCCGCCAGCGTCGCAGCGCTCAGCAAATCGTGCGAAGCGGCGACGTCGCGCACGCTCTTGCGCCAGTCGCTCTCGAGCGCGCGGCGCTTGTTCGCCGAAGCCTTGTCGAAGAACCCGTCGCGCGCGATCGCCGGCGCTGTTGCAATGAAACGGCCCTGACGATCGTAGACGTGAACCTCGCCGTGCAGGTCGTCGGGGTCGAAACGGACGGTCAACTTCGCGCCGGCGTGCGCGCTCAGCTCGGGCGACCAGTAGCGGTTGCCTTCGAGTGTGATGATGCCGGTCGAGCGGTCGCACGACCGGTCCTCGGCGGTCAGCAGCGCGAGCCGCAGCGCCTCGGGTGTTGCCCGTTGGATCGGCGCGGACGCGTAACTGGCGGTGAAGGTGTCGTCGAAGCTGCGCACGCCCTGGCTGGTTTCGGTCCGCCGCCCTGGCTTGGCATTGTGCGCCGCGATCCCGGCGGCAACGACCGCGCGGAATTCATCGATCGGAATCGCCGCGCTGCCGTAATTCTCGGGCTTCGCGTCGGGCTTGTTGCCGGTGTATGCTCCCGACAGTGCCGGATGCTTGGCGATCGTGTCGCACAGGTCGCGAAACGCGCGCTCGATCGGCTTCGACTGCCCGCGATACGGCGTGGCCCAGTGGATGTGGACGCCGAGCGCAACCAGCACGCCGGTCGGCTCCTCGTCCTTGATCTTGAATCGGAACCGGCTCTTTGCGCCACCGGTGATCGTCTTCGAAGCGAACGCGCGACCGTTATCGAGGACACAGTGGCGCGGAATGCCCCAGTCGCGGAACAGGTCGGCGAACACGAGCCGGGTGGTCAGCGCGTTTTCGCTCTGATCGATCCGCCACGACAGCATCTTGCGGCTGAAGAGGTCCTGGACCGCTACCATCATGGGGCGCCCGACGCGGCCATCGGGCCAGCGGACGAACACGTCGAACTTGTGCCCGTCGATATTGACCGCCTCGCACGCGTGCAGATCGGCGACCGAGCGCTGTTGCGACGGCAGCATCCGCCGGAGCGCCTCGGCGCCCTCGCGCTTCATTGTGACGATGCGCTGATCGACCTCGCGCTCGAACTTGCGCCGCAGCGTCCGTTCGATCGGCACGCTGAGCCCGCGCGGCTCCGCATAGCCCTTCACCATCCGCCAGTAGCAGGACGTGAAGGTCGGCTTTTCGGGCCGGAGGTAATCGGACAGCAGGAAGGTCCAGGCCTCGTCGTCGATCGCCGCCTCGGCACCGCCGCCCGTGCGCCGCGGCGCGAGATAGGGCAGCCGATCGGCGGGCGCTATGCCGGCGATCAGGTCGAGCCAGCTCCAGAGCGTCGAGCCACCGATCGCCGCCTGCGTCGCAGCCGCGGCGACTGCCGCTGAGCGCGACATCCCGGCCGAAGATAGATCATCGACCAATGACACCGCGGCGAGCCGCCGCTGCGCCTCCGCCTTGGTCTTGGCGTTCGCGCCGTCGAACCAGCGCCAGAGCTGCACCGCCCGGCCTTCCGGCACCGCTTCAACCAAGGGCCGCGGCGACAGGCCGCGCGACGCGAGTGCCGCGCGCGCCGCCACCGGCAGGACGTCCACATGAAACTCCAAGCCGCCGCCCCGCCCCGCGCGCGCTCGGGCCAGCGGCGCGCCGCACGCCGCGGTCCGCAGCGCCCAAGCCTCGGCCGACGCACGTTCGTTGATCTTGCGCTTGACCCGCGGCAGCCCTGGCAATGCCAGCTCGGCGAGCTCGGCCGCGGTGTGCCAGCACTTCCCCCCGTCGAACTTCACGCGCGCCCCCTGGTGATCGGCTGCGCTTGGCCGCGCATCTTCTTGATTTCGGCATCGAGCCGGTCGCGCTGCGCCTGCAGCGAGCCGAGCCGCGCGGCGTGCAGCTCTTCGCCGACGAGCAAGGCAGCGCCGATCCGGCGCGCCGCGGCATCGAGGAGGTCGAGCCGGTCGGTCACCGCGATCAGCGCCCACAACCGGTGCGCGGGAATTGCATGTTCCTTGCGCGCCTCGGACGCGTAGGCGTCGAGCATCATCTTCGAGACGTCTTCGCCGAGCAGCGCCGACATCGCTCCGGCGACCTCCTCGCGTGAGCGCGGGTCGTCCTTCAGCGCCAGCGACACGATCGCCGCGAATTTGCGGCCGAGCCCGGCCAGGTCCGCGTCCAACCGCGCCGGTGCCGGCGGGTCGAACGTGAAGCCGAGCTGGCCCGGATCGATCGAGGCGACGCGCTTGCCCATTCAGCCGAGCGTCCGCGTCCTGCGCGCGAGGGTCAGTTCGACGGTGAAGCCGAGCCACTCGATCGCGAAGGCCCGCCCCTCCGACTCCCCGTCGAAGTCACAGAGGCAGGTCGCATAGGTGAAAAAATGAGGTAGCCAGCGAGTCATGCGCTGGCACCCGTCAGAGCCGCAGTGACGGCCGCAAGCTTGGTCTCGGCCGCAGCGGCGCGGGTGTTTGCCTCGGCAAGTTCCTCGGGCGATGCTGCCGCAACGCGACGGCCCAACTCGGCCATCAGCTCCTCGATCGGCGCGTCGGCAATCGCTCCGGCGATCGCCGCGATCGCCGGCAGTGCGCTGGGGCTCTCGACCAGCGTCACCGCGCGCGGGTCGCGGCGCTCGAGGAGGCTGAGGACCGCCCGGCCGAGAGGAAGGTCCGCCTCGTGTGCATGGCGGCGGATCAGGTCTAGCAGCGGGCCTTCGGCCGGCACGGTGATCGCCTGAAAGATCTTCGATACTGGGGGATTGGCCATCGACTTCGTCTTCCTTCGTAATCGCGGTCGGTCGAGCGTCGATGCGCTCGTAAGTCGCCAGCGGCGGGCGCCGGCCGTCGCGGCAGAAGCCGCAGCGCCCGCCGATCAGGCGGGGCATCATCTCCCCGCATTCGTCACACTCGCCGGCGACGCCGGCGGGAATCGCAGGGCTGACGCGAGTCAGCGAGGCGGCGATCGACAATTCGAGATTGGCGGCGGCGATATCGGCGTCGTCAGCCATCGGAATTCTCGCGCGTCTTGGGCGGCACGGTCGCGACCAGTGCGGCGAGAAGATCGACCTGCAGCGGATCGAGCGTCGTGGGGCGGATGCTCGGCGGTGCCTTGCGCGGTTTTCCGAAGCTGATGACGAGCCGGGTCATAGCCGCTGCCACCATTGCTCGGGACGTTCGCTGGTCCGGGACTGGACCCGCCCGACGCGGCGATCTTCGAGCCGTGCCTCGATCTCCGCGCAACGTTCGTGCGTGATCAGCTCCCGCGCGGCGGCGACCGAGATACCATCGGCCAGCGCCCTCTCGAACACCACCCGACACTCGCGCAAGCGCGCGGCCTCGCGGCTGAGACCCGTCATCGAAAACTGCTCCCGGTCGCCAAGCGGGCCTGCGCCAATGCCTGGCTCGACGCCCGGACCGCGTTCTGCGCGCGCAGGTCGTCCGCCTCGCTGTGGTTGTACATCGCGATGACCTTGCCGACGTATGCGGGCTTCAGGCCGAGCAGCAGCGCGA
>JAZKGJ010000007.1:0-2162 GCA_040385975.1 Pseudomonadota bacterium | reverse complement strand
CCGTGCAAGTCGCGCTCGACCGCGCCGACGGCGAGCGTCCGCAGTCGCGCGCCGCGCACGAGCGCGCGGGCCACGAATGGCAGGCGGAGGCTCGGCGAATGTTTCTCGACGGCTATGAAGCGGTCGCGCGGGTCACGATCCGCCAAGGGCAGGTCGCGGCTCGCACGGCGCGGGTCGCGCCGCCGTCGCTGAAGCCCGTATCGGCCGAACTGGGCGACAGCCTGCGCAGTATCGCCGACCCCGAACTGAAGGCGGTGCTGTCCGCGCTGGCCGCTGGAATCGAGACGAAGCGCGATATTCCGGTGATCGGCAAAGTGTCGTGATGATGCGGCTGTTGATCGCGTGCGCCGCGCTTGTCACGCTCGCCGCCGCGCCTGGCCCCGCGCGCGACTGGCGCAGCGTCGTCGCGACCACCCCGGCGGGGTCGTTCACGGTCGGCAATCCGCTGGCCCGGATCAAGCTGGTCGAATATCTCAGCTTCACCTGCGCGCATTGCGCCCATTTCGTGCGCGATTCGAAAGCGGCGCTCCACGATACGCTCGTGCGAAACGGGTCGGTTCAGGTCGAAACCCGCGCGGCGATGCGCGATCCTTTCGATGTCGCGGCCTGGTCGGTCGCGCGCTGTGGCGGGCCGCGGCAATTCCACCGGCTGGCCACCGCTATCTTTGCTGCGCAGGACGATTGGACGAAGCGCGGCAGTGCGTGGGCACAGGCCAATCTCGCCGGCTTGAACGCGTTGCCGCCGCGGAGGCAAATCCGCGCAATCGCCGACCGATCCGGCCTGTCGGCGATCGGTGCGCGCGCCGGGGTGACCTCCGCCGCGCTCACCGCCTGCCTCGCGAGCGATGTCCAGTTGAAACAGCTGACCGCGCTGACCGATGCGGCCTTCGCCAAGATCGCGGGCACGCCGGGGTTCGAGATCAATGGGACGTTGGCGCCCGGTGCCGACTGGGCGAGCCTCGAGCCACAAATCCGCGCCGCTGGCGCTCAATGACAGTTACGGAGTTTATCATGCGTATCCCGGTTCTGCTTGCTGCCACCTTGACCCTCACCGCCTGTGGCGATGGCGTCGGTTCGGGCAACGTCACCGCCGCCGCGCCGGTCGCCGCGGCCAGTGCGCCGGCCGGCCAGAATTGGGTCGATACCGTCGTAAAGACGCCCGACGGCGGGTTCCTGATGGGCAATCCCAATGCACCGATCAAGTTCGTCGAATATGGCGCGCGCTCGTGTCCGACCTGCGGCGCGTTCGGGCGCGAGGCAACCCGCCCGCTCGAGGAGAAATACGTCGCGAGCGGCAAGGTCTCCTACGAATTCCGCGACTTTCTGGTCCACGGCGCGCCCGATCTGGCGGCAGCGCTGCTCGGGCAATGCGGCGGGACCGGACCGTTCTTCTCGCTGCTCGAACAGGGCTATATCGCGCAGAACGACTATCTCGATAAGCTGCAGGCGATGACCCCGGCGGACCAGCAACGGCTCACGAGCGGCACGCCCGCGCAGGGAGTGACGCTGCTGGCCGAAAAGGGCGGGCTGCTCGAATTCGTCAAGCAGCGCGGCATCCCCGAAGCGAAGGCTCGGGCGTGCCTGAACGACCAGGCGGCGATCGAGGCGCTGGCGAAATCGACCGAGAAATGGGGGCAGGACGGCACCGTGACCGGCACGCCGACCTTCTACATCAACGGCGAACGCGTGAACGCAGCCGATTGGCGCGGGGTCGAAACCGCGCTCAAAGCCGCCGGCGCGTAAACCGGACCGGCGCCGCCATGCAGATCAAGCGGCTGCGGCTGACCGGGTTCAAGAGTTTCGTCGACCCCGCCGATCTGCGCATCGAACCCGGGCTGACCGGCGTGGTCGGTCCCAACGGCTGCGGCAAGTCGAACCTGCTTGAAGCGCTGCGCTGGGCGATGGGCGAAAGCAGCGCGAAGTCGCTGCGCGGCGCGGGGATGGAGGACGTGATCTTCGCCGGCACCGCGACCCGGCCGGCGCGCAATTTCGCGGAGGTCTCGATCCTGATCGAACTTGCCGGGGACGAGACCGAAGTGGTGCGCCGGATCGAGCGCGGCGCGGGGTCGGCGTACCGGATCGATGGCCGCGACGTCCGCGCCAAGGACGTCGGGCTGCTGTTCGCCGACGCCGCGACCGGCGCGCATTCGCCGGCCTTGGTC
>JAZKGJ010000006.1:4927-43221 GCA_040385975.1 Pseudomonadota bacterium | reverse complement strand
ACTGGGCGACCTGGGAGCATTTCGACGAGCTCGATCGCAAGGGCCTGGCGATGTATGGCCAGATGACCGCGGGATCGTGGATTTACATCGGCACGCAGGGCATCGTGCAGGGGACGTACGAGACCTTCGTCGAGATGGGGCGTCAGCATTATGGCGGCGATTTGAGCGGCAGATGGCTGCTGACCGCGGGGCTCGGCGGGATGGGCGGGGCGCAGCCGCTTGCCAGCGTGATGGCGGGGGCGTCGTGCCTGGCGATCGAATGCCAGCAGTCGCGGATCGAAATGCGGTTGCGGACCGGCTACCTCGACCGCGCGACCGAGAACCTCGACGAGGCGCTGGAGATCGTCACCAGCGCCATCACGCCGGTGTCGGTCGGGCTGCTCGGCAATGCCGCCGAGCTGCTCCCCGAAATGCTCGCGCGCGGCGTCCGGCCCGATTTGCTGACCGACCAGACCAGCGCGCACGACCCGGTCAACGGCTACCTCCCCGCCGGGTGGAGCGTGGAGCGCTGGATTGCGACCCGCGCGCAGAACCCGGCGGCGGTCGCCGAAGCTGCCAAGGCGTCGATGGCGGTCCATGTCCAGGCGATGCTCGATTTCCAGGCGGCGGGGGTGCCGACGGTCGATTACGGCAACAACATCCGCCAGGTCGCGAAGGACGCAGGGGTCGCGAACGCGTTCGATTTCCCCGGGTTCGTGCCGGCCTATATCCGCCCCCTGTTCTGTCGCGGCGTGGGGCCGTTCCGCTGGGTCGCGTTGTCGGGCGATCCCGAGGATATCTATCGGACCGACGCCAAGGTGAAGGAACTGCTGCCCGACGATGCCCATTTGCACCGCTGGCTCGATATGGCGCGCGAACGAATCCGGTTTCAGGGGCTGCCGGCGCGGATCTGCTGGGTCGGCCTTGGCGATCGGCACCGGCTCGGGCTCGCGTTCAACGAAATGGTGGCATCGGGCGAGCTGAAGGCGCCGGTGGTCATCGGCCGCGACCATCTCGATTCGGGGTCGGTCGCGTCGCCCAACCGCGAGACCGAGGCGATGCGCGACGGCAGCGACGCGGTCAGCGACTGGCCGCTCCTCAACGCGCTGCTCAACACCGCCAGCGGCGCGACCTGGGTGTCGCTCCATCACGGCGGCGGGGTCGGCATGGGCTTTTCGCAGCATGCGGGCATGGTGATCGTCGCCGATGGCACGCCCGAAGCCGCGCGGCGGATCGAGCGCGTGCTGTGGAACGACCCGGCGACCGGGGTGATGCGCCACGCCGACGCGGGCTATCCGGAGGCCATTGTCTGCGCGCGCGACCGCGGCCTCGACCTGCCGTCGCTTGCCGCAACCGATTTAGGTCGGTAACACACCCGCCGTGAACGCGCCGATGTCCGATCCGTTCGAGCTGGAGGCCGATGCGCCGCTCGTCCATTTGCTGCTCGAACGCTTTGCCGAGGACGAGGGCATCGATTTGAGCGACGACCGGCTCGCGCTGATGCGGTTGTTGCAGGCGGCCCGCGCGGCGCGTGCGGACCTTGGGCTGCACGACGTTGCCGAAGTGACGATCCCGTTCCTGTGCAACGATGCCAAGGGGCGGCCGCTGTCGCTGCAGGACACGATCACCCGCCGCGACCAGCGGCGCGCGCAGGCCGATGAGGGCTTCTGGGGCACGCTCGATACGCTCGAGGCGGTGCTGTTCGATCAGGGCGCGCGCCCCGCCCCGGCCCCCGCCGCCGAACCCTTGGTCCTGACGACGCCGGCGGGGGGCTATTCCACCAACCTGCCGGTGGTGCGCAAATCCCGGCGGTGGGGCCGGCTGCTGGTCCGCGCGACCGGTGCGTTCATCGTGCTGCTGACGCTCGCGGTCGGCTATCTCGCCTATACCGCGCCGCTGTCGAAATCGCTCGAGCCGCCGACCCCGCCGTCGATCACGCTGCTGGCCGACGACGGCAGCGCGATCGCACGGCGCGGCGCGATCATCGGTGCGGCGGTCGATGCGGCCAAATTGCCCGACCACGTGACGCAGGCGTTTCTGGCGATCGAGGATCGGCGCTTCTATTCGCACCTCGGCATCGACCCGCGCGGAATTGCGCGCGCGGTCTGGCACAACACCACCAGCGACGCGCGCAGCCAGGGCGGCAGCACGATCACCCAGCAGCTGGCGAAGAACGCCTTTCTCGATTCGGACCGGACCGCGAGCCGCAAGATCCGCGAGGCGATGATCGCTTTGTGGCTCGAAGCGTGGCTGACCAAGAACGAGATCCTGTCGCGCTATCTGTCGAACGTCTATTTCGGCGACAACGTCTATGGGTTGCAGGCCGCGGCGAAGCATTTCTTCGGGCGCGATGCGAGCGCGCTGACCACCGCGCAGGCGGCGCTGCTGGCGGGGCTGGTCAAGGCGCCGTCGCGGCTCAATCCGACCGACAATCCGGCGGGCGCGAAGGCGCGCGCGAAACTGGTGGTCGGGGCGATGGTCGATGCCGGCTTCCTGACCGAGCGCGAAGCGGATTCGATCGCACCCGCCAAACCGCGCCGCAACATCAAGCAGGCGCTGCCGACCGGCACCTATTTCGCCGACTGGGTGCTGCCCGCGGCGCGCGATCAGGCGGGCGAGATCAAGACCGAAGCGCGGGTGAAGACCACGCTCGATCGGCGGATCCAGGGTGCCGCCGAACGCACGGTCAAGCGTTCGAGGCTCCGCCAGGCGCAGGTTGCGATCGTTGCGATGCGCCCGGACGGCCGGGTCGTCGCGATGGTCGGGGGCAAGAATTATGCCGTCTCCCCGTTCAACCGCGCGACGCAGGCGCGGCGCCAGCCCGGGTCGGCGTTCAAGCTCTTCGTCTACCTGGCTGCGCTACGGTCGGGGCTGACGCCGCAATCGATGGTCGAGGACAATCCGGTCACGATCGCCGACTGGTCGCCCAAGAACATCGATGGCCGCTATCTTGGAAAGATCACGCTGCGCCGCGCCTTTGCAAGGTCGTCGAACGTGGTCGCGGCGCGACTGATCCAGCAGGTCGGGGTGAAGGAAGTGATTCGCGCCGCGCGCGACCTGGGCATTTCGACCCCGATTCCGAACGAGGCGACGATCGCGCTCGGCACCAACACCGTCTCGCTGCTGGAACTGACCGCGGCCTATGCGGCGGTCGCGAACGGGCGGTATCCCATATCCCCGCGTGGGGTCGCGGAGGTCAAGGAAAAGGGCTGGCTCGATAATCTGACCGGCAGCGACCGCGCGTTCGGCGGCGACGTGCGGAGCGGGATGCTCGAATTGCTCGCCGCCAATGTCGCGGGCGGCAGCGGGCGCGCCGCCGCGCTGTCGGTCCCGACCTATGGCAAGACCGGCACGACGCAGGACAATCGCGATGCGTTGTTCGTCGGGTTCGCGAACGATCTGGTCGTCGGGGTGTGGGTCGGCAACGACGACAACACCCCCAACCCCGGGCTGTCGGGGGGTGGATTGCCGGCGCAGATCTGGCGCGACTTCATGATGCAGGCGATTCGGGTCGGCCCCGCCGCGGCACCCGGACCCGAACTGGTGATCGACAATCTGGGCGACGCGGCGGTGCCCGGCGACGGCTTCGACAATGCGGCGGACGCGATCGGCGAGGTGGTCGAGGATGCGCTTCCCGCGGTGCAGAGCCAGCTCGAAGGCTTGGGGCTTAATCTGAGCGTCGGCCGCGACGGGTCGATCCAGGTGACGACGGGCGACGACCGCGAGCGGCCCCGGCGCCGCGACCCGCGCGATCAGCCCAGAGATCAACGGGGCGATGGCCCGCGCGATCCGCTCGACACGCGCCGCCGGGAATAGCTAAGGGCGCGCGTGCGCTTCTTCTCCGACAATGCCGCCCCGGTTCATCCCCGCGTCCTCGCCGCGCTGAATGAAGCGAACGCGCAGGACACCGCGTACGACGGCGACGCGCTGAGCGCGCGGCTCGACGCGGCGATGTCCGACCTGTTCGAGACCGAGTGCACCGCGCTCTGGGTGCCCTCGGGCACCGCCGCCAATGCGCTCGCGCTCGCGGCTTTGTGCCCGCCCTATGGCGGGGTCGTGTGCCACCGCGACGCGCACATTCAGAACGACGAATGCGGCGCCCCCGAATTCTACACCGGCGGGGCGAAATTGCTGCTGGCCGAAGGTGACGGCGCGAAGGTCAACCCGGGTACCGTCACCGATGTGCTCGACGCGATCGCCGACGACGTCCACCGCGTTCAGCCGCACGCGCTGAGCATCACCAACGCGACCGAATACGGACGCGTTTATACCCCCGGCGAGGTCGCCGCGCTGGGCGAACTGGCGCAGGCGCGCGGGCTGGGTTTCCACATGGACGGCGCACGCTTCGGCAACGCGGTTGCGACACTGGACTGTGCGCCCGCCGACCTGACCTGGCGCGGAGGGGTCGCGGCGTTGAGCTTCGGCTTCGTCAAGAACGGTGCGATGAACGCCGAATGCCTGGTCTACTTCCGTCCTGACTTGGCCGATGCGACACGCCGCCGGCGCAAGCGCGCAGGGCTGTTGCTGTCGAAGGGGCGGTTTCTGGCCGCGCAGATTCTGGCGATGCTGGAGGGCGATGTGTGGCTGGCGAACGCCCGCGCCGCGAACGCCGGCGCGGCATTGCTGGCCGACGCAGCGGGCGAGCGACTGATCCACGCGGTCGAGGCGAATGAGGTGTTCCTGCGCGCAACCCCGGCCGAAGCCGCCGCGTTGCGCGCGCAGGGCTTCGATTTTTACGACTGGGCCGCGGGCGAAATCCGGCTCGTGACGTCGTGGGACCAGCAACCTGGCGCAATCCAGCCGCTCGCCGACGCGATCCGCGCGCTTTGAGCGCGCCACCCGCACCGCAATCGACCCGCGCCGAGATCCTGATCCCGTTCGCGATCGTGACGCTGATCTGGGGGTCGACCTGGCTCGTCATCCGCGATCAATTGGGGGTGGTCCCGCCGAGCTGGTCGGTGACGTACCGCTTTCTGGTCGCCGGGATTGCGATGTCGCTCTACGCGCTCTGGCGCGGTGAGCGGATCGCGCTCGATGCGCGCGGCTGGGGGTTCGCCGCGACGCTGGGGCTGCTGCAATTCTGCGCCAATTTCAATTTCGTCTACCGTGCGGAGCATTATGTGACCTCGGGGCTGGTCGCGGTCGTGTTCGCGCTGTTGCTGGTCCCCAACGCGATTCTGGCACGCGTCTTTCTGGGGCAGCGGCTGGGACGGCAATTGATCCTAGGCTCGGCGGTCGCGGTCGCCGGAGTCGCGCTGTTGTTCGCGCACGAATTGCGCGTCGACCCGAGCGCCAGCCGCGCGGTGATGATCGGGGTCGGCTTTACATTGGCGGGGGTGCTGTCGGCGTCGATCAGCAACGTGCTGCAGGCGACCGACACCGCCAGGGCCTATCCGATGTTCGCGATGCTGGCGGTGGCGATGCTGTTGGGGGCCGCGTTCGACGGCGCCATCGCGTGGTGGCTGACCGGGCCGCCGGTGTTCGACCCGCGGCCCGGCTATATCGCCGGCGTATTGTATCTGGGGCTGGCGGCGACCGCACTCGCATTCGCGCTCTATTTCCGCATCCTGCGCGTCGTCGGTCCGGCCAAGGCGGCCTATTCCAGCGTGATCGTGCCGGTCATCGCGATGCTGCTGTCGACGATGTTCGAAGGGTACCGCTGGTCGTGGCTCGCGGCAGCGGGCGCGGCGCTGGCGGCGCTCGGTCTGGTGATCGCGCTGCGCGCACGGCGACCCCCGCCCGTCGCAACCTAGCGCTGGACGCCACCTTTACCTGTGATAGCTTCGTGGACGCTGTCGGGAGGGTGTCGGTGAAGCTGTTCGCACGTCTGGCCTTGCTGAGCCTCGCGATCGCGCCGGTGGCGGCGTTCGGCGACAACAGCCCGCAGGTGATCCTGGCGACCCCCGGAATCGGCGGCGGCGCGATCGAACGCTTCACTGCGCGCTTCAGCCAGCCGATGGTCGCACTGGGCGATCCGCGCGCCGCTGCGCCCTTCGCGGTCGATTGCGCGGTCGCGGGCGAAGGGCGCTGGGTCGATCAGCAGACCTTCGTCCACGATTTCAAGACGCCGCTGCCGGGCGGCACGGCCTGCAAGTTCACGCTCGAGCAGAGACTGAAGAGCCTGGCCGGCTATGCGGTCGGCGGACGGCGCGAGTTCACCGTCGATGCCGGCGGGCCGGTCGCGCGCGCGGTCCTGCCGGGGAGCTACGACGGCGAGATCGAGGAGGATCAGGCGTTCCTGATCGCCGCGAACCTAGCCCCCAATCCACAATCGGTCGCCGCCAACGCCTATTGCGCGGTCGACGGGCTGGGTGAGAAGATCGCGGTCGACCTGCTTCCCGCCGACACCGCGGGGAAGGTGCTGAGCGCGCTGAAGGACAGCTACGCCGCGCGGAATTTCCTCGAGACCGCGGGGCTGCCCGCCGAATTGCCGGCGGCCTCGGCCGACCGGCAGCGTGCGCTGGCGAACGTCGTCGCGCTGAAGTGCCGCCGCCCGCTGCCCCCGGGCCGCGAGATGGCGCTGGTCTGGTCGGGGCAGATCGCGGGTGCGGGTGGCAAGCTCGCCGGGGCCGACCAGCGCTTCGACTATACCGTCCGCAAACCCTTCACCGCGCGGTTCGAATGCGGGCGGGTCAACCCGCAGGCGGGCTGCAACCCGGTCGAAAAGGCCTATGTCCGCTTCACCGCGCCGATCGCACTCAGCGTCGCCAAGGCGATCCGGATCCGCACCGCCGACGGCAAGGACCTGGCCCCCGACGACGCCGCGTTCGAGAAGAACGCGACCACCACCGGCGACGTCACGTTCAAGGGGCTGCCCTACGCGACCGCGGCGAGCGTGGTGCTGCCCGCCGGGATCAAGGACGAGAGCGGGCGGAGCCTCGCCAACGCCGAACGCTTTCCGCTGGCGGTACGCTTCGACGAAGCCCCGCCGCTGATCAAGTTCGCCGCCGCGTTCGGGATCGTCGAGGCGAAGGGCGGGGCGAATTTGCCGGTGACGGTGCGCAACGTCGAACCGGAGTTGCGCGGGCAACGGCTCGCGATCACCGGCCAGCGAATCCGCGTCGCCGACGACGATGCCGCGATCGCCGGCTGGCTGCGCAAGGTCGATGACGCCGACGACTACGCCGTCGATATGGTAAAGCGCGGCGGCGAGGAGGTGCGGATCAACCGCACCGGCGCGCGCCCGATCCTCGGGTCGGGCCAGGGCAGTACGCTCAGCGTGCCGCTGCCCGGCAAAGGCAAGGATTTCGAGGTGGTCGCGCTCCCGCTCGGCAAGCCCGGATTTTACGTGGTCGAGCTCGCAAGCCCGGCGTTGGGGCGCGCGCTGCTCGGGCGGAATGCGCCACGCTATGTCGCAAGCGCGGCGCTGGTCACGAACCTGTCGGTGCATTTCAAATGGGGTGCTGACCGTAGTCTCGCCTGGGTCACCAGCCTCGATACCGGCAAGCCGGTCGCGGGGGCGCGGGTGCAGGTCAGCGACAGTTGCACCGGCAAGCTGCTGGCGCGCGGCACCACCGACAAGTCGGGCGGCGTGTTCGTACCCAAGGGACTGCCGCGGCCCGAAACCTACGGCTCATGCAGCGACGATGCGAACCTGCATACGCTGATGGTGTCGGCGCGCGCGGGCGACGATTTCAGCTTCACGCTGACGACGTGGGGCGAAGGCATCCGCCCCTACGATTTCGACCTGCCCTATGGTTATGGCGCGCGCGATGACATCTTCCACACGGTGTTCGACCGCGCGCTCGTCCGGCAGGGCGAGACGGTCCACATGAAGCATATCGTTCGGCGCGAGGACCCGCGCGGGTTCGCGCTGGCACCGGGGTTCGCGGGAACGCTCAGGCTGTCGCACCGCGGCTCGGACACGCAATTCGACCTGCCGCTCACGATCGACGCGAATGGCATCGGTGAGAGCGAATGGGCCGCGCCGGCGGGTGCGCCGATGGGCGACTACGACCTGCGGGTCGTGCGCGGCGAACAGACGCTTTATACCGAGCAATCATTCAAGCTCGACGAATACCGGCTGCCGACGATGAAGGCATCGGTAAGCGGGCCGAAGGGCGCCGCGGTGCGCCCCAAGTCGCTGCCGCTCGACCTGTTCGTCGGCTACCTCTCTGGCGGGGGTGCGGCCAATCTGCCGGTCGACCTGCGGGTCAATTACACCACGCATACCGCCACCCCGGCCGGGTACGAAGGCTATACCTTCGGCGGCAAGTTGCTGGTTGAGGGAACGCGACCGCTCAACGGCGACGGCGAGGAGGACACCGCACCGTTGCCGCCCGCACAAACCCTCCCGGTCACGCTGGGCGGTGACGGCGCGGCGCGCACTGCGCTCGATGTCGCGCAGCTCGACGCCAACACCGATCTGCTGGTCGAAATGGATTACGAGGACGCCAACGGCGAGACGCTGACCGCGTCGCGCAGCGTTCCGCTCTGGGCCTCGGCGGTGCAATTGGGGGTCAAGACCGACGGCTGGCTGATGAAGCAGGATGATTTGCGGCTGCGCTTCGTCGCGCTCGACACCGACGGCAAGCCGATCGCGGGGCGCAAGGTCGAGGTCGCGGTCTACAGCCGTGAAGTGCTGACCGCGCGGCGGCGGCTGATCGGCGGCTTCTACGCCTATGACAATCAAGCCAGGACGACCAAGCTGTCGGCGACCTGTACCGCCACCACCGATAAGCTGGGTCTCGCACAATGCGCCCTCGATCCCGGCGTGTCGGGCGAAGTCTACGCGGTCGCGACCACCACCGACGCCGACGGCAACGTCGCGCGCGCGGTGCGATCGGTCTGGCTGGCGGGTGACGAGGATTGGTGGTTTGGCGGCGACAACGGCGACCGGATGGACCTCGTTCCCGAACAGCTGGAATACAAGGTGAGCGACGTCGCGCGGTTCCAGGTGCGGATGCCGTTCCGCGAAGCGACCGCATTGGTGACGGTCGAGCGCGAGGGGGTGCTTTCCAGCTACACCACCAATCTGTCGGGCAAGGATCCGGTGATCGAAGTGAAGCTCGATGGCGGCTATGCGCCCGACGTGTTCGTGTCGGTGCTGGCGGTCCGCGGCCGGATCGAACCCGGCTGGTGGAGCTGGTTCCGCGGCATCGCGCAGTCGATCGGGCTGGCGAGCGGCCCGCCCGACGCGCCCGCGCCGACCGCGCTGGTCGACCTGTCGAAGCCGTCGTACCGGCTCGGGATCGCCAAGATCAAGGTCGGCTGGGAAGGCCACCGGCTGGGCGTCGCGGTCAAGGCCGACCGCGAGCGTTATGCCGCACGAGAGGTCGCGCAGGTCGAGGTCGCGGTCACCACGCCCGACGGCAAGCCTGCCGCGAGTGCCGATGTCGCGTTCGTCGCGGTCGATCAGGCGCTGCTCCAACTCGCGCCCAACGAATCCTGGGATGTGCTGACCGCGATGATGGGCGAGCGGCCGCTGTCGGTGCTTACCGCGACTGCGCAGACGCAGGTCGTCGGCAAACGCCATTACGGCAAGAAGGCGGTCGAGGCGGGCGGCGGGGGCGGCGGCGACCTGTCGGGGCTGAACCGCGAGAATTTTCAGCCGGTGCTGCTGTGGCGCGGCCGCGTCGCGCTCGATGCGCGGGGTCGTGCCCGGGTGCCGGTCCAGCTCAACGACGCATTGTCGTCGTTCCGGCTGGTCGCGATCGCGACCGCGGGGGCGGGCGGGTTCGGGACCGGCATGGCCGACATTCGCACCGCGCAGGACCTGTCGATCTTCGCCGGGCTGCCGCCGCTGGTCCGCTCGGGCGACTATTACGCGGCGAGCTTCACCCTCCGCAACGGGTCGGCCAAACCGATGACGGTCACCGCCGACGTCGAACTGTTCCCGCGGATTGCGCTGGGCAAGCCGCTGACCGTCACGATCCCGGCGGGCGGCGCAGTGCCGGTCGCGTGGAATGTCACCGCCCCGGAAAACCTCGCCAATCTGCGCTGGCAGGTTCGGGCGCGGACGGCGGATGGCAAGGCGACCGACCAGGTGAGCGTCGCGCAGGACGTTATCCCGGCCATCCCGAGCGAAGTCTGGGCCGCGACGCTGGCGCGGGTCGGCGGCGACACCTCAATTCTGATTCAACCCCCTGCGGGCGCGCTGCCCGGACGCGGCACGATCGACGTGCGGCTGTCCGACACGCTTGCCCCACCGCTCGCCGGCGTGCGCGCCTACATGGGCGCCTACCCCTACAATTGCTTCGAGCAGCAATTGTCGCGCGCGGTCGCGCTCGGCGATACCGGTGCCTGGAACCGGCTGGCGGGAGCGATGCCAACCTATCAGGCGCCCGATGGGCTCCTGCGGTATTTCCCGAGCGAGACGATGACGGGGTCGGAGGCGCTGTCGGCCTATGTGCTGGCGCTGACCAGCGAAGCCGGGCTGGTCATTCCCGAAGGCCCGCGTGCAAAGCTGATCGCGGGGCTCAGGGCAGTGCTCGACGGGCGGATCCGCAACGAAGGATACGGCGATGTGCGGCTCCAGAAGGCGGCGATCTTCGCCGCGCTCGCCCGCGCCGGGGCGGCGACCCCGGCAATGCTGGGGCAAATCGGACTGACCCCGCAGGGCATGCCGACCGGCATCCTCGCCGATCATATCGCCGCGCTCGACCGGGTGCCGGGGCTCGCCAACGCGCCGGCGCTGCGCGGGGCCGCCGAAGGCGTGCTCAGGACGCGATTGGTCTACGAAGGCGGGCGCGTCGATCTGTCCGACAGCGCCAACGCGCCGTGGTGGCTGATGAGTTCGGGCGACGAGAGCGCGATCAAGGCCTTGGTCGCGATGCTCGGCCGCCCGGGCTGGCAGGACGAAGCACCCAAGCTGATGGTCGGCATCGCGCTCCGGCAACAGCGCGGACATTGGGACACGACCACGGCCAACGCCTGGGGCGCGGTCGCGGCGCGCAAATTCGCCGGGCTCTACCCGGCGATGGCAATTCAGGGCACCACGACGCTCTCGCTCGGCGGGCCGGTGACGGCGCGCGGCTGGCCGCTCGACCCGGCGCAGGCGCTCGTGTCGTTCCCGCTGCCCGCGAAAGCCACCCCGCTGCGACTTGCGCAAGCGAACGGGCCGGGACCGTGGGCGAGCGTGCAGGTGTCGGCGGCGGTGCCGCTGCGCCAGCCGCTCAGCGCGGGCTACCGGCTGACCCGCAAGGTCGATGTCGTGCAGGCGCGCGTGCCGGGACGGCTGACCCGCGGCGATGTGGTGCGCGTGACCTTGTCGGTCGAGGCGTCGGCGGAGCGCAACTGGGTCGTCATCGCCGACCCGGTCCCGGCCGGTGCGACGATCATCGGCAGCCTGGGCGGACAGTCGGCCGCGCTGGCGCAAGCTGGTGCAAGCGAGGGCACGCAGCCGAGCTACGTCGAGCGCGGGCGCGATGCGTGGCGCGGCTATTTCGCGTGGCTGCCACGCGGGACCGCGACGGTCAGCTATACGCTGCGGCTAAACGGCGCGGGCCGCTTCAGCCTGCCGCCGAGCCGGGTCGAGGCAATGTATTCGCCCGCGATTCGAGCGGCGCTGCCCAACGCGCCGGTGGTGGTGGGACAACGGTGAGATTCGACCGGATTGCCGACGTAAGAAAGGCGGGGCTTCGACAGGCTCGGCCCGAACGGCTTTTAGAGTGAACTCCGACCAACACCCGATTGCCCTGAGCTGGTCGAAGGGTCGTTCTTTTCTACTGATCGGGATCGACCGGCTCGATCGTTGGGCGCGGGCGTTACCGGGTCGGGTCGGGCGGAGCATGGCCAGCCTTACCCGCGGCCAATGGAGTGTTGTGGCGCTGGCCGCGCTGGCGTTGCTCGCCATCGCCGCCGATTTCACCACCCGGCCGCCGCCGCTGCCCGCCTACGCCGCGGTGCGCGCGGCTTGGCATCCGTCCGAAGCATGGCTGTACGACCGCCATGGGCGGCTGATCGATTCGGCGCGGGTCGATTTCGCGGCGCGGCGGCTGGGGTGGACGCCGCTCAATCAAATCGCGCCGGTCGTGGCGGACACAGTCATCACCGCCGAGGACAAGCGCTTTCGCACGCATCGCGGGATCGACTGGCTCGCGCTCGCCGGGACGCTGCGCGACCGCTTGCGCGGCGAGCCAGGGCGCGGCGCGAGCACGCTGTCGATGCAGGTCGCGGCCTATCTTGCGCCTTCGCTCGCTGCGCCCGGCAAACGCGGTGCGTGGGAAAAGCTGCGCCAGCTCCGCGCCGCGCGCGCGCTCGAAGCGCGCTGGTCGAAGGACCAGATCCTCGAGGCGTATCTGAACCTCGCGGGGTTTCGCGGCGAGGCGCAGGGAGTCGGCGCGGCGGCGCTGGCGCTGTTCGGCAAGACCCCTGACGCGCTGACCCGCGACGATGCGCTGTTGCTGGCGGCGCTGCTGCCCGACCCGCAGGCGACGCCGCAACAGGTGGCAGCGCGGGCCTGCGCGCTCGACCGTCGCAACCTTTGTGGATTGGCTGCTCAGGCCTTTTCGATGCTCGGCCCCGCGCGCAGCGTGGCGCTCGACCCCGGGCTCGCGCCGCATCTGGCGCAACGGCTGCTGACCAAGGCTGGCCTGAAGGTCATAACGACGCTTGACGCCGAGTTGCAGGCGCTCGCCACCCGCGCGCTGCGGCGGCAATTGCAGGGGCTTGGGCCGACCCGCGCGCGCGACGGCGCGGTCGTGGTGCTCGACAACGCCAGCGGCGAGGTGCTGGCCTATGTCGGCGGGGTCGGCGGCGCATCGACCGCACCCGCGGTCGACGGCGCGAACGCGTATCGCCAGGCGGGCTCGACCTTGAAGCCCTTCCTCTACGCGCAAGCGATCGAGCGCGGCTATCTGACCCCGGCGTCGATTCTCGACGATTCGCCGGTGCAACTCGACACCGCGTCGGGACTGTACGTGCCGCAGAATTACGACCGCGCCTTCAAGGGCCCGGTTAGCGCCCGCGCCGCGCTGGCGGGGTCGCTCAACGTCCCCGCGGTCCGCACGCTACTACTCGTCGGAGTCGAACCGTTCCGCGACCGGTTGTGGGACACCGGCTATCGCGGGCTGACCGAAAACGGGCAATATTACGGTTTCTCGCTCGCATTGGGGTCGGCCGAAGTCACCCTGCTCGAACAGGCCGCGGCGTATCGCAGCCTGGCGATCGGCGGGCGCTGGTCGCCGCCGCGGCTGACGCTCGACGCGCCGCGCGCGCCGCTGCGGCGCACCACTAGTCCGCAGGCGGCGTGGCTGGTCGCCGACATGATCGCCGATGCGGGCGCGCGGGCGGGTACGTTCGGGATCGATTCGGCGCTGCGGCTGCCGTTCTGGGCGGCGGTGAAGACCGGCACGTCGAAGGCGCTGCGCGACAATTGGTGTATCGGTTTCTCCGACCGCTACACCGTCGCGGTCTGGGTCGGGAACCTGGAAGGCGACCCGATGCGCGCGGTCAGTGGGACCAGCGGCGCCGCGCCGGTGTGGCGCGACATCATGCTGGCGCTGGGCTCGGGCCGGCGACCCGCGCCGCCGTCAGGGGTCGAGACCCGCGTCGTGCGCTTTGCGGCCGACCGCCCACCCACCCGCGAATATTTCCTGAGTGGGACCGGACAGCGGACGATCGCGGCAGTGCCCGAAACCGCGCGCCGGCCGCGCATCGTCTCACCGATTGCGGGCAGCGTCTATGCGCTGGACCCCGACATCCCGCTCGATCGTCAGCGCTTGGCCATCGGTGTAAGCGGCCCGGTGATCGCTCACCGGTTGGTGCTCGATCGCCGCGATCTCGGCCCGGCGGATGCGCGGCCGCTCTTGCTGGCGGCCCCCGGTGCGCACCGGCTGCGCCTGCTCGACGCCGGCGGCCGGGTGGTCGATCAGGTCCGCTTCACCGTCCGCTAGGCGTTACGGCGTGTCGTCGGGATTGGTCGCGTCGCCGCCACCGCCCAGACCCGCCGCGCCGACCGTCCCGATATTGCCGAACAATTCCTCGAAGAAGCTTTTGGAGCGCCCGAGCGTCGGGGTCACCTTGCGATAGGGATTGACCGACGCCACCAACGTTTCGTCCGAGCGACTGACCGAGCTGACCTGCCCGGCGGGGTCGAACGCGATCTTGATCGTGACCTGATCGTTCACCTTGGGGTTGGTGAAGCCGTAGTTGCGGGTGTTGCGCGCGACATAATACCATTCGCTCTGGTCGAACTGACCGGTGAAGGTCGGGCGGCCGAGCGTCGCCTGGACCGACTGGCGGGTGTCGGTGCCGGGCTGGACCGAGTTCATCAGATCGGCGTCGATGATATAGCCGGTATGCCCGCGCAGCGGAGTACAGGCAGCGCTGCCCGCCGCGAGGAGCGCGCATGCCAACAGCAGTCGCGGGCGGTTGGGGGCGGCGGTCATCTCAAAATTCCTTACGGCAGCGGACGCATCACGGGCCGGCGGACGTTGCGCGCGCCGACGATCGCCTCAATATGCGCGGACGCCGCGCCGGGCAAGGCGGGCGACGGGGATGCGCGATGGGTTGGTGGGACAGGTTGACCGGGCGCGGTGACGCGGGCGCCGCGGACGCGCTGTACGCCGCGGTGGTGGCGCAGGCGCGCGCGCCCGACTGGTATGTCGCGGGCGGGGTGCCCGACACCGTCGATGGGCGTTTCGACATGGTCGCGGCGGTGCTGGCGCTGGTGCTGCTCAGGCTCGAGCGCGATCCCACCGCCGCGGCGGCGAGCGCGCGGCTGACCGAGGCGTTCATCACCGACATGGACGGCCAGCTGCGTGAGATCGGGATCGGCGACGTCGTGGTCGGCAAGCACGTCGGCCGGATGATGGGAATGCTGGGCGGGCGGCTCGGCGCGTATCGCGATGCGCTGGCGGCAAGCGACTTGCGCCCGGCCTTGGTCCGCAATCTGTATCGCGGGACGCCGCCCGATGACACGGCGGTCGGGTTCGTCGCGGACCGGTTGGCGCGGTTCGATCGCGCGCTTGCAGCGACCGACAGCGCCGACGTGCTGGCGGGGCGGCTGCCGTGACCACGCCCGAATTCTCGCGCCCCGAGCGGCTCGATACGATCGGCCCGGGCGAGCGCAGCGTTGCATTCGCCGCGGACCCGGACGAGTGCGCCGCGCTGGCAGGGCGGTTTGGACTGATCGCCGTCGCCGCGCTGAACGCCGCTTTGTCGGTGCGGCGCGAGGCGGCCGGGATTCGGGTGCGCGGCCGAGTGAGCGCGACGGTGGCCCAGGCGTGCAGCGTGACCGGGGAGCCGCTGCCGGTCAGGGTCGATGCACCGCTCGACGTGCTCTTCGTCGCCGAAGAGCAGGCGCCGTCGGACGAGGTCGAACTCGACGAAGCCAGCTGCGACATCGTCTTCCACGATGGGCAAACGGTCGATCTGGGCGAAGCCGCCGCGGAGACGCTGGCGCTGGCGCTTGACCCGTTCCCGCGCGGTCCCGGCGCCGATGCCGCGCTGAAGGCCGCTGGCGTGCTGGGCGAGGGCGAGGCGGGGCCGTTCGGCGCGCTCGCCGCCTTGCTCAGGAAATAGGCTTCAGTCCGCGCGAAAGCAGATCGCCGGCCGCCGTCGCGATCGCCGCCGCGTCTTCGTCTTCACTCCACACGCCGTAGCGCAGCCCCAAGAAGACGTTCATCCCCATGATCGCCCACGCGTGCACGTCACCCACGTCGGCGCGCACTTCGCCACGGGCGGCGGCGGCCTTCAGCCGGGTCGCGATCCGCTCCGCAGTCGTCGTGTAATGCAATCGGAAACTGTCGGGATCGACGAATTCGGCTTCGTCGATGATCCGGTAGATTTCCTTGTGATCGCGTACGAAGCCGATGAAGCCTTCAAGTCCCGCGCGTTCGGCGGCGAGTTGATCGGAAGCGGCGAGGATGCCGGGAGCGACATGGTCGCGGACTCGGTCCGACATGTCGCGGACCAGCGCGCGGAAGACCGCGTCCTTGCTGTCGAAATAGGTGTAGAAGCTGCCCAGCGCGACCCCGGCGCGGCGCGTGATCGCGCTGATCGAGGCGTCATGGAAGCCGCGTTCGCCGAATTCGCCGGCGGCGGCGTCGAGGATCGCGCGCAGCGTCTTGCGACCGCGATCGGTGCGCGGAGTCTTGCCGGTGGCCGCCGCATCCCCCCCCGCCAGGGTGTCGGGCATTGCCGCCAGGCCGCGCCGCTCCGTCATTGGCCACCCTCCCCGCAAACCCGAAGTTGAAACCCGGTTCAGGTTTCATTATAGCCGCTGCAGAAATCGCACAACCCGCGACGCAGCGGAGGCGATCAAGGAGGGGTATCATGATTCGCACAGCTTCGCTCCGTACCGCACTGCACGTTGGAACCGCGCTTGCCGCGCTGACCGCCGTGCCCGCGTTTGCGCAAGAGACGCCAGCCGCAACCGAAACGCAGGCCGATGCCGACGCCGGCGACCAGGAAGTCGTCGTGACCGCGCGCCGGCGTGAGGAAACGCTGCTCGACGTGCCGATCGCGATCTCTGCATTTTCGGGCGCGCAGCTCGAGAAGTCGGGCGCGATCGACATCACCGATCTTTCGAATGTCACTCCGAACGTGACGCTCGAGAATTCGCGCGCGACCAACTCGACGCTGACCGCTTTCATCCGCGGCGTTGGTCAGCAGGATCCGGTCGCCGGGTTCGAACAGGGCGTCGGCATCTATCTCGACGACGTCTATCTCAACCGCCCGCAGGCGGCGGTCCTCGACATCTACGACGTCGAGCGAATCGAAGTGCTGCGTGGGCCGCAGGGCACGCTGTACGGTCGCAACACCGTCGGCGGCGCGGTGAAATATGTGACGCGACGGCTGCCCGACCATGTCGCAGTCAGCGCGCGTGCGACCTATGGCAGCTATGACCAGCTCGACGGCGTCGCGACGCTCAGCGCACCGATTGGCGACGGCACCCTGCGGGTCGGCGGGTCGGTCGCGCGCCTGACCCGCGACGGGTTCGGCGACAATCTGGTCACCGGGCGCGACAATTATAATAAGGACGTGACCGCAGGACGGCTATCGCTCGAGGTTCATGCCACCGATTTCTTCGCGCGGCTGGCGGGCGATTACACCCACGACAACTCGGATCCGCGCAACGGTCACCGGCTTATCGTCGGCCAGCTTTCGGGCGCGCCGGTGCTAAACGACGTTTACGACACCCGCGGCGGGCTGCTTTCACCCGAACAGGATATCCGTTCGCGCGGGTTGTCGCTGTTCATGGAGGCGCAGCCGACGACCGGGATCACGTTCCGCTCGATCACCGCGTATCGCAAGGATCGCAGCCGCACCCCAATCGATTTCGACGCGCTGCCCGCGATCGACGTCGACGTTCCCGCGATCTACAAGAACCGCCAGCTGTCGCAGGAAGTGCAGCTGTTGATCGACACCGGCGGGCTGCACGCGTTGATCGGCGGCTATTATCTCGACGCCAACGCCAACAATATCTTTGACGTGATCCTTGGGACGACCGGCGCGTTGCTGGCGCTGCCCGGCTTTACCGCATCGACGTTCGGCAATGTCGATACCGACACGCTCGCGGTTTTCGGCGACCTGACCTATGATTTCGGCGACATGTTCAGCGTTTCGGTCGGTGGGCGCTACACCCGCGACAACCGCAAGGCGCGGATCATCCGCGCGAACCTGCTCGGCGGCGCGTCGCCAGTCCTGGGCGGGGCCGGCGTCCAGCTCGGCGCGCGCACGTCAGACTTCACCGGCGAGAAGACCTTCAAGAAGTTTACCCCGCGCGCGTCGGTCAGCTTCAAACCCGACACCAATAATATGATCTACGCCAGCTATTCGAAGGGCTTCAAGGGCGGCGGGTTCGACCCGCGCGGGCTGTCGACCGCGGCGCCCGATCTGAACGGCAACGGGGTGCGCGAGGCGTCGGAAATCTTCGATTATTTCCTGTTCGATCCCGAGACCGTCGACAGCTACGAGGCGGGATACAAGGCCTCGCTGTTCGACCGCCGCGTTCAGATCGCGCTGGCGGGCTTCTACGCCAAGTATAAGGACGTGCAGGTGCCGGGGTCGGCGGGCGCGATCATCGGCGGGGTGCCGACCTTCGTCGGCGTGACGACCAACGCCGGCAAGGCGGACTTCAAGGGCATCGAGGCCGAACTGTCGGGCACACTCGCGCGCGGCATGGCGACCGATGGCGACCGGCTGAAGCTGTCGGGGACGCTTGGCTACATCGACGCCAAGTACAAGTCGTTCGTCACCAACGTCGCCAATTTCGACGCCAACGGCAATCCAGCGGTCGGCGCGGCACGGCCGGTCGACGTGGCACCGTTCCGCAAGGTCCAGAACACGCCGAAATGGACCACGTCGGGAACGCTCGACTATACCGTGCCGACCGACATCGGCGAGGTGAGCGCGACCACCACGGTTTCGTACCGCAGCAAGACCTACCAGTTCGAAACGCCAAGCCCGTATCTCGATCAGTCGGGTTATTCGCTCTGGGACGCCAGCCTGGTGTGGAACAGCAAGGATCGACGTTTCGGGTTCGGGCTGCACGCCAAGAACCTGACCGACAAGCAGTACATCACCTCGGGCTACCAGTTCCTGACGGTCAATCCGGTCACCGGCGTGCCGGTGCTGTCGCTGACCCCGACGGTGACGGGCGGCGGGGCGAACCCGAACTTCAACAAGCCCGGAATCGCACCGTCGCTGGGTCGCGAAGGTGTAGTCACCGCATTCTACGGCAACCCGCGGCAGGTGTTCGGAACCTTCACGCTGCGGTTCTGATCGGGCACGGGGATCAGCTTGTGAAGGACGCGGCGAAGTCCCCGACCCGGCCGGGGATCGTGCTGGCGATGCTGTTGCTGGTCTATACCTTCAACTTCATCGACCGGCAGATCCTCGGCATCCTGGCACCCGCGATCAAGGCCGACCTGGCGCTGACCGACACGCAATTGGGCGCGCTCGGCGGAATCGCGTTCGCGCTCCTCTATTCGACGCTGGCGATTCCGCTGTCGTGGCTGGCGGACCGGACCAGCCGGACCTGGGTGATCACCGTGAGCCTGGCGGTGTGGAGCGGCTTCACCGCGCTGTGCGGTGCGGCGTCCGCGTTCTGGTCGCTGTTCGCGTACCGATTGGGTGTCGGCGTGGGTGAAGCGGGCGGGGTCGCACCGAGCTATGCGGTCATCGCCGATACCTATCCGGCGGGGCAACGGGCGCGGGCGCTGTCGATCTACAACCTCGGCATTCCCCTGGGCTCGGCGGCGGGGGTGCTGTTCGGCGGCTACATCGCGCGCGCGGTCGACTGGCGGTGGGCATTCGTCGCGGTCGGACTGGCCGGACTGGCGCTGGCACCGGTGTTCCGGCTGGTCGTGAAGGAACCGGTCCGCGCAGTGGTGCGCGATCAGGTGCCGATCGGGCGGGTGTTCGGGATCCTCGCGGGCAAGCGCAGTTTCTGGCTGCTGAGCTTCGGCGCGGCGTCGTCTTCGATGCTGGGCTACGGCCTCGCGTTCTGGCTACCGTCGCTGATGCAGCGCAGCTTCGGGCTCGACCTGGTCCAGACCGCGCAATTCTACGGCAGCGTCTTGCTGCTGGGCGGAGTCGCCGGGGTCCTGCTCGGCGGGTTCGTCGGCGACCGGTTGGGCGCGGGCGACAAGGCGATGTATGCGCGGCTGCCCGCGGTCAGCTTCGTCGTCGCGGTGCCGTTGTTCGCGGCGGGGATCCTGTCGGAGAGCACGCAAGCGGCGTTCCTATTCTTCCTCATTCCGCAGGCTTTGGTCTACGTCTGGCTGGCGCCGGTGATCGCGGCGGTCCAGCATCTCGTTCCGGCGCATATGCGCGCGACCGCGAGTGCCAGTTTCCTGCTGATCAACAATTTGATCGGGCTCGGACTGGGAAGCTTCGCGCTTGGCTGGGTCTCCGATGCGATGAAGGCGGTCTACGGCGACGAATCGCTGCGCTACGCGATGCTGAGCGGGCTCGGGCTCTATCTGTTGGCAGGCCTGCTGATGTGGCTCGGGTCACGTTCGCTCAGGGACGACTGGGTCAACTAACGCTCGCGGGTCGCGGCGAATTTCACGTTCGGATAGCGGTCGGCGACGTAGCCGACGT
The DNA here is from genome assembly GCA_040385975.1 of Pseudomonadota bacterium. GTDB lineage: Bacteria > Pseudomonadota > Alphaproteobacteria > Sphingomonadales > Sphingomonadaceae > Sphingomonas. Next base: position 23,250 of record JAZKGJ010000006.1, on the reverse strand, counting down.
CCCATGCCGACTTCGCCAGCCACACCGGATTATCGTCGCGGTCCTTGGCCATCGACGAACGATTCTCGCTGGCAAACTTGGCAAGCTCGGCGGGTTCGCCCGAAATCCAGCGCGCGGTGTCGAACGGCGCGGGCTCGAGCCCGGCGGCGACCTTGTACTCGGCGTCGAGCCGGCTCAGCAGCACCTCGAGCTGGAGCTGGCCGACGACACCGATCACCCAGTTCGAGCCGATTTCGGGGTAGAAGACCTGGGTGACCCCCTCCTCGGCCATGTCGTCGAGCGCCTTGCGGAGCTGCTTGGTCTTGGCGAAATCCTTGAGGACGACGCGGCGCAGGATTTCGGGGGCGAAATTGGGCAGGCCGGTGAAGCGGACGTCGTTGCGCTCGCTCAGCGTATCGCCGACCCGCAGTGTCCCGTGGTTGGGGATGCCGATGATGTCGCCGGGAAAAGCTTCGTCGGCGAGCTCACGATTTTGCGCGAAGAACAGGATCGGCGAGTGGACCGCGAGCGGCTTGGCGCTGCCCGACGGGATCAGCTTCATCCCACGTTTGAACGTCCCCGAACACAGCCGCATGAACGCGATCCGGTCGCGGTGGTTGGGGTCCATGTTGGCCTGGACCTTGAAGATGAAGCCGGTCACTTCGGGATTGTCGGGCGACACCGGCGCGGGTTCGGCGGGTTGCGGTCGCGGCGGCGGCGCATAGTTGGCGAGCGCGGCGATCAGGTCGGCGACCCCGAAATCCTTCAGTGCCGAGCCGAAATACACAGGCGTCAGGTCGCCGTTGCGATAGGCTTCGGCATCGAACGCGGGATAGCCGATCTGGGCAAGTTCGATTTCTTCGGCGATGGCGGGGGGGAGCGTCGGGGCATCCTCGACCTTGCCCTGAAAGGTGCGGCTGTCGCCCTCGGGGCGGCTGATCTTGTTGGTGGCGAGTTCCAACACGCCCTGGAATTCGCCGCCCATCCCGACCGGCCACGACATCGGGCACACGTCGAGCGCGAGCAGGTCAGCGATTTCGTCGAGCAGTTCGAATACCGGGCGGCCTTCGCGGTCGACCTTGTTGACGAAGGTGATGATCGGGACGCTGCGCAGCCGGCAGACCTCGAACAATTTGCGGGTCTGCGGCTCGATGCCCTTGGCGGCGTCGATCACCATCACCGCCGAATCGACCGCGGTCAGCGTGCGATAGGTGTCTTCCGAAAAATCCTCGTGGCCGGGCGTGTCGAGCAGGTTGAAGGTGATGCCGTTCCGCTCGAAGGTCATCACCGACGAGGTGACCGAGATGCCGCGCTGCTGTTCGATCTTCATCCAGTCCGAGCGCGCCCGCCGGTTCTGACCCCGCGCCTTGACCTCGCCCGCGAGATGAATCGCGCCACCGACCAGCAACAGCTTTTCGGTCAGCGTGGTCTTGCCCGCGTCGGGGTGCGAGATGATCGCGAAGGTGCGGCGGGGGGAGGTCATGCGGCTTCCGTCGAAGGCCTTCGTGTGGGCGTCTCACGAGGGCGAATGTTGCGAATGTTGAGACGCCAGCGCGGTTTTTCGCAGCGTTCCTGTCCGGTCATCATGCCCTTGGCAGAAACCGCGTGGGTAGGACAGGCTCAGACGTTGCGGTGCACGGCGAACCCGGCCCACGACTGGTTCACGGGCATCAGCTCCAGCGCGTTGATGTTGAGATGCGGCGGCAGTTGCGCGACCCACAGCAGCGTCGCGGCGATGTCCTCCGCGGTCATCGGGTCCATGTCGGCGTAGAGCGTGTCGGACGCCGCCTGGCTGCCGGTCCGGACCAGGGTGAATTCGGTCTCGACCATGCCGGGTTCGATACTTGTCACGCGCACCCCGGTGCCGACGAGGTCGTTCCTGAGGTCGAGCGAGAATTGGCGTACGAACGCCTTGGTCCCGGCGTAGACGTTGCCTGCCGGGTACGGGTAGCTCGCCGCGACCGACGACAGGTTGATGATCGCGCCGCGCGCGGCGATGATCGCGGGCAGCACCGCGTGCGTCACTTCGACCAGGGCGGTCACGTTGGTGTCGATCATGCGCCGCCAGTTGTCGAGCTTGGCGTCCTGCGCCTTGTCGAGCCCGGCAGCCAACCCGGCGTTGTTGATGAGCAGGTCGACTTGACCGAGATCGGCGAGCGCCGCAGTTCGCGCGGCGGCATCGCGGATGTCGAACGTCAGGCCGGTAAACGCGTCGCCGAGTTCGGCCCCTAGCGCGGAGAGCCGGTCGACGCGGCGACCGGTGCCGATCACGCGCCAGCCGGCGGCGGCGAAGGCGCGGGCGCTGGCGGCACCGATCCCGGCGGTCGCGCCGGTGATTAGGACGGTCTTCATCTGCAATATCCCCAAAATAGAACCGTCATGCTGAACGTGTTTCAGCATCCGTCGTGCCGACCGGCGACGGTGTCGCGGTTGGAGACATGGACCCTGAAACCAGTTCAGGGTGACGACACGTTAAGTCCTGAGTGTCGCCCCCAGCTTCGCCGCCGCCGCGACCACCTTGTCGGCAATCGCCTTCAGCTCCGCATCGACGAACGCCTTTTCGCCGGGTTGCAGCGTCACCTCGACCGCCATCGACGTGTCACCGTCACGCGCGAACACGTCGAAGATGCGCGCGCCCACGATCGCCGCCTTGTCGCTGCCGCGGATCGCGCGGGTCAGGTCGGCGGCGGTCAGCTCGGCGGGAACGGTGAAGGCGAAGTCACGCGTCACCGCCTGCAGCGCGGGCGGGGTGAAGGCGGGGCGCATGAAGCCGCTCGCCTTTTTCGTCGGCAACGCGTCGAGGTAAAGTTCGACCGCCGCGACCGGGCCGGTCAGGTCGAACGCCTTGGTCACGCGCGGATGGACGATGCCGAACGCGGCGAGCACTGTCTTCGGCCCGAGCCGGAGCGTGCCAGACCGGCCGGGGTGCCAATGGTCGCCGGCTTCCCCGAGCACCTGCAGATTGTCGACCGGCGCACCCGCGGCGGCGAGCAGCGCGAGCGCTTCGGCCTTGGCGGCGAAGGCGTCGAACGGCGCGGCCTTGCCAGCCTGCCAACCCCGCGCGCGGACCTCGCCGGCCAGCACCACGCCGAGCGTCGGGCGTTCGGCGTCGCTCAGGTAGCGACGGCCGAGTTCGAACAGCCGGACCCCGCTCGCACCGTGGCGCAAATTGCGCTCGGCCGCGGCCAGCAGCCCCGGCAGGAGCGAAGGACGCATCACCTTCAGCTCCTCGCTGACCGGATTCGCAAGCGTCCACGCGCCGCCGCCGAACTGGGCGGCCTGATCCTCGGGTATGAAGCTCCACGTCACCGCCTCGTCGAGCCCGCGCGCGGCGGCGGCGCGGCGGACGCGGCGTTCGAGCTTCTGTTCGGGCGTTGCGGTGGGCTTCGCGACGCCGGGGAGGCGCGGGAGTGGAATCGAGGGGACGTGGTCGATGCCTTCGAGGCGGATGACTTCCTCGACCAGGTCGGCCGGGCCGTCGATATCGCGGCGCCAGGTCGGGACGGTGACGGTCCAGTCGGCAGCGATGTCGAAGCCGAGCCGCGCCAGATAGACGCGCTGGCGCTCGCCGGGAATCGCGAGCCCGCCCAACGTCTCGGCGAGTGCCGGGTCATAGCGCAGTCGTCGCCGTTCGGTCGGTGGTGCCCCTGCGCGGGTGACTTCGCTCGCGGTGCCGCCGCACAGGTCGAGGACCAGGCGGGTGGCGATCGCAAGTCCGTCGTCGAGGAACGCCGGATCGACCCCGCGTTCGAAACGCTGGCGCGCGTCGCTGGTCAGACCGAGTTTCTGACCCGTAAGCGCGATCCGGTCGGGGTCGAAATAGGCGCATTCGATCAGCACGTCGGTGGTCGTGTCCAAACACCCCGACTCCTCGCCGCCCATGATCCCGGCGATGTCGTGGGCCTGGCGCTCGTCGGCGATGACGGTCATGGCGGGGGTGAGAGCGTAGGTCTTGCCATTGAGCGCAAGGATACTTTCGCCGTCGCGAGCCTTGCGAGCAACAAGGCCGCCCGAGAGCTTGGCACGGTCGTAGACGTGGAGCGGTCGCCCGAGATCGGTGGAAATGTAATTGGTGATATCGACTAGCGTCGAAATCGGCTTCTGCCCGATCGCGCGCAACCGGCGGGCGAGCCAGTCGGGCGATGCGCCATTGCGCACCCCCGCGACCAACTGTCCGTGGAAGGCGGGGCAGCCCTCGGGGTCTTCGATCGCAATGGCCGGGCCGGAGCCTGCGCCGGGGACCGGATCGACCTTCAGCGGCTTGAGCGTCCCGAGTCCCGCGGCGGCGAGGTCGCGGGCGATGCCGCGCACGCCCATGCAATCCTGGCGGTTGGGGGTGATCGCCACGTCGATCACCGGATCGTCGAGATCGGCATAGGCCGCGTAATCGGTCCCGACCGGGGCGTCGTCCGGCAGTTCGATGATGCCGTCGTGGTCGTCGCCCAATTCCAGTTCGCGCGTCGAGCACATCATGCCGTTCGACTGTACGCCGCGGATTTCGGCGAGCTTCAGCACCATGCCGCTGGCGGGCACGGTCGCGCCGGGCAGGCCGAACACGCCGACCAGCCCGGCGCGGGCGTTGGGGGCACCGCAGACGACCTGCACCGACCCCTCACCCGCATCGACCGACAGGACCTGCAGCTTGTCGGCTTGCGGGTGCGGGGCGGCGGCAAGAACGCGCGCGACCTTGAACCCGGCGAAGCGCGCGGCGGGGTTTTCGACGCCTTCGACCTCGAGGCCGATGCGGGTCAGCGTAGCGACGATCGTGTCGAGCGTCGCGTCGGTGTCGAGATGGTCGTGGAGCCAGCCGAGGGTCAGCTTCATAGCAAGGATCCGTCGTCCCGGCGGAGGCCGGGACCATTGGCGGTAAGGGCACGCGCTATCGCAAAGCGGCCCCGGCCTCCGCCGGCACGACAAGATTTGGTCATGCCCCCACGCCTCCGCTCAAGGTCGGCACGTCGAGCGCGCTGAAACCGTAATGCTTTAGCCAGCGGACATCGGCCTCGAACACCGGGCGCAGATCGTCGATGCCGTATTTCAGCATCGCCAGCCGGTCGATCCCGCAGCCGAACGCGAAGCCCTGCCACGCGTCGGGGTCGAGCCCGCAGGCGGTGATGACCTTGCGGTGGACCATGCCCGACCCAAGCACCTCCATCCAACCTTCTGCCCCGCCGATGACGCGTTTCCCTTTTTCCAGGCTGAAACCGACATCGACCTCGGCCGAGGGTTCAGTGAACGGGAAATAGCTCGGGCGCAGCCGCAGCACGACGTCGTCGCGCTCAAAGAAGGCGCGCAGGAAGGTCTCGAGCGTCCATTTCAGGTGACCGAGCGTAATCCCCTTGTCGATCACCAGCCCTTCGATCTGATGGAACATCGGGGTGTGGGTGGCGTCCCAATCGGAGCGGTAGACCCGGCCCGGCGCGATGATGCGGATGCCCTCGCCCGCGTTCTGAGTGCGGCGCGCGACCTCGACCATAGTGCGGATCTGCACCGGCGACGTATGGGTGCGCAGCACCATGGGCGGGTCATGCTCGCCCGCGAGGTAAAAGGTATCCTGCATCGCCCGCGCCGGATGCGTGTCGGGAATGTTGAGCGCGCCGAAATTGTGCCAGTCGTCCTCGATCTCCGGACCCGTCGCGACCGCGAAGCCGAGGTCGGCGAAGATTTCCGCCAGTTCGTCCATCACCTGGCTGACCGGGTGGACGGTGCCGGGCGCGGGGAGGTCGACCGGGAGGGTCAGGTCGAGCGTCTCGCCCGCGAGTTGCGCGTCGAGCGCGGCGGTTTCCAGCGTGGCCTTGCGGGTCGCAATCGCCGCCGTCACCGCTTCGCGCAGGCCGTGGATGCGCGGACCCTCGGCCTGACGCTGTTCGGGAGTCATCGCGCCGAGCGACTTCAGCAACTGCGTAACGTGGCCCTGTTTGCCGAGCGCCGCGACCCGCACGACGTCGAGCGCGGCGAGATCGGCCGCCGCAGCGATGGCGGTCAGTAACTGGGTCCGCATGGATTTGAGGTCGCTGGCCATGAGGCGCCTTTCCAAGCAGAGCCGCGCTCCGACGGCAACCGCCTGCGCAGCTGAACCCCGCGGCGGGGCGAGCCAAACGGGCACACCGTGACATTATCGCCGCAGCCGATTAGCGAATCGGCGATGTCAGCCCGCACAGGACGCTTCACCCGCGAAGCCAGGTCGTATGGCGCCGCCGCGATCGCCGCGGTCGCACGCTGGACAGCGCTGGCGGGGTTGGCCTCGCTCGCCTTCATGCGACCGCAGGTCAGGGTGAGCGGCCTCGCCGTGTTGCCGACCGATCTGCTGTTCGGGCTGGCGATCGGCGGCTGGGCGATCGCGGCGATCGTCGATCCGCGCTGGCGCGTTTGGCACCCGATCTGCTGGGCCTTCGCGCTCTATTTGACAGCGCTGACGGCGTCGGTGGTGTTCGCGCCCGAGTGGAGCCCGCGGCTGGTCGTCAAATTGGCAAGCGAGTTCTATCTGGTGCTCATCCCGGTCGCCATCGCCGGGCTGTTCCGGACCGAACGCGCGATCGTCGCGGGGAGCCGCGCCTGGCTCGTCGGGTTGGCGATCCTGTTGGCGCTCGCCGCGGTCGCGTTTGCCGGCGCGGTCGTCGCACCAAATTCGGCTTGGCTCGGGCTGGTGCAGCACCGGCTGGGTTCGCTGTCACTCGGTTCGCTGATGCGCTGGCGGCTGGGCTACGAGAACCCCAATATGCTCGGCGCGTATCTGACCGTCACGCTGATGATCCTGATGCTGGCGATCGACCGGGCGTGGATCGAGCGTCGGACCGGACTGGTGGCGATCGGCGGGCTCGGCGTTGTCATGGTCGCGACGTTTTCGGCCGGAATCGGCGGTGCGATGCTGGCGGTCGCGGGGTGGATAACGCTCACTCGGCCAACCGCGACTTGGCCGCCGCGGCTGCTCGTCGCCGGCCTGGCGGCCGGGACGGCCGGGTTCGTCGCGGCGCAGGTCGTGACGCCGTTCCCGTCGCCCGGCGCATGGACGTCGTGGCCGGTCCCCTATACCGAAATCACGTTGTATCCGTCCTCGCGGTGGCAGACCTGGGTCGACGCCTGGACGACCATTCGGGCGCATCCCTGGACCGGGGTCGGAATCGGCAACGACGTCGCCAATGTGCAGTTCCGCGAGCCGAGCGGCCTTCTTGTCCGGTTGCGCGACGGGCACAACGTGGCGCTGAACATCGCAGCGGGAGGCGGCGTCTTCGCTCTGATCGCGCTGCTGGCGATCCTCGCAGGAGTGGTGAAAGTGACCCGATCCGGCATCCGCGCGGGCGGCGACGGGCTGATCCGCGCCGCGCTCGGGCTCGGTGTGTTGAATGTGCTGATCTATCAGGGAATCGGCGGTGGATACGAAGAGGCGCGGTTCGTGTGGGCGGCGCTCGGCCTGTTGCTCGCAAGTGATTCGATCGCCCGGCTGAGCCAGCCACCGCCCCGTTCGGTCGCGCGCGAAAATCCCCAGCTCGCAGCATAGGCCAGTGCGACCAACGCCGCGGTGAGCAGATAGGCGACAGCACCGGGCGGCTGGCGCGTCGGCAGATGGCCCCAAGCGTTCGCAAGCGCCGCCGCGCCGGTCACGACCGGCCAGTGAATGGCGTAGAGCGAAAAGCTGAAGCCCGCGAGCATCGCCCCGAGGCGCGGGGCGATGGTGACCGATTGCCACGCCTTGTCGCCGATCAGCGCCATCGTCGCGACCGCGATCAGGGCGTAGCCCTGCATTTGACCGAGCACATGGAAGCGGCTGATCAGGAGCGCCGCGGCGAACGCTGCTCCCGACAGCAACGGCCGCCGGTATGGCGGGAGTCGCGCGGCCAGCAGACCTAGCAGCCAGAACGACCCGAGCCACAATGCGCCCGGATTGCCGATCGCTGTCGCCACCACCAGCGCCGCGGCATACAGGCAAAACGCGATCGCCGCCGGTCGTCGATCGCGGGTCGCGATATATACGCCGCAGATCGCACAGCTGTAATAGGTCCATTCGCACGCCAGCGACCATAAGGGCGGGTTGAACGGGGTCAGGAAGCGCGGCCAGATTTCGTTGAGCATCAGCGCAGTCGCCGCCCACCGCGCCGGCGAGTCGGTTCCGCGCATATTGGGCATATATGGCGACCAGGCGCCCGCGATCGGGCCGTCGGCGATCAGGCCCGCCACGATCAGCGACAGCGCCAACGCCGGCCACAATACGCCGAAGATCCGGGCGAAGCGCGCGCGCGCGAAACGATCGCGCTGCGAGGCGCTGGACCCCGCTGCCAGATCGAGCGCGCCCGAGCCGACGAGAAATCCACTCAGCACGAAAAAGACGATCACCGCCTCGTTGCCGAATCCGCTGATCAGATACACCACGCGCGCGACCGGCCCCTGCCCCGGCGCGTAGTCCAGCATGACGATCCCGCGGGTATGTTGCAGCACGACCATGAATGCCGCCATCCAGCGCAAATGGTCGAGTGCGACGATATGGGGCTGCCGGTCGGGTGGGGCGGAAGGCGGCATCACCTCACGTTATGCGCAGGCCGCGGCCATGCAAGCGACATGAAAAAGGCGCCGGTGTCGCCACCAGCGCCCCTGTCGTTAGCTAGCCGAAGCTTCAGGCGGCCTGCGGAAGCGCCGCTTTCGCCTGTGCGACGATCGCGCTGAACGCGCCGCCTTCGTGCATCGCGATGTCGGCCAGGACCTTCCGGTCCAAGTCGATTCCCGCCAGCTTCAGCCCGTGCATGAACTGCGAATAGGTCAGCCCCTCGGCGCGGACACCGGCGTTGATGCGCTGGATCCACAGGCCGCGGAAGGTCCGCTTCTTCACCTTGCGGTCGCGGTAGGCATATTGCCCGGCCTTTTCGACCGCCTGGCGGGCGATGCGGATGGTGTTCTTGCGGCGGCCGTAATAGCCCTTCGCCAGTTCCAGAACCCGCTTGTGCTTGGCGTGGGTGGTTACACCCCGTTTGACGCGTGCCATATCCTAGCTCCTCAACCCAGACCGTACGGTGCCCAAGCCTTCACCGTGGCGGTGTCGGCCTTCGACAGGACCTTGGTCCCGCGATTCTGGCGGATGTACTTGGAATTGTGGCTGATCAGGCGGTGGCGCTTGCCGGCGACGCCGTGCTTCAGCAAACCGCTGGCGGTGAGCTTGAAGCGCTTCTTCACGCCGCTCTTGGTCTTCAACTTGGGCATTTTGGTCCTTTCGTTGTCAGCGACACTCAAGATCGCCGCGGCAGCCCACACTGGCCGGGCAATCGGTTCACGCATCGCTGGCGGAAGCGCGGGCGCATAGCGAAGCGAGTCCCGGTTTGCAACCGCGCCGGCGGCTCCGCTCAGGGAACCGGGGGGGCGGTTCGCCCATTGCAGCGCAATGACCAGCGTAGCCCAAGCCGACCCGAACTCACCCGCCCCCGCTCCCGTTCCATCGCCAGCTCCGCCCCGGCAGCGCCGCGTCATCGACGGCTGGCTCGCGACCCTGCTCGCGGTGCTGACCACGATCGTCGGGCTGATCGTGCTGGCCTGGGCGGTGCTCTACATCACCAAGGGGCGCTTCCTGAAGCACCCGTTCGAGCGGATCGTCGGCAGCTTTTCGAACCGCGAGGTCAAGGTCGGCGGCGATTTCCAGCTCTATTTCGATCCGATCGACCTGAAGTTCCGTGCCGAGAACATGACGATCTCGAACCCGAGCTGGGCAGGACCGCGCAAATTCTACGAAGGGCGGCTGATCGACGCGCGGCTCAGGACCTTTGCGTCGCTGTTCGGCAAGAAGAAGTTCGATTTCCTGGTGCTCGACCAGACGAAAATCGACCTCGAATGGTCGCCCGACGGCAAGCGCAACACCTGGACCTTCAGCGACGATCCGACCCCGCTCGAACTGCCGGTGATCGCGCGCGGCGAGATCGCCGGGACCGAAATCCGCTACCGCGACCCGCGGTTGCAGATCGCCGCCGATATCAAGATCGACACGGTACGCTCGACCGGCGCCAAGATCGACAATGCGATCCGTTTCGCCGGCGGCGGCACCGCGCGGCGCATCCCCTTCACGCTGTCGGGGGCGCTGCTCTCCCCCAATTCGACGATCAGCGGCGGCGAGACGCGGCTCGAACTCAACCTGGCGGCGGTGCGGACCCGCGCGCGGATCTGGGGAACGATGGCGGGCGCGACCGAGATCGAAGGCGCGCGGCTCAATGCCGACGTGCGCGGCCGCAACCTCGCCGACATCTTCGCGGTCGCCGGGATCGCGGTGCCCGAAACGCGCGCCTATCGGGTCCGCTCGGCGCTGACCAAGGCGGGCAACGAGTGGCGCTTCACGCGGATGACCGGCCGATATGGCGCGAGCGACATCGCCGGTTGGCTGACCGTCGCGATGATCGAACCGCGCATGAAACTGACCGCGGAGCTCGCCACCCGCAGTCTGGCGATGGCCGATCTCGCACCGTTCATGGGCTACGATCCCGACAAGGTCGCGACGCAGGGCGCACAGGCCGCGGTGCCACAGACCGGGGGGACGCCGCACCTGTTGCCCGACGCGCCGCTCCGGGTCGATGCGCTGTCGCGGTTCGACGCGGCGATCAAATATACCGTGCGCGACATCAAGGGGCGCAACATCCCGATCTCGAACGCGGCGCTGACGCTCTCGCTCGACGACCGGCTCTTGAAACTGTCGCCGCTAACCTTCGACATGGCGCGCGGGCATGTCGATTCGGACATCATCATCAACGCCCGCAGGCCCGCGGTCTTCACCGATTACGACATCCGGCTGTCGCCGACCCCGATGGGGGTGCTGCTGAAGGGTTGGGGGCTGGAGGAATCGGGCACCTCGGGGACGATCAAGGCGCGGGTGAAGATGACCGGAACCGGCAATTCGGTGCGCGACTCGCTCAGCACGTCGAATGGGCGGATTGCGGTCATCATGCCCAAGGGCTCGTTTTGGGCACGCAACGTCCAATTGGCCGAACTCGACGGCGGCGTCTTCGTCCAACGGCTGCTTCAGAAACGGCTGAAGGATCCGGTCCAGATCAATTGCGGGCTGATCGCGTTCACGGTCCGCAACGGAGTCGCCGCCGCCGACCCGATCCTGCTCGACACGCAGAAGAACGTGATCGTCGCCAAGGGCGGCTTCAGTTTCCGCAACGAAGCGCTCGATTTGGGAATCAAGGCCGACGGCAAGAAGTTCAGCCTGTTCTCGGGACAGTCGCCGATCGGCGTGAACGGCTATTTCGCGGCACCGGGCATCGCGGTGATTTCCCCGCAATTGCTGACCCGGGCCGGTGCCGGGCTGGGGCTGGCGTTGTTCGCGACGCCGGTTGCGGGAATCCTGGCGTTCGTCGACTTCGGCGACGCCAAGGCGGCGGATTGCGGCCCGGTTTTGAAGGGCGCGACCGCGAGCCAGCAGCAGACCGACAAGGGCAAGCCGCGCAAGGACGTCGGTGACGGCACCGCGACGGTCGATGAACCCAAGAAAAAGAAGAAGTTTCTGGGGCTGTTCTAGATCGTCAGCGGCGGACGCGTTCGACAAGGATCACGAGCGCGCCGCCCGCGGCATAGGCAAACAGGTCGGCGAGCGCGAAGGATGACCCAAGCACGGTCCGCGCCACCGCGCTGTCGCCGAGGCCGAGCCGGTCGACGAGGTGGAGCGCCTGACCCGCCTCGACCGCGAAGCCGATTGCGGTTGCGACGAGCGCGGCGGGCAGCACGCGCAACCGCGTGACCGCGCGCAACCCGCAATAGAGCAGCACTACTGCCAGCACATCGCCGCCGACGGGGCGGAGGAAGCGGTCGCGCACCCACAGGGCGATCGCAACCTCGACCACGAACAGTCCCGCGGCGATCGCGGTATAGCCCGCGCGTGGACTCAATGTGCGTGCGCTCCCAGCAGGTCGATGATTACCTCGATTCGCGCCGGATCCCCCGCCGCCACGACGTGCCCGGTCGAACCCGCGTGGAGCGGGTCGCCGGCCCAGTCGCACATCCGCCCGCCGGCGCCCTCGACCACCGGGACCAAGGCGGCGAAGTCGTGAAGCTGCAATCCCGCCTCGACCACCAGGTCGAGATGACCGCTCGCGAGCAGGCCGTAATTGTAGCAGTCGCCGCCGTAGAGCGGGCCGGTCTTACCCGCATCCTTGGTGGCCGCGACCAGCGCCAGATAGCGCGCGGCGTCGTCTTCCGAAAAATAATGCGGGCTCGAGGTCGCCAGCGCCGCGCGTGTCAGGTCGGGGCAGGACCGGGTTTTGACCGCGACTCCGTTGAAGGTCGTCGGGCGGCCGACCACTCCGACCCAGCGTTCGCGCTGCACCGGCTGGTCGATCACCCCGAGCACCGGCCAGCCGTCGACCACCAGCGCGATCAGCGTCCCGAAGATCGCGCGACCCGACACGAAGCTGTGCGTCCCGTCGATCGGGTCGAGCACCCACATCCGACCGCTGTCACCGGCGCGGGGCGCGAATTCTTCGCCCTGAACCGCGTCGCGCGGGCGTTCAGCGACGATCAGTCGGCGCATCGCCTCCTCGGCCGCGCGGTCGGCCAGCGTCACCGGCGAGGTGTCGGGTTTGATCTCCAGACCGAAACTCCCACGGAAATAGGGCCGGATCGCGGCCCCGGCGGCGTCGGCCAGCCGGTGCGCCAGGGCGATGTCGTCGTCGGTCACGCGCATCGCCGCGCCCTAGCGGCCATTCAGCCGCCATCAAAGTGTCCGATTCCAGGGGTATCGGTGTCGTGACAATCGCTTGAAGGTAGCTGACGTGTTTGCATCGCTTCTGCTGCTGGCCGCGGCCGGTGGCGCTCCCACCGACCCCGCGGTCGGCACCTGGACCAATCCCAAGGGGTCGCTGCAGGTCCGCACCCGCCGGTGTGGCGAACAATTGTGCGGCGCCGTCGTCGCCGCGTCGCCCAAGGCGATCGCGAAGGCGCAGAAGGCCGGCGTCCCCGCGCTGATCGGCACCGAAGTGTTCCGCGAATACCGCCGCGACGGCGCGACCGCGTGGGCCGGGACGCTCTACATTCCTGACAAGCACCGCACGGTGTCATCGACGTTGCAGACCAGCCGCGGCGATACGCTGAAAGTTTCGGGGTGCCTGATCGGACGGATCCTGTGCAAGACGCAGGTCTGGACCCGCGCCGATGCACGGGTCGCGGCCCGCTAGACACCGTTTGTCCCGAGTGAAGTCGCGGGACCTGCGGATGGCTCCGGTGTCTCGACGTCGCTCGACACGAACGGGAAAAGGAGGCGTGCCGGTCAGCTGATCATCCGCCTGAGCGTGTCGATCCGGTCGGCTTCGGCCGCCGGCTTGTCGGTGCGGATGCGGTTGATGCGGGGGAAGCGCATCGCGACCCCCGATTTGTGGCGCTTCGATTGGTGGATCGAATCGAACGCGATCTCGAGCACCAGCGACTTCTCGACCTCGCGGACCGGGCCGAAGCGGGCGAGCGTGTGGTTGCGCACGAACTTGTCGAGCTGTTTCAATTCCTCGTCGGTGATACCCGAATAGGCCTTGCCGACCGGGAGGAGCTCGCCGTCCTCGGTGAAGCAGCCGAAGGTGTAATCGCTGTAGAAGCTCGAGCGCCGGCCGCTGCCGCGCTGCGCATACATCATCACACAATCGGCGACGAGCGGATCGCGTTTCCATTTGTACCACAGGCCCGTGCGGCGACCCGCGACGTACGGCGAATCGCGGCGTTTCAACATCACACCCTCGATCGCGGCGTCGCGGCTGCCGGCGCGGATTTTCTCGAGTGCGTCGAAATCCCTGGCGTCGATGACCGCGCTGACGTCGAACCGACCGGGATCGAGCCGCGCAGCGAAGGCTTCAAGCCGGGGGCGGCGCTCGGTCCAGCCGAGCTGGCGCAGGTCCTCGCTGCCATCGAACAGGATATCGTAGAGGCGCACGAACGCCGGCGAATCGGCGAGCATCTTCGCCGATACGACCTTGCGTCCCAGCCGCTGTTGCAGCGCGTTGAAGCTGGCCGCGCCGCCGCCGTGTTCGTCGCCGCCCTGGACATCGCCCTTCACCATCAGTTCGCCGTCGGCGACCCCCAAGATGCGGAAATCGGCGGCGACTTCGGGAAAGGCGCGGGTGATGTCGTCGCCGCCGCGGCTGTAGAGCCGGGTCTCGCCGGCCCCATCCTTGCCGATGACATGCACCAGCTGGATACGGATGCCGTCCCATTTCCACTCGGCGGCATATTCGTTCAGATCGACCCGCAAATCCTCAAGCGGGTGCGCCAGCATGAAGGGGCGAAAGGTCGGTACGTCGGCGGCAGTGGGTTGCTCGCCGCTCCCCTCCGCCCAGGCGAAGATCGCCGCATAGGGCGGGTCGATCCCGTGCCAGACTTCCTCGACCGCATCGACCTCCAGCCCGAACGCCTGCGCCAGCGCGGTCTTCGCCAGCCGCGCGGACACCCCGATCCGCATCGCGCCGGTCGCCATCTTCAGAAGCGCGTAGCGTTCCTCGGCATCCGACCGGTCGAGCATCGCCGCCAGCGCGGCGGGCGCGGCCGAGCGCGAAAGACTGGCAAGCCGCTCTACCGCGTCGGTGATGCTAAGCGGCGCAGCGTCGGCCGGCGTGGGGGGTTCGGGCCACAACAGCGCCACCGTCTCGGCGGTGTCGCCGACATAGTCGCGACTCATCCGGAATAGCACCGGATCGACGCGGTCCTCGATCAGCGCGCGGATCGCGGCGGATTTGACCGCGGGCAATTCGAGTTCGTCGGTCAGCGCCGCCAGCGCCCAGCCGCGGTCGGGATCGGGCGTGACGCGCAGATAGTCGCCGATCAGCCGCAGCTTCGCATTGCGGCTGCGGGTGTAGATCAGCGAATCGAGAAGCGCGGCGAAGGCGTGCATAAACGGTCAACGTATGCAGCCCTGACAAGTTCGGCTAGCTTGCGTGGCGGGGGGAAGCCGCATGATCGCTCGCCGCGTGCTGCGCATCCACGTCGCAGTCGCCGACGCGTGCGGATGACGACGCGCCGGACGCTGCGCTGGCTGGCGGGAACGGCTCTCGCGACGATGCTCCTGCTCGCCTGGGGCTATCGCGGCGCGACCGCGGAACCGGTCGTGCGTACCGCGACCGTCCACCTGCCGCGCTGGCCGGTAGGGGCGCCGGCGGTGAGGGTCGCGCTGTTGAGCGACGTGCATGCGGGCAATCTGGCGATGGGGCCGAGGCGGCTCACGCGCATCGTCGGACAGGTGAACGGCTTGCGCCCGGACCTGATCCTGATCGCGGGCGATTTCTTTCCGGGACATGAGCCGGTCGATGCCGCCAGCGCCATGGCCCGCCTCGCGCCGCTTAAGGCGCTGCGCGCGCGGCTTGGCGTCGTGGCGGTACCGGGCAATCACGATCACTGGACGGGCATGGCGGCGGTTCGCGCCGCTCTGGGCAACGCCGGGATCGTGCTGATCGCGAACACCGCACAGGTACGCGGGCCGCTCGCGATCGCGGCGGTGGACGATATGTTTTCCGGCCATGCCGACGTCTTGCGCACGACCGCCGCCGCGCGCCGACTGCCGGGTGCCCGACTGGTCCTCACGCATTCGCCCGACATCGCGCCGCAGCTTCCCGCGGACTTTCCGTTACTGCTCGCCGGGCATACCCATTGCGGGCAGGTCGTCATGCCGCTCGCCGGGTCGCTGGCCGATGACCGTTATTATGCGCGACGCTACCGGTGCGGGGTGATCCGTGAAGCCGGGCGAGCTTTGATCGTCACGGGCGGGCTCGGCGGCAGCCTGCCGGCTCGGTTCGGCGCGGCGCCCGACGTCTGGCTGCTGACGCTCGGGCCCTAGCCGAGCCGCAGCGCGCCCGCGGCAAACACCGCCGCCGTCAGCATCAGCACCACGCCGACCGCGATCCGGAGCGGTTTGAGCGGTAGCCGCAACCAGGCGGCTTCCCCCAGCACCGCCGCCGGGGCGACCGCCAGCAAGGTGCCCAGCGTCGCGCCGACCGCAGCAAAGGCCGGCAGCTCGGCCCGGGCCGCCAGCGCGAAGGTGACGAACTGCATCCCCTCGCCGAAGCCGAGGATGAAAAGCGCGGGCAACGCGGGCCAACCGGCGAAACTGGTCGGTCGTTTTGCGCCGAAAATCGCGCCGATCCCGGCGAAACCGAGCGCGAGTGCGAGCATCAGATTGCCGGCATTGGGGGTCAGCCGCGGCATCCAGAGCCCGGCCTGCGCCGCCGCGGCGTTGCCCGCGCCGAACGCCAGTGCGGCGGCGATTATGACGCGAAAGGGTCGTTGGTTGCGGTCGGCCAGGATTGCCGCGAGCCAGCTCGTCCGATCGCCGATGCCCAGCAACAGTCCCGCGACGAAGGCGGGCATCAGCGCATCCATCTAGGGTCTACGCGTCAGTGCGCCAGCCGCACCGAACAGGCCGCCGAATAGGTGTCGCACGCGCCCGCATCGGTGCGTTCGCTGCGCACCGCATCGCGCAGGATGTCGAGCCAGCCGTGGATGAGCGCGCCGCGTTCGCCGCGCGCGAGCGCAGCTTCCAATGCATGCGCGACGGTGACCGCGGGAAACATCCCCGCGGCATGGGCGATTCGGCGGACGTCGTCGAGGTCGCTCGCCAGCGCGGCGGGCCGCTCGGTGCGCTCGAGCGCCGCGATCCTGAGCGCCAGGTCGGCGCGGATGCCGTTCAGCCGTTCGTCCATCGCCCCGTTTCCCCGCGTGTCAGGTCATGGCGGCAGGCTGCACCCGGCATGGTAAAGGAAGGCTTAAGGCTGGCGGAGCTGGCCCGATCTTGACGGATGCACCCCGCTGGAGCATAGGCCCGCGCCACGTGGCGGCGGCATTTGCCCCGCCTTTTCGCATTTTCAGGATACCGGTCCCATGGCCAAGCCAACCACCGTCAAGATCAAGCTGGTCAGCACCGCCGACACGGGCTTCTATTACGTCACCAAGAAGAACCCGCGCACGCAGACCGAGAAGTTCGTGTTCAAGAAGTACGATCCGGTCGTCCGCAAGCACGTCGAGTTCAAGGAAACGAAGATCAAGTGATGCATTCAGGCGATTAGCGGGATGCTGATCGCCGATGCGCGCCAGCGCAGATGCATCGCGGCCAGCGTCGCGCAGCGCCGGCTGACGACGCGGCTTGGCCGCGGTGCCGTCACGATTTCGAGCGGGGTGGCACTACCGCCCCACACCGCGAGCTTAGCTCGCGGTCGCCCTTTCCGTGAACGGGGAGGATCAAAGCAGCCCGTTCACCTCATCGATAAACCGCATCAGGCTGATCGGCTTCGACACATACGCATCCGCCCCCGCCGCGCGGATCCGGTCCTCGTCCTCGCGCCCGGCATAAGCGGTCACCGCCATGATCGGAATCGCCTTCAGCTCGGCGTCGGCTTTCAATTGCTGGATCAGTTCGTAGCCGGTGACGTGCGGCATCTGGATGTCCATGACGATCAGTTCGGGCGCAAATTCGCGTGCGCGGGCCAGCGCCTCGCGACCGTCGCGGACCGGTTCGACGCTGTGCTCATGCGCGCGCAGCAGGTCGCAGAACAGTTTGAGATTGAGTTCGTTGTCCTCGACAACGAGCACGCGCTTCGCCACTGAATACCCCGCTTTTTGCAAGGACCAAGCTAGGCAATGCAGGCCGCCAATTCAAACGACGATCCGCAGGAGCTGGCGCTGCGCGCGCTGGTTTGCACACTCGCCGAACCGATGCGCGGGTTCCGGCTGCTCGAAACGACCGGGCTGACTCCGCAGGACCTGCGCGAGCGCGCAAGCGATCCGGCGGTGCTGGCGGCGGTGCTCGGCTTTCTTGAGGCGCACGAACCCGACCTGATCGACTGCGCGACAACGCTGGGCGTGCCGCCCGGCGAACTGGTCGCAGCGCACCGCATCCTGGCGCGGCAGGCGAGCGCATGAAGCCGCTCTTGATCACCGATTGCGACGAAGTGCTGCTCCATATGGTCAAGCATTTCGGCGTATGGCTGGACGAGGCGCACGACATCGAATTCACGATGAAGGGCGGCGACTTCATGAACAGCATGAAGCGCCGCGCAAACGGCCTGGCGTTCAATCGCGAAGAGATGTGGGAGCTGCTCCACGGTTTCTTCCCGGGCGAGATGCACCGCCAGACCTTGGTGCCGCACGCGGTCGCGGCGCTGCAGCGGATCGGCGCGGTCGCCGACATCGTCGTGCTGACCAACCTGGCCGATGAATGCCGCCAGCCGCGGATCGACCAGCTGGCGGCGTTCGGGATTCACCACCGGGTCGAATGCAACCAAGGCGGCAAGGGCGATCCGGTCGCGCGGCTGGTCGCCGAATATGGCGACCCCGTGACCGTATTCGTCGACGACCTCGCGGTGCATCACGAATCGGTGTCGCGCCACGCACCCCAGGTCCACCGGCTGCAT
>JAZKGJ010000006.1:0-4917 GCA_040385975.1 Pseudomonadota bacterium | reverse complement strand
GCTCGCCGCCAACGTCGCTCCCGCCCCCGCCGCGCACGCCCGGATCGACGACTGGCGCGCGGCGGCGGACTGGATCCTGACGCGCTTCACCGCCAACCGCCCCGCCGAACAGGAGCTTGCCGCATGACCGACCGGATCGATCGCAAACTCGAAGAACTGGGGCTGACGCTGCCCGAAGCCGCCGCGCCGGTCGCGGCCTATGTCCCGGTGGTCGAGGCGGGCGGCTTGCTCCATCTGTCGGGGCAATTGCCGTTCGTCGACGGCAAGCTGATCACCGGGCGGCTCGGTGACGGGGTGTCGCTCGAGGACGGGCAGACCGCGGCGCGCGCCTGCGGGCTGATGGTGGTCGCGCAACTTAAGAAATATCTCGGCGACTTGGCGCGGGTGCAGCGGATCGTGAAGCTCGGAGTGTTCGTCAATTCGTCCGCCGATTTCACCGACCAGCCCAAGGTCGCCAACGGCGCGTCCGAGCTGATGGTCGCGCTGTTCGGGGAGGCGGGCAGGCACGCGCGCTCGGCAGTCGGGGTGCCGACGCTGCCACTGGGCGCGGCGGTCGAGATCGACGCGGTGGTGCAACTGACCTCCTGACACCCTAATTGACCGGCGATGAGCGTTACCGCCCGGATTGCCGACGGCGTCGCATCAGTTCCGGCCGCCGATTGGGACGCGTGCGCGGGCGACGCCAATCCGTTCGTGGGTCACGCGTTCCTGAGCGCGCTGGAGCAATCGGGCAGCGTCGGGCGCGGTACGGGCTGGCAGCCGCTGCCGGTCGTCATCGACGGGGCGGACGGACGCCCCGCGGCGGTCGCGCCGGCCTATGCCAAGCACCACAGCCAGGGCGAATACGTGTTCGATCACGGCTGGGCCGACGCATACGAGCGCGCGGGCGGCAGCTATTATCCCAAGCTGCAGGTCGCGGCGCCCTTCTCACCAGTGCCGGGGCCGCGATTATTGCTACGCGACCCTCGCCAAGCCCCGGCGCTGATCGGCGCGCTGGAAGCGGTGACCGATCGGCACGGGCTGTCGTCGGCCCACGCCACGTTCGTCGCGCCCGATCAGGTCCCGCTGTTCGAGGCCGCGGGCTGGCTCGTCCGCGAGGGCACGCAATTTCATTGGCGCAACGATGGGTATGCCAGCTTCGAGGATTTCCTGTCGGCGCTGTCGAGCCGCAAGCGCAAGGCGATCCGCCGGGAACGCACCGCGGCGGTACAGGGGTTGACGATCCGCCAGCTGACCGGGGCCGAGATCGGCGAAGCGGAGTGGGACGCGTTCTGGATATTCTATCAGGACACCGGCGCGCGCAAATGGGGCCAGCCGTATCTGACCCGCGACGCCTTCACCCGTCTGGGCGCGGGGCTGGGCGAGCGGTTGCTGTTGATCCTGGCCGAACGCGGCCCCATCGGAAATCGGCGGCCGATCGCCGGGGCGCTCAACGTGATCGGCGCCGACACGCTGTATGGGCGCTATTGGGGCTGTACCGAGGAGGTCCCGTTCCTGCATTTCGAATTGTGCTATTATCAGGCGATCGACGCCGCGATCGCGCGGCGATTGGCGACGGTCGAAGCGGGGGCGCAGGGCGAGCACAAACTGGCGCGCGGCTATGTCCCGGTGCCCACCTGGTCGGCGCATTACATTCCCGATCCAGGCTTTCGCCGCGCGATCGCCGATTATCTGGTCCGCGAACGCGCCGGGGTCGAGCGCGATCAACTGTCGCTGGGCAGTTTCACCCCGTTCAAGCGCGGCTGAGTGCGGTCGTCGACCCGGTAGAGCGTGCTCCACGCGTCCCGCCGGAGCGGCGTCAGCCCGCGCAGCAGCGCGGGATCGGTCGGCGGCGGCGTGATCATCCACACGTAATCGAAGCGGTCGCGCGGAAACCGGAGGAGCGCGTCGTCGACCGATTTCCACCAGCGTTCGTACGGGCATTTGCGCTGCGTCACGATTTCCGACGGGTCGTGCGCGAAGCTGCCCGCGGGATAGCGCACCGTCAGCAACTGTGCGCCGGGCATCGACCATTGGTCGTTGGAAAATGCCATCCGCCGCACCGTCGCCATGCCCGAAATGTGTTCGAGCCGGCTGTAGGTCCAGTCGTCGCGGCACAATTGCCCGACGAAGGTCAGCAGCCGCGCACCGACCGGCACGCGGTCGAGCGTCGCCAGCACGCGGGTATATTGCCGGTCGTAGAGCCAGAAGCTCGCGGTCGTTCCGCCGATCCTTACCAGCATGAAGGCGAGCCCCAGGAACGCGACCGCGGCGGCGTGGCGAAGCGGCACCCCCGGCCGCGGGCGCAGCGCAACGATCGCGACCGCGACCGCGAACGGGAACAGCCGCATGTCGGCATAGGCGCTGCCGAACACGATCCGTGGCAGCAGCAGGAACATCGCGAACAGCGCCAGCGCCGACAGCCCCAGGTTGCGCGAATATTCGATGGTGCGGTCGCGGAACGCCGACAACAGGATCAGAAACAGGATCGCGGTCGATGCGAGGTCGAACGCGATCCAGCGATCGCGCAGCGTCATCACCGCCCAGCGCGCCTTGGTCCGCCAGTTGAACCAATCGGCGGTCTTGCCCGTCACGTGGTCGCCGGTCCGCCACAGCACCATCAGCAGCATCGGCACCGCGAGCGGCAAGCAGCCGACGACCGCGCGGCCCCATGCCTCCACCCAATGCCCACGGCGGAGCCGCTCGACCAGCGTCGCGTCCGGCTTGCGGACGGTCACCAGATCGTGCTGGCGGATCATTTCGGCCGAAAAGGCGAGCAGCCCCAATACGCCCCAACCGAAGGTATGGCAGAGCCACAACAGGCAGGAGAGCGGCACGAACAGGACCGCGCGCAGCTTCACCCGCCCGAGCCGCGCGAGCCGCAGCCAGAGCGCGAACAGGTTGAGCGCGAGCGCGATCGACAGCGCGAAGTTCACGAACCCGAAATGAAACGGATAGGAATAAGCGAGCGGCAGCGCGAACAGCGCGGTCGCCGGAATGCGCCCGTGGACTTCGCGCGCGATCCACAGGAAGCCGGTGACGGTCAGCGGCGGGATGACGATCACCACCAATTTCACCGCCAGTTCGAGCCCGAAGAGCTGGGCGAGCGGGACGATGAGCAGGTCGACCCCGAGGTTGCCGATCAGCGACCATTGGAAGCGGTACCATTCGCCGAGCCAGGGATATGCGTCGCCATCGAGCTGCACCCGGTAACGCGCCATATGCCCGGGCAGGTCGACCAGCGGCGGAATGTCGGGCCACAGCAGCGGGATAACCGAAAGCAACGCCATCGCCACCACGAACCCGCGCGTCTGCCACCACTGCAGTGGATGCGCGGCATCGATCGGCGTGGTGTCGTAGCCCTGCATACGCGCCGTCCTAGGGCCGCGCGGCGGACTGCGGCAAGCGCGGGAATGCGTAAACCGTGAGTCCGCCGCCACGCCCGATCGGCGCGAGCGCATTGCGCCACCAGCCCGGCTGCGCATCGCACACCGCGAGATAATCGACGCGGGCCTGCCGCGCGGCCGCCAGCGCGCGGGGCGCTGGCCCGTCGAGGATCGCGAATGCGGCGGCATTGCCGGCGTTGTTGCGGTGATAGGGCGCGGCCAGAAAACGGTGGCGGGTCGCGGCGATGCCCCAGGCACCGAAGTCGATCGGCGCTGCGACGCGGCCGGGCGGCAGCGCGGCGAGCGCGGCGAAGGCGGCGGGGCCGGTGCAGGCCGGCGGGCCGCTTTCGCGCGGCGCGGGGAGGGCGGCCTGCGCGAACAATGGGTAGGTAATCCCGGCCGACGCCAGCCACGCCGCCGCCAGCGCGAGCGGTCCGCGCGTGCGCGCTGCTGCGACCAGCATGGCGAGCGCGGGCGCGGCGAGGATAGCGCCCGCCCACGCGCCGCGCAGCTGCGCCACGGTGATCGCGGCGGCAGTAAGCTGGAACAGCAGCAGGATCGCCCAGCCCGGATCGCGGGTCCGCCTGCACGCCCAGCCCCCAGCAGCGATCCCGGCGAGCATCAGTCCGCATTGGCCGATCGCGGTGGCGCGCGGCGCGGCGAACAGCGGCTGCGCCTCGCCGACATTGGCCAGCCAGCGCGCCGCGAGCGCCGGATCGACATTGCCGTAGGGGTTCAGGCACGTCGCGGCGACCAGCGCGATCGCGACCGCCGCCAGTCCGCCGATTGCTCCGGCCAGCAGCAGCCGCGGGCCGCGCCCGACGACGGTCTGGCCGAGCAGCGCGAGCGCGACCAATGCGCCCGCCCCGATCAGCTCGGCGCGCCACGCGGTGCGGGTGAAGCCGTCGCAGGCGGACCAGGCCCAGGCATCGGGCGCGAACACCGCGGCTGCCACGGCGAGCGCGACCGCCAGCGTCAGCGCCAGCGCGCCGAGATGCCGCTGCGACCCTTCGCGTTCGGCGACCCAGCCGAACATCACCAGCGCGCAGGCGAGTGCCACAAACGGCGCGGTTTCCAGGCCGATGACGAGACTCGCGACCGCGCTCAGCCCCACCCCGACCCCGCTCGCGGTCCCGCGCCGGTGGAGCAGCGCCGCGACCATCGCCAGCAGCAGCACGAGCTGCAGCCCGTGATGGTCGATCCGCCCGGGCAGGAAGAGCCCCGTCGCCGGAAAGGCGAGCGCCCCGATCACGATCGCGGTCGGCGCGCTCGCCCGCTGCACCCGCGCGATCCGCCCGATCAGGATCAGCGCAACGGCGAACAGCAGGCCGGGCCAGAGGATGACCGCGCCCAATTCGGCAGTGTGCCGTCCGACCAGCGGGGTCAGCGATGCGATCAGCCCGCCCGGAATCAAATCGGGCAGCCGCGACCAGTGCGACGCGAGCCCATCCGCGAGCCGGTGCTGGCTCAGGTCTGCAAACCCCTGCCCCCCCAGCCAGTCGCGCCACTGCTGCAACCGCATCGCATCGTCGGTGTCGGGCAGGCGGAGGGC
>JAZKGJ010000005.1:0-6952 GCA_040385975.1 Pseudomonadota bacterium | reverse complement strand
GCGACAGCACCGTCACCGGCACCTTGTTGACCTCGGTCGTCGCGAACAGGAATTTGACGTGGCCGGGCGGCTCCTCGAGCGTCTTCAACAGCGCGTTGAAGGCGTTCTTCGACAGCATATGGACTTCGTCGACGATGTAGATCTTGAAGCGCGCACTGACCGCGGCGTAGCGCGACGCGTCGATGATCTCGCGGACATCGTCGACCCCGGTGTGGCTTGCGGCATCCATCTCGATCACGTCGATATGGCGTCCCTCGGCGATCGCGCGGCATGGTTCGCACACGCCGCACGGGTCGATCGTCGGTCCGCCCCCCCCGTCCGGCCCGACGCAATTTAGCGCCTTGGCGATCAGCCGCGCGGTACTGGTCTTCCCGACCCCGCGCACCCCGGTGAGCAGAAACGCGTGCGCCAGCCGCCCGCGCTTGATGGCGTTGCCCAGCGTCTGGACCATCGCATCTTGACCGATCAGCGCGTTGAAGGTCTGCGGCCGGTACTTGCGCGCCAGCACACGATATTCATGTGGCGGCGTCGGCGAATTCTGGGGCTGCCGCGGCTCGCCAAGATCGAAGGATTCGGACATTGCAATCTATCTAGAGGCGCCGGTCCCGGATGTCGAAGCGGCTTGTGGCACGTCGCCGTTCAATCCTGACTGATCGCCCCACGCCGAGTGCGGCAGGATATCGACCAAACTGATGATAAACCAGGCCACCAGGAAACCCAGCAGCACCAGATTGACGCGGCGGGAGCGCGCAAAGATCAGCGCGGTGAGCGGGACGTAATAGACCGCTTGGTAAAAGAACGCCCAGAAGTCGTTCAACGCGACCGGCACACGGTAAAACTGATAGCCGAGCGCGATCAAGTTCGCGACAAGCACGCCGCCAAGCACGATCCGTTTGTGAATCCAGTAATATTCGTCGAGCGACCGCCATTCGCCGGGCTGGCGCGGGAAGACCAATGCCGCCGACAGGAAATAGGCAAGTGACACGACCAGTCCGCCATAAACCATCGGCCAGGATGGTTCGAGCGCGTCGCGCGACGCCCAGGCGTAGAGCCACAGACCACTGACGTCGAACAGGATAAAGATCGCCAGCAGCGGCGTCAGCAAACCGAGCGCGACCTTGCTACGCGCACCGATCGCGTCGGCGAATTTGGTCGCGACCTCAGCCACGGTCAGCCCCATTAGCAAACCGAAGAACGAGAAATAGAATTCGAAACCGCTCATGGCGTGCGCCCCCCGGGGCCAGTGTGGCAGCTTCGGTGTCGGGAGCAAGATTAAGAGTGGGAACGTGCGCCTTCGGGACGGTGCTCCGCGGCAAAGCCGCGTCGTCGAACGGCGCTGGTTGCGCCGCCGGCCGCGCTGGCGCGTCTCGACGCCAGCTATACTGGCTGCGTGCGCGCTGCGCGGTGGGAGCCGGGACGACCCGCGGCGAAATCGTTGTGGCTGCTTCCTTCCGGACCTGACCAGGTTGGCGACGACCACGTCCGCCCGACTCCCGCGCGTCAGTTAGGGAAGCCGGGCGACGCGATCAAGCGCTCAGCGGCGATAGCGGATCCGGCGGCACACCCGTTCGCGGCGGCCGTCGCGCCACTGGGTGTGGCATTTGGTGCGCCAGCGATAGCTGCTGCGCCGCCGGTCGCCACGATATTGCCGGTCGCGATCGTAGCGGCGACCATTGTCGTAGCGCACCTGCGTCCGCTCGGCCACGCGAACCCGCGTATCGGCGCTTGCCGGCGCGGCGGCGAACGTTCCCGTCGCCAGCAGGACCGCGGCGATCATCGCCAGTATTTTCATTGTCCCTCTCCTCAACATATCCGGCGCGACAATGCGCCGACCGCACGCGTCGTTCCACCCGCAAAACCTAATCCGGAATCGTGACCGTCAGCGTGCTCCAACCCGCGTCCAGCACGATCTGACACGCCAGCCGGCTGGTCCGCTTGGCACCGGCGACCATGTCCAGCATATCCTCCTCGTTCGCGCTTGCGGCGGGAAGCTGCACGAAATCTTCGGCGGCGACCACGACGTGACAGGTCGCGCACGCCAATTGCCCGTCGCAGGTTCCTTCCAGCGGACGTCCGTCCGCCTGTGCCACGTCGAGGAGCCGCTGGCCCGGCTGCGCCGCTACCGTGCGGGTCTCTCCGCCTTCGATAAAGCGAACGATCACGCCGCAATCCGCTGCGCACGCGCCGCCGCGTCGATCCGCGCCAGCGCCCCGCGCAATTCGACCTCGGTCGTGTAGCGCCCGAAGCCGAGCCGGATCGAGGACCGCGCCTCGGCATCGCTCAGCCCGATCGCGCGCAGAACGTGGCTGGGCCGTCCCGAGCCGCTGGCGCACGCCGAACCCGCGGAGAAAGCGATGTCGCCGAGGTCGGACATCAACCGCGCGACATCGAGCCCGGGGAAGCGTAAGTTCAGATTTCCCGGATAGCGATGCTCGATCGAACCGTTGATTATCCAGTCGGTGCCCATCCGGTCGATCGCCACGTCTCGCAGGGCCAACACGTGTAGATCGTCGTTATATTCGCGCTCGCGCATCGCCCGCGCCGCCGCGCCAAACCCAGCACACAACGCCGGCGACAGAGTCCCCGACCGTCCAAGCGCCTCCTGCCCCCCGCCGTGAAATAACGGCGGCAGGTCGATGCCGTCGCGGACAAAGAGTGCACCGATGCCCTTCGGGCCGTAAATCTTGTGCGCCGAAACCGCGACAAGGTCGGCTTCATCGGGGATCGACACGCGGCCATATCCCTGGACCGCGTCGCACAGCAGAAGCGCGCCAGCTGCGTGCGCCAGGCTGCCCAGTTCCACCACAGGTTGAATTGCGCCGATTTCGTTGTTGACCAACATCGCGATGACCAACCGGACGCCCGGCACGATCGCGCGGCGCGCAACAGCGAGGTCTACGCGACCGTCGTCATCGACCGGCAGTATCGTCACTTCAGCGCCGTGTCCTGCCAGATACGCGACGGTGTCGAGTACGGCAGCGTGTTCGGTTGCGATCGTTACGATCGGACCGCCAATCCCCTTGATCACCCAATTCAACGCTTCGGTTGCGCCACTCGTGAACGCCAGCGCGCCGCGCGAGTTCGGTGCCAACAGCCCCTCGATATCCATCCGCGCTACCTCGACCGCGGCCTTGGCGGCGCGACCGAGCCGGTGAACGGAATGCGGATTTGCGTGGTGCTCCGCCAACCACGGCAACATCGCCGCCAATGCTTCAGGCGCGAGCGGGGTCGTTGCCTGATAGTCGAGGTAGGTCATGCGGCGCGGGTCCGCGCTCGCTCGGCAACGCTCAACCACGTCGCCATGAATGCGCGCACCTCCTCGGTCGTACTCGTCCAGCCCAGGCTGACACGGATTGTGCGCGCGGCCACCTCCGCGGAGACGCCAAATGCGGCCAGTGCCCGGCTCGGTTTCAGCGACCCCGACGAGCAGGCGCTTCCGGACGATACGGCAAACCCGGCTAGATCGAACTCGATCAGCTGCGCCGCCGCCGACAGATGAGGCATTGCGATCGACTGGATGTACGCCGCCTTTTCACCACCTTGGTCGATGATGTCGGCGCCCTGTTGTCGTGCTGCGTGCCTAAGGTCACCGATCCAGTCGAGCGCGTCGATGTCGACCAGCGCCTGGTCCGGCTCCTCCAGCGCAGCCGCGAAGCCGAGCGCGCCGGGTAGATTTTCCGTCCCGCCGCGGTATCCGCGTTCCTGTCCGCCGCCTGCCGATAATTGCCCCAGATCACGCACCAGCAAAGCGCCGACTCCGGGTGGTCCGCCCAGCTTGTGCGCCGACACCGCGATCATGTCCGCGTCGGGCAGCGCCAGCCGACCTGCCGACTGAGCGCAGTCGCAGATCGAAATGCCACCGGCGGCGCGAACGTGGGCCGTGATCGCATCGACCGGCTGAATTTTACCCGTTTCGGAATTGACGAACTGGACGGCTACCACCGGCGTCGCGCCGTTCACGTCGTTTAAATCAACGACTCCATCCGCCCCGACCGGCAGCACCACCGCATCCGGCACCGCGCGAAACACCGCGTCATGCTCGACCGCCGATACATAACGCGTGCCGCCTTTCGCCCGCCCCAGCGCGATCGCCAGCGCCTCGCTCGCGCCGCTCGTCAGGATGACCTCGCCGTCCCAGTTCAGCGCCGCTGCGATCCGCGCGCGTGCATCCTCCAGCGCCGCGCGCGCGGCACGCCCCTCCGCGTGCGGCGACGACGGATTGGCCCAGCGCGCCATGCCTTCGGCGACCGCGGCGGCGGCTTCGGGGCGGATCGGCGTCGTCGCCGCGTGATCGAGGTAGATGCGCTCGCGCAAGACCGTTCCAAAATCCGTGATCGGAGCTATATAGCGCGCAACCTCGCGCACTTCACCTGCGCCCTAAGCACGGACTCATTCATGCCCGAAGTCATTTTCCCCGGCCCCGAAGGCCGCCTCGAAGGCCGTTTTTCGCCCGGCCCCAAGCCGCGCGCGCCGGTCGCGATGATCCTCCATCCGCACCCGCAGGCCGGGGGCACGATGAACAACCACATCACGATGGAACTGTACAAGACGTTCCAGCGACGCGGTTTTGCGACGTTGCGCTTCAATTTTCGCGGCGTCGGCAAGAGCCAGGGCGTCTTCGACAACGGCATCGGCGAACTGTCCGATTGCGCGTCGGCGCTCGACTGGGTGCAGAGTTTCCACCCCGAAGCATCGACCACCTGGATCGCCGGGGTCAGTTTCGGCGCGTGGATCGGGATGCAGCTGCTGATGCGCCGTCCCGAAATCCGCGGCTTCATTTCGGTCGCGCCGCCCGCCAACCTCTATGACTTCACCTTCCTGGCGCCGTGCCCGGCGAGCGGGATCATCATTCAGGGCGAGAACGACGAGGTCGCGACCCCGGCGGCGACGCAGAAGCTGGTCGACAAGCTCCGCACCCAGCGCCACATCACCATCCATCACGACACGATCCCGCGCGCGAACCATTTTTTCGAACACGAAATGGGCGACCTGATGGGTTCGGTGGACAAATATCTCGATATGCGGCTCGACCCGAATTCGCCGATCCGCTGACGCTCAGCGCGCCCAGCCTCGCAGGATCGCCCGGTTGGCGAACCAGATCGCGAAGGCGGCGATCAGCGCGATCAAGATCGGAAACGGCACCACGGTCGCGGCACCTTTGTGCGCGATGATGTCGGTGGTCGCGAACAGATAGCCGAATTGCAGCACCAGCGCAGCGAGCGACACCACAAATAGCGGCTTGGCGACGCGCGACCGCGCGAGGAGCACCAGTCCGCCGATCGCACCCGCCCCGACCGCCAGCGCATAGACCCAATTGTACCAGCCCGGCATCGCCGCCAGCAATGCGCGGTCGTAGTCGGTCGCACCGGGCATCGCATCGGCACCAAGCTTGAACTGCATGTAGCAGAACCAGCAGCCGATCGCGTTCCACACCGTCAACAGCACCACCACCGCCCAGAACCCTAGCGGCGGCCTGCGTTCGAACCCACCAGCCATCGCGGCCTCCTCCGGCTTGCTCCGCCCTGAAAACTGCGCGCTCCGTTTCGCAAACGCAATAGTCGCTACAGCCCGGCGGCGTCCCAGTCCGCGGGCTTCAATCCGACCAGCAAATGCTCGCCATGCTCCATCACGGGGCGCTTGATCAGCGAGGGATGCGCCAGCATCAATGCGCGCGCCTTGGCTGCATCGATATCGGCACGCTCGGCATCGCTTAGCTTGCGAAAGGTCGTCCCCGCGCGGTTCAGCAACGCGTCCCAGCCGACCAGCGCGACCCAACGGTCGAGCGCGGTCGGGTCAACGCCCGATTTCTTGTAGTCGTGAAACGCATAAGCGACGCCCCGCTCCGCCAATCGCGCCCGCGCCTTCTTGACCGTGTCGCAATTCGGAATGCCGTAGAGCATCGTGCGGCACGTTGCCGTGCCGAGTAAATCGAGCGAACGCGCCCCGGGCGTTCGCCTTTGCCGACCTACTCCCACTCGATTGTTTCCATGCCACCTAACCATCTGATTTTGCTCAACAAATCGTCGCATGATAAATACAACACCGATAGCGGTGCCGTCAAGAAGCTACACTCTTGATTTCACAGGACATTTCCGGAGAAAATATTTTTTCTCGGTTCCATCAACAATCGGCATCTCTCGACGCTAACGGGCATTCGCATGCCATGTCTATCTCGCTGTGAGTGGTCCAAAAAAGTACCGTCACGCTTTCCCAATCAGATGCGGACCTGTTTGCGACAGACGCTACACGACCGCAAGATAGTGACCAGCTGGCGACGTCGGTCTTCCGCTTATCCCGCGCCTATCGTACATCCGCCCAATGAAGATTTTCTGGTCCTGGCAGAGCGACACGCCGCAAAATGCTGGCCGCCATTTCGTGCGCGGTGTCATCGCCGACCTCGCGCGCAGCCTGAATGGCGAAGACGATACCGAGGATGCCGAACGACCGGAAACCGACGACGATCTCGACGACCAACTTGCTGACGATACCCGCGTCGAGATCGACCACGATACGCACGGCGTGGGCGGATCCCCGCCGATCGCCGACACTATCCTCCGAAAGATCCGCGAGGCTGCGGTCCTCGTGGCGGACGTTACACCGATTGCGACCACTACGGCCGGCAAGCGAGTTCCCAACCCAAACGTCATGATCGAACTTGGCTACGCCATGAAGGTGCTTGAGCACGAGCGTATCGTACTCGTGATGAACTCCGCTGAGGGGGCGGCACTGAAATATCTCCCGTTCGACCTCCGCCACTGGCGAGCTCCCATCACCTATAAGCTGCGCAAAGACGCGAGCGAAGAGCAGCGGGGCGAAGTGGCCACGGAGCTTAAGGCGGCGCTGCGGGCGCGGATTACTCCCGGCCTTAAGCTTGCCGAAGAGACGATGCGTGAAGATGGGCGGCGCACAAACAGGGCGCCCGACTTGGGCGTCGCCATTGGCGGAGATGTCG
>JAZKGJ010000004.1:0-9060 GCA_040385975.1 Pseudomonadota bacterium | reverse complement strand
ATACCCCTGATCGCGACCCTTCTGGTGCCAGTCGCTCTGCACCTCCTCGATGAACAGGACGCGCTTGCCGTCGGCGTCGGTCTTCTCGGCGAACCGGGCGTGCGCAACGACAGCCTCGGTGTCCCAGTGGGTCGAGGGTGCGCGGTCGGGATTGCCCCCGTCGCCGATCGGGAGCGTGATCAGCAGTTCGCGATAGGTGTCGTTCTGCGGATCGCTGGACCATGACTTGAACTGAGTGGGCTCGATCAAGTCAGGGCCATCATCCCCGTACATGTCGATCGCGTCCATGTGTTCGGTCGAATTGCGCAGGTACCCTTCGCCGCCGAGCAGCACCTCGTCGACCTTTATCCCGCCGTTCATCAGCAGCTCAAGTAGCTGGTCGCGGGTTACTGGTCCGTCCTGCATGTCGAGGAAGTCGAGCAGACCGCTCCACTCAAGCTCTTCCTGCTTGACGCCGGGGGTCTTCTTGAGCGTGGCGATCCACTGCGCGGCTGGTGCTTTGGTCGTCTTGGTCTGCTCGACCGCACGGCCCAGCGCCGAGTAGAATATCTGGTCTTGGAAGTACGCGGCAGGCTGGTGCGGCTCGAGCGCGGTCGGCTCGAAGATGGTCGCGACCAGCCCGAGCTGGTCGTTGTTCGACCAGTACCCGGCGTAGCCCGCGTCCTTGATCCGGCGTTCGAGCGCGGGGACGCCGTCCTTGCCCTTCAGCTTGGCCGGGTCTTTGCCGATGTCGTACACGCGGTCAGCCGGGATGCGCGCGGTGTAGCGGGTGCGCCCCGGGAACTCGATGATGTACCCGCCCGGCTGGCCGCTGGCGATCCCGAAGTAGGTGCGCGGCAAGCCGCTGGAGATCATTTGGCGCTCGGAGCGCGGTGCGGTTCCGCTCTCGCCCCAGCGGGTCGGATCGCTCTCGCTCAGCCCGGCTGGCCCCCAGTGGTCGAGCACCATGCGGCCCGCGCTGTCGACCACCGGAGCGGTGTGCCACAGCGGGGTGCCGGTCTTGAGCCGCACATCGCCAGCCTCGACCGCGACCACGGCAGGCACGCCGAGTTGTTCGGCGATCCGCGCGAGGCGGTCAGGGTAGAAGTCGACCGCGTCGGTGTACACGGTTCCGTTATCGGCCTGCACCGCGACGTCAGGATAGAGGCTCTCGCGCCGGAAAAGCGTGAGCGGGTTTACCTGTTCGGTGCTGCCTTGGTTGTAGACAGCGTCGTAGCCTTGCCCGACCACGCCTTCTCCAGCATCGACAGCCGCAGGTCCGACGCCGCTTTCCCGAACTCCGGGGTCGATGCCGCGGTTGGCGAGCGCGTTACTCGCGGCGTCGCTGAAGCTGGTGCTTTCGGATTTGATGCCATGATTACGGTACAGCCTCTGCTCGAAATACCACAACGCGGCCTGCATTGCGGACGGTGCGATCCCGGCTTGCGCAGCGGCATCGCGGACCAGCGACTTTACCAGATCGCGCTCGCTGCGTCCACGCATTGCGTCAGCCAGACCGCCTTCTGCGGCGATCTTGGCGGGCACGTCCATGAGCCGCCCGATCAGCCGGTTGTAGGTCCGCGCCATCCACAGGTCGACCGTGACCGCGGTCTGGTCCGCGCCCATCGAGTTGAGTGCGAAGTCGCCGACCTTGGGGCCGAACGCATAGATGCCGAGCTTGCTCTCGTTGAGGTTGGTCTCGTTCGGCAGGTACGCCTGCAGCTTGCGCCCCGGCGTGAAGATGCCGCTGGCCTGCCGCAGTTCGGCCAGCTCGCGCCCGGTGTGCTCGGAGTACAGCCAGACCAGCGCGCCGATCTCACCTTCGCGTTCGATCAGATGCTGGAACAGACGCAGCCCTGAGCGGTGCGACGGCACGCCGAACTCGAGCCCGCTGGGCTTCTCGAGCGCGAAGCGGCCCGTGACCGAGTAGCCGGTCATCGCGTCGATCGCGTTCGACCAGTTGTCGACCGGCCCCTGCTGTGGGCTGAGCAGCGCGGCAGCGGTCAGGAAGATGTCGCGGCGCACCGGATCGGCCAGCTCGGGCAGGATCAGCTCGGTCATCCGCAGCGCTTCGGCGACGTCCTCGGCGTACCACGCCTCGCCGTTGTCGGCCTGTTCGAACTGGTTGCGGTAGTCCTCGACCATCGCGTCGAGCACCGTGGCGTAGTCATCCGCGTTGCTCGGATCGAGCGCGCGGCCATAGGTCGCCATGTGGCGCAGCGTGAACGCCTCGCCGACGTCACGGTTGCGGACGCGCCCGCCCGGTCCGGTCGGCTGGACGCCGAGCGGCAGTGCCTGCAGCGTGGCAGCGGACTGGTTGAATGTGGCGGGCTCAGCCATCCGCGAACCATCTAGGTTCACGAAGAACTCCGGGTTGAAGCTGCCCCAGTTCGCGGCCTGCGGCCCGGCGAGGATGCCCTCGGTCCCGGTGAACGCGGCAATCGCTTCCTGACCGAGGGTCTCGGATAGCGCGTACACTTCAGCTTCGGTCGGCGCGCGATCCAGCTCCGCGACGAGCGTGTTCTCGCTGTCGGACAGGTGGACCGCGTCGCCCGTGATCTTGAAGCCCGCAGCGGCCAACGCTTCGCGGGCGCGATCCGCGGTCATCTCCTGCCCGGCCTCGGCACCCGGCATCGCCAGCCCGATGTTGACGGTCGGCTTGCCCTGCGCGTTGAAGCCGACGATCACGTCGGCGTTGAGCACTGCGTACTCGGTGCGGCCACGAGGGTCTTTGCCGACCACCACGTCGACGCCCCGACCGCGGAACTCGGCGATCTGTTCCTCGGTCAGCCGGGTGATGTCGCCCGCCTTCTCCTCGACCACCGCGTTCGGGGCGAGGTCGACGTTATAGACCGAGCTGCCTTCCTGCATCGCGGCGTAGCCGCGCGCCTCTTCGACGTTCTCGGTGGCGTAGAACCCGCCGTACTTGCGGCCCTTCTTGCCCTGCTTCTGCCCATCGCGACCAACGATCTGGATGTCGGCAGCGGTCATTCCGGCGCGCCCGCCGTGGTACAGGCGACGGCCCTTGCCCTGATCGAACGTCGGCGCGGCGGTCTCCCCGCTCTGGACCTTCAGGCCGTAGCGCTGGTGGAACTCCTCGGGGGTCAGGCCGAGCTTGCGCCCGGTGCTGACCGCAAACGCGGCGTGCAGCGCAGCGTACCCGCGATTGATCTCCGGGGTGAAGCGCTTGGTCTGGTCGAGTTGGGCGGCCACGCTCTCGAGTACCCGCGTGCCGCTTGCGCGCTCCTCGTCGGTCGCGGTGATCCGGTCGAACTGCTCGGTCGCTGCTGCCGTGAACTCGT
This sequence comes from Pseudomonadota bacterium, assembly GCA_040385975.1. GTDB lineage: Bacteria > Pseudomonadota > Alphaproteobacteria > Sphingomonadales > Sphingomonadaceae > Sphingomonas. The sequence continues at coordinate 5,779 of JAZKGJ010000004.1, read as the reverse complement.
CCTGCGCGCCTTGCATGAAGGTCTGCGCCTCGGTCTTCGACATGCCATCGGGGTCGAACCGCAGGTGCGGGATGAGCTGCTTGCCGACGTCTTCGGCGGCGAGCCGGGCGGTGAACACCTCGATCGGGATGCGCAGGTCGCCGCCCGTGGACACGGCCTGCGCGATCTCTTCCTCGCTCAACCCGGTCAGCTGGCCGATCTCCTCGGGGCTCAGCTCGGACTGGTCGAAGACGTTGGCGAACTCGGCGGCGTCGACATAGACGTCGGTCATCCCCTCGCCGCCGTCCTCGGCTGCGGTGCGGACGAAGTCCTCGAAACTGCCCACGTCGCGCGCGGCGACCTTCGACGCCTCGCGGAACTGGGTCAGCACCTCGAGCCGCTTGGCGTCGACCTCGGCCTGCTGCGCGTCGTAGCGCCGCTGGATGCCCGCGCCTGCCTTCTCAGCTGCGCTGACAGCGAGGTTGATAGCGCCCGAGCCGACGATGGTAGCGAGCAGGGTCTGCTGCGCAGCCTCGGGCCGCTCGGCGAGGAACTCGTCGAAGGTCTTGCCGTTGTTGGCGTCGACCGACGCCCACTGGTTGAAGTCCTGCCCGAGCGTGGCGAGCTGCTCGCCCGGTATCTCGGCCAGCGTGCTCTTCACGAACCGCTTCGCGAACCCCGATCCCGCCCCGCCGATCAGGCTCAGGAACGGCAGGTACTCGGTCGCGGCTTCGATTAGCCCGTCGACCGTGGCGAAGGTCGTCGCGCGGTTGTCGGTCAGCCCGGCGCGCTTCCCGGTGATGAACGACTGCCCGCCCGCCGACGCACCGATCAGCACCGAAGCGACCTTCGCGCTGCCGGTCGCGGCACCGCCGAGTAGCGCGAGGCCCGCGTTGGGCAGGCTGCGGATGCCGCTGCCGATCCCCTTGGCGGAGGTCGACTGGAGATCGGGCGCGATCTCGTCGGCCTTCTCCTGCATCACCACGCCGCCGAGAGTGAGCAGGTCGCCGACGAACCGGCCACCGCCACCGCCGAACGCCTTGGCGATCATCGCCCCCGTGCCCGCAGCCGATGTGGTGGCGTCGCCGAACCCCGCGGTAAGCTCTAACCCCGCACCGCGCAGCCCTAGCTCCTTGGCACCCGCCGCGACAGACTTGGCCGCGCCGAGCGCTTGCCCGGGCAGCTTGGCGACAGCGATACCGCCGACACCTTCACCGCTGGCCGTGGCACCACCAGACCCGATCCCACGTCCGAACTCGGCGGCCTTCTCCCAGAAGCTCTTGGGCTTCTGGCGGCTGGTGATGGCATTCTCGATCTCGGCCATGTTGTCGAGATCGTCGCGGGCAATCGCCGCGTTGTGCATCGACTGGCTCGCCCACTTGGCGGTGTTCATCGCGCGGATCGCGATGTCGCCGATCGAGCGCGCGGCCTCGTTCTCCTCGAACAGGGTCGGCGAACCGGCAACCACCTCTGGCGCGACGCTGTAGCGCCGCGCGATCTGGGCCTGCTTCGCGGCGGCGTCAGGCTGGAGCCCACCGGAGACCGCGGCACGCGCCACGATCTTCGCGTCGTTGCTGCGGCGCGCGGCGCGCTCGGCCAACAGGTCGTCGAATGGATTGCTCATCAGTTCATGGTCTCATACAGCTCGAGCACGGTCTTCTGATTGACCGGTTCGCCTCGCTTGCGCAAGGCCGCGATGATCGAATTGCGGGTCTTCGGGTCGATTGCGTAGTAGCGGTTGGCCACCTCGTACTTGGGCAGGCTCTCGTCGCGACCGAACGACTTCGTCCCACGCAGCGTGGTCTCGCCGAGCAGCCGGATTGCGATGGCGCGGCGGACGTCCCCACTAACGGGCTTGCCCTCGGCCCGCTCCTGCTCCGCGACCGCCTTGTAGAAGGCCCCGCTGAAAGACCCGAAGCGCTTGGGGTCTTTGGTGAAGTCCTCGGTGAAGATACCCTCGGTCTTCAGCCGGTTGATGGTCTCGACCGCGGCCTGCGAACTGTCGATGTTCGACTGCTTCGGCTTGGTGACCTCGTCCATGAAGCCCTTCGCGTCGCTCTGGCTGAGACCCGGAGCCTCGCGCAGGATGTCTGACGGCGTGCGGATCGTGCCGTTGGCGACGCCTTCGCGCACCCGGGCGTAGGTCTGCAACGACACCTCGCGCGACGGCTCTTTGCCCTCGGCCCGCTCGCGCATCGAGTTGGAGAAGCCGGTCAGCCCGCTGAGATCGGAGCCTTGCACGCGGCTCAGAATGCTAGGCGGCACCTTGGAGAGATCGCCGCCGTTGCGGTACAGCGCCCACATCGCGGCGTCGACCGCGTTCTGGCGGCTCTCGTCGCGGACTTCGCGCTGGATCGCGACGTTCTCGCGCAGCCGCTTGATCGCGAACTCCTGCTGCCGGGGGTTGAGCCCGCTCTCGCGGATACGCTCGACGCCCTGCGAATAGGAGAACACGCTACCCGGGTCGCCGGTTGGCCCTTGCGAACCGCCGCCGCCTGCCGTCCCGCTGGTGAAGTACCGGCGCGGGTCGATCGGCTTGCCGCTCGGATCGGCAGCCTCGACGTGGACGATCGGCCCCTTGTTGCCCTTGGCGTTGCCGGTCTTGCCCGCAGTCACCGCGAGCTGCCCGGCGCGGTACTGCCCCTCGCGCGGCGCGGTAGCGAGGTGCATCACCTTCATCTTGGTGCCATCGGCCAGCGTCACGTCGGCGATGATCCCGCCCTTGCCGCTGTTGCGCACGTTGCTGACGCTGAAGTCCTGTGTCGGATACCACCCGGCGTTGCCACCAGACGGCTGCAAGTCCCAGCCCTGATGCGACCGCGACCCGCCGTCACGCGCTTCGCCCGGGCGGCTGGTGAGCCCCCACGTCGTGCCCGCGACCGGCTTGCCCCCGCCGCCTTCGCCGCCCGTGTTGGCGTCGACCTGCGCTGCCAGCCCGTCGGCAAACTGATTGCCGGTGTGCAGGTCGAGCTGCTGGTTGACCGCCTTGTACGCTTGGGTCTGGGCCGCGCCGGTCATCAAGTCGGCGTGCTTGTCGAGGTACGCCTTGGCACTCTCGATCTCGCCCGCATCGAGCAGCGCGTCGATCGCGTTGCCGAAGCCCGGGCTGAGCTGGCGCTTCAGCTCGTTGTCGACTGCGTCGGTGTCCTCGAGCCCCATCTTGTCCGCGCGCTCGGAGATCGCCGTGCGCAGGTTGTTGATGGCGCTGCCGGTGATCGCGTCGTCGTACGGGTTGGTCGCGACGAGATCGGCCATCGTCGCCGAGCGGTCGAGGAAGACCTGCTCGTCGTAGACTTCCTGTTGTTTGAAGGTGTACCCGTTGACCCGCTCGCCGAAGTCCATCCGCATCCGGGTGGCCAGCTCGCCGAACGCGCGGCGCTGCGCGTCGTTGCTCAGGTTCTTGGCGATGCCTTGGATGTCGCTGTCGAAGGTCTCGCCGTACTCTTGGCCGAGGCTCTTGCCGTCGGGCCGGTCGAGCGCGTCCTTGCCCTTGAGGGTGAGGTAGCCGTTCGGCCCTTGGCGCAAGTCCTGCTCGCGCTTGGTCAGTTCGACCGCAGCCTCGGTCACCCGTGCCTTGTTGACCTCGCGCAGCTGGTCCTCGAAAATCTTGCCCGCAGCGCCACCGGCCTGCTGCAACGCCTGCCCGACCTGCATGATCTGCTGGGGCGCAGCGCTCTTCGCGGGCGGCGCATCGACCCTCGGGGTCTCGGTCAGCGTCGGATTGACGCGGAACTCGGTGAGATCGCCACGGGCCATCAGAAGCCCCAGCCAGACAGCAAGACGTTACCGCGATTGTGGGGGTAGCGATTGCCGGGGTAGCGATCTTCGTGCCCGGGCTCCCCCCACACTGGCGGCCTGCCCATGTCGTCTCCGACCGTCACCGAACCCCCGGCGGGTGCCTTGTCGAAAGCGCCTTCCTTGTTCAGCCCGTACCAGCTTAAGGCGACAGACTGCGCGCTCCCCAGCAACGACCCGACGGTGGCGAGCCCCGGGCTGATCCCCTTGGCGGTAGCGCGTGCCGACGCGGCACCGCGGCGCATGTTGCCCGCCTCGATCCGCTGGCCCCACGCGGCGCGCAGCGCGTTCTCGCGCACGGTCTGGGCGTCGACTTCGGTGATGAGATCGTTGCCCGTCAGCCGGGCGAGCGCGGTGTTGCTGCCTGCGATGTCGATGCCGCTCGACGCGATCGACGTCTTGACCGACGACTTGGCCTGTGCCCCTGCCAGCTTGACCCGGCTCTCTTCGATGTTGCCGACCCGCAGCGTGTTGCGCGCGTTGCCGTCCATGATCCGCGCGTTGATCTCGGCGATCCGGGCTTGGCTGCGCAGGCTGTCCTGCTCGCCCTTCGCGCCGAGCCAAGCGCCGACAGCGGACATCCCGGCCCCTGCGCCTTGCGCCCCCATCGAAGCCATAGCGGGTGAGCACATATCAGAAGCCCTTGTGGAATGGGTGAAAGGGCAGGCTCTCATGGCCGAACGCCTCGGGCGCTTCGATCACAAACCCCATCCGCTTCAGCCACCGTATGCTGGGCAGGTTCCTCGCGTCGACGTAGTTCCACAGGCGCGGGTACTGCTGCTGGATCGCGCCAAGATAGCCTGCCGCGCCTTCCTTAAGTGCCCGGGCGTAGCGGCCCAGCGCGTTGGTCCCGATCAACCACGGCACCGCGGTATCGCCCATGATCTGCGCGGGCGCAGCGCCGAACAGGCAGAGCAGCTCGCCCTTGGGCGAGAAGGCCGCACCCGGCGAGATCGACCAGCGCAGGCTGGTGCTCAGCTGTTCGTGGAATGGGTTGCGCGAAGTGGCGCGCAGCTCGGCGCGGTCCAGCTCTCGCATGTTGGCGATCAGCTCGGGGATGAACATCTCGTCCCCGGCCTGATAGACAACGTTACCCGCCCCCGAGCGCGACGTCGGCGGTAATTGAGAGGATGGTGAGGGCCAGCGGATCACTCTGGCGGACACAAACTGCTCCATCGTCCGTCCAAGCTCCCTGTACCACGATCTCGATCTCTTCGCTTTTCAGCTCGGGCGGCGAGCCCATGCTCTCGATCGTGCGCTGCTTGGCCTCGACCAGTTCGTCGAAGCTCGGCCCGGCGAAGATACCCGAGCTGAGATAGACGCGCAACCACACCGCGTTGACGTTCTTCGGCATGCCCTGCGCGTAGCCCTGTATCTCCATCGCCATCGGCAGGGTCTTGAAGTCGGACACGAACGGCAGGCCGTAGTGGACCACACTGGCCTCTTCGGGCAGCTCGATCATCCCGCCGGTTACGGTCTGGTTGGCGACCACCGCGCCGTCGGCGAGGATCGCGACTTCCTTGCCCTCGAGCCAGTCGAGATCGGAGATGATGGTGGCCGGTGCCCCATCGTAGACCCCGCCGCAGTCGACGAAGTGCTGGTCGGTTGGGTCGAGCAGGAGGCGGTCGGCGAAGCGCTCGATGCAGCGCGTGGCCACGCCGCCGAGGGTGCGGTTCACCACGAGGTAGGCGACGTCGCGACCTTCCTCGTTGATGACCGTGACGTCCTCGAAGGTGCCGTCGGTGTCGTGCCGGTGGAACGCGCCGACCTGCTGCTCGGGGATGTACGTGCAGCCGATGAGCTGGCCCGAACTGGACACCGACCAGATGATCGGGAACGGTGCGGTCTGCCCGGCGATCGACGTCACCGAGTAGCCGTCGAACAGGTGCGGTGCGCGGACGCAGATGTCGCCGCTGATGTAGCCACCACGGTCGCCGTCGAAGCCCAGCTCGCGCAGGTGCCCGCCGCGCGCCGCCGAGTAGATCAGGTTGTTGCCGACCAGCGC
>JAZKGJ010000003.1:0-5706 GCA_040385975.1 Pseudomonadota bacterium | reverse complement strand
CGTGCCGCAGATCGAGGTCACCTTCGACATCGACGCCAACGGCATCGTCAACGTCAGCGCCAAGGACAAGGGCACCGGCAAGGAGCAGCAGATCCGCATCCAGGCCAGCGGTGGCCTGTCGGATCGCGACATCGAGCAGATGGTGCAGGACGCCGAGAAGTTTGCGGAAGAAGACAAGGTCCGTCGTGAAGGCGCCGAGGCGAAGAACAACGCCGAGAGCCTGATCCACACCACCGAACGCCAGCTCGCCGAGAATGGCGACAAGGTGGACGGCGCACTCAAGTCCGAGATCGAGAGCGCGATCGCCGATGCGAAGTCGGCGGTCGAGGGCGGCGATGCCGAGGCGATGAAGGAGAAGTCGAACGCGCTGGCGCAGGTCGCGATGAAGCTGGGCCAGGCGATCTACGAAAAGCAGGCCGCCAGCGAACAGCCCGATGCGCCGACCGCGACCGCGGACGAAGCGGCGGGCGGCGAGGACGTGGTCGACGCCGAATATTCGGAAGTGGACGACAACCAGAAGGCGTAAAGCGGAATGACCCACTACCGTCATGCCAGCGAAGGCTGGCATCTCAGGCCGGATGACACGCCGCCTGAGACCCCAGCTTTCGCTGGGGTGACGGTTGAGCGGGGCGGGGGCCAGTCGTGACCGAAGTCGATTATTACGAGCTGCTTGAGGTCGAGCGTACCGCCGACGATGCGACGCTGAAGGCGTCGTACCGCAAGCTCGCGATGAAATATCACCCGGATAAAAACGCCGGGTGCAAGGACAGCGAAGGCAAGTTCAAGGCGGTCAGTCAGGCGTACGATTGCCTGCGCGATCCGCAGAAGCGCGCGGCGTACGACCGCTATGGCCACGCCGCGTTCCAGAATGGTGGCGGCGGCGGTCATGCGCAGGATTTCGGCGCGTTCAGCGACATCTTCCAGGACATTTTCGGCGAATTCATGGGCGGCCAGCGCCAGGGCCAGCGCGCCGCCAGCCGACGCGGTGCCGACCTGCGTTACGACCTGGAAATCACGCTCGAACAGGCGTTCCACGGGCTCGAGACCGACGTGCAGATCGCCGCCACGGTCGCGTGCGAACCGTGCGAGGGCAAGGGGGCCAAGCCCGGCACGAGCGTCCGGACCTGTCAAACCTGCGGCGGCAACGGCAAGGTGCGTGCGCAACAGGGTTTCTTCATGGTCGAGCGGACCTGCCCGACCTGTCAGGGCGCGGGCGAGCTGATCGTCGACCCTTGCGGGTCGTGCCGCGGTGCGGGCCGGGTCGAGAAGACGCGGACCTTGAGCGTCAGCGTGCCCCCCGGAGTCGATGAAGGCACTCGCATCCGGCTGTCGGGCGAGGGCGAAGCGGGCGCGCGCGGTGCGCCGGCCGGCGACCTCTACATCTTCCTCCACGTCGAGCGTCATGCGATCTTCGAACGCGAAGGCACGACGCTGTTCGCGCGCGCGCCGGTCAGCTTCACCACCGCGGCGCTCGGCGGCGAAATCGCGATCCCCGGGCCAGACGGGGAGACCAGCACGATCAAGATTCCGGTCGGCATCCAGTCGGGCCGCGAACTGCGTCACCGCGGCGCGGGGATGCCGGTGCTGCAAGGCCGCGGCCGCGGCGATCTGGTCATCCGGGTCGAGGTCGAAACGCCGACCAGGCTGAGCGCCAAGCAGAAGGAATTGCTCGAAGCGTTCCGCGAGACCGAAACGGGTGAGGAATGCCCGGCGACGAGCGGCTTTTTCGAAAAGCTGAAGCGCGCGGTCGGCGCCTAGCGGAGCGGCGAACGGACTAGCCCGCCTCGCCCGAAGGCGAGACGGGCGATTGCCCGAAGGTGCTAATTAGGCCGCGAAGATCGCGGCGATCACCAGCGCCTGGGCAACCAGAGCCGCGACGCCGAACGCCGAGGTTTCCAGATTGCTCACGAGATGATCTCCGAATTGCCGGGTCAAGCGCCCGGCGGCAACGCCGCGTGTTTGCGGCGTGGCGGCAATATCCTATCAATTAAATGGGATTTCAAACGCGCTGGGCAACATCGCGATTGCGCGCGGCGCAATCGTCAGTCGCCGAACACCCGCGCGAAGATCGTGTCGATGTGCTTGAAGTGATAATCGAGGTCGAATTTCTCGGTCAGCTCGGCGTCGCTCAGCGTCACTTCCGGATCGGCTTTGAGCAGGTCGAGCAGCGATAGCGCGCCGTCCGATTCCCACACCTTCATCGCACTCCGCTGGACCAGCCGGTACGCGTCCTCGCGGCTGGTCCCCGCCTGCGTGAGCGCCAGCAGAACGCGCTGCGAATGGACCAGCCCGCCCATCTTGTGGAGGTTCCTGGCCATCCGCTCGGGGTAGATCAGGAGCTTATCGATCACTCCGGTCAGCCGCGCGAGCGCGAAGTCGAGCGTGATCGTCGCGTCGGGGCCGATATAGCGCTCGACCGACGAATGGCTGATGTCGCGCTCGTGCCACAGCGCGACGTTTTCGAGCGCCGGGGTGACGTAGCCGCGCACCATCCGAGCCAGCCCGGTCAGATTTTCGGTCAGCACCGGATTGCGCTTGTGCGGCATCGCCGAACTGCCCTTTTGCCCGGGCGCGAAATATTCCTCCGCTTCGAGCACCTCGGTACGCTGAAGGTGGCGAATTTCGGTGGCGAGCCGCTCGATCGAACTCGCGATCACGCCCATGGTCGCGAAGAACATCGCGTGCCGGTCGCGCGGGATGACTTGGGTCGAGACCGGTTCGACGGTCAGCCCGAGCTTCGCGGCGACATATTCTTCCACCCGCGGATCGACGTTGGCGAAGGTCCCAACCGCGCCCGAGATCGCGCAGGTTGCGACATCCGCCCGCGCCGCGACCAGCCGAGCGCGGTTGCGGGCAAATTCGGCATAAGCCTGTGCCAGCTTCAGTCCGAAGGTGACCGGTTCGGCGTGAATGCCGTGGCTGCGCCCGATCGTCGGAGTCAATTTGTGCTCGAAGGCGCGCCGCTTGAGCACCGCCAGCAGCTCGTCCAGATCGGCGAGCAATATGTCCGACGCACGCGCCAGCTGCACCGCCAGGCACGTATCGAGCACGTCCGAACTCGTCATCCCCTGATGCAGGAAGCGCGCCGGTTCGCCGACGTGCTCGGCGACGTTGGTCAAAAAGGCGATGACGTCGTGCTTCGTCTCGCGCTCGATCGCGTCGATTCGCTCGACTTCGAACGCGCCCTTTTCCCAGATCGCGGCGGCGGCTTCGCGCGGCACCACGCCGAGCTCGGCCAGCGCATCGGTCGCATGCGCCTCGATCTCGAACCAGATTCGGAACCGCGTCTCCGCAGCCCAGATGGCGGTCATGGCGGGGCGGGAATAGCGCTCGATCATGCGGCGCTCCCTAACCGCGGCGTCACATCAACCCAAGCGACTTCATGCTGGCGTGTTCGGTCGCGCCCATGATGATATGGTCGTGGAGCGTGATGCCGAGCCGCTTGCCCGCGTCGGCGATCAGCCGGGTGACCTCGATGTCGGCGCGGCTCGGCGCGGGGTCGCCGCTGGGGTGGTTGTGGACCAGGATGAGGGCCGCCGAACCCAGATCCATTGCGCGGCGGATGACCTCGCGGACATAAACCGGCGCCTGGTCGATCGACCCCTCGCCCATCACCTCGTCGCGGATCAGCATGTTGCGGGTGTTGAGGTGGAGCACGCGGACGCGTTCGACCGGGGCGGCGGCCATGTCGGCGCGCAGATAATCGATCAGCGCCTGCCAATTGCCCAGCATCGGCTTGGCCGCAACCTCGCCCTGCAACAGCCGGAGCGCGGTGGCGTGCGCGACGCGGAGTGCGGCGATGGTGCTGTCGCCCGCGCCCGGCACGCGGCGAATTGCGTCGTTGCCCGCCGCCAGCAACGCGGGCAGCCCACCAAATTCGCGCAGAAGCGCCTTCGCCAGCGGCTTGGTGTCGCGCCGCGGAATTGCCAGCATCAGCAGATATTCGATCAGTTCGTAGTCCTGCAGACCATCGGTGCCGTCGAGCAGCCGCTGCCGCAACCGGTCACGGTGGCCGATGTGGTCGGGGGGCGGTTCGGAATCGGGCACTGCACGAGGCTAGGGCGCGCGCCGCACTGGTGCAATCGGCGGCGGCGGTTATGGTCGCGCCGGCGCGGTTGAGGGACCAACGTGACGACCGATTTCGATGCGCCGACCCAAGATCGTCGCCGCTGGCGGCGGTGGGCGGGCGCGTTCGCGGTGCTGCTGACGCTGGTGGTCGTCATTGCGTGGAGCCAGCGGCGCGACATCGCGGCCGGGTATATCGACGATGCGCTGGCGGCGCGCGGGGTGCCGGCGCGCTATGCGATCGCCGACCTGGGGTTCGGACGGCAGCGGCTTACCAATGTCGTGATCGGCGAGCCCGCACGGCCCGACCTGACCGCCGATTGGGTCGAGACGATAACTTCGGTCGGCTTCGGCGGCGCGCGGGTGACGGGGTTGCGCGCGGGGCAGGTCCGGTTGCGCGGGCGGATCGTCGATGGACGGCTGTCGCTGGGAGCGCTCGACCGGTTGCTGCCCGCATCGGGCGGCGGGCCGCTGGCGCTGCCGGACGTGTCGCTAGATGTGGCCGACGCCCGGCTGCGGCTGAATACGCCCGTAGGCGAGGTCGGGCTGAAGCTTGCGGGCGAAGGGCATTTGCGCGGCGGGTTCCGCGGCACGCTAGCGGCGGTCGCGCCGCGGTTGACCGGCGACGGCTGTGCTGGCGAGCGCGTCACCGGCTATTGGCAAGTCGCAATTCGGGACGGCGCGCCGCGGCTGACCGGGCCGACCCGCGCCGCCGCGCTCGCGTGCAGCGACTGGCGGGCGGAGCGCGCGGTGGCCGTGATCGACGTGACGTTCGCAAAGACGCTCGACGCGCTCGACGGCAGCGCCTGGGTCGAGGCGGCGGCGGTCGGGGCTCCGCGCGTTCGACTGACCCGCCTGGCCGGCAACGCCACCACACGCGGTCGGTTCGGGGCGCTGAGCGGCGCGATTGCGCTCGGCAGCGGGCCGTCCGCCGCGTTCGGGGCGAGCGCGGTACGCGCCAAGGTGAGCGGCACCTACCGGACCGGTGCAAGTCCGGGCTTTACCGGCGACCTCGCGCTCGAGCGCGCTGCACTTCCGAGCCGCTGGCGCAACGCGCTCATCGATTATGGACGGGGAACGGGCACGCCGCTGTCGCCGCTGATCGCCGGCGCGACCGCGGCGCTGGTACAAGCCGGACGCGATGCCGCGGTGACGGCGCGGCTGGCGCTCGGCCGCGACGTCGCCGGCTGGCGCGTGCAGGTCGCGCAATTCGACGCGCGTTCGGCGAGCGGAGCGGCGCTCGCGTTCGCGGGTGGCGACGGGCTGAGCCTGTCCCCGGCAGGAGTACGGATCGACGGGCGGGCGACGGCACGCGGTGCCGGGCTGCCCACCGGCACCATCGAAGTGGCGCAGGCCGCACCGGGGGCTCCGTTGACCGGTCGCGCGCGGTTCGAACCCTATGCGGCGGGCGGCGCGCAATTGGCGCTGACGCCCGTTACGTTCCGCGCGACGCCGGGCGGGCGGACGCAGTTCGCCACGCAAGCAACGCTGTCGGGACCGCTCGGCGCCAAAGGAGCCGGGGGCCGCATCGACCGCGCGACGCTGCCGGTGGTCGGCGGGTGGGACGGCGGCCGGCGGCTGGTGCTCAACCCGGGGTGCGTGCGCGGCGGTTTCGATCGGCTGGCGGTGGCGGGACTGGTG
>JAZKGJ010000002.1:0-9844 GCA_040385975.1 Pseudomonadota bacterium | reverse complement strand
CCCGTTCGTGCTGAGCGAAGTCGAAGCACCCTCGCGCGATGCCCTTCGACTTCGCTCAGGGCGAACGGGGGGTGGACGCAAGGACCGCCCGTGCGCGCTCGCAATCTTTCGCCATCTGCGCCGTCAGTTTGTCCATGTCCGCAAACTTCGCCTCGGGCCGCAGGAACTCGACCAGCGCGACCTCGATCGTCTGGCCGTACAGATCCTCGTCGAAGTCGAAGAAATAGGGCTCGAGCAATTCCAGCGGCGGCTCGAAGCTCGGCCGCACCCCCAGGTTTGCCGCCCCCTGCAACACCCGGCCATCCGCCAATTTCGCGGTTACCGCGTAAATCCCATACCGCGGGCGCAGGTACGGCCCCAGCGCCACGTTTGCGGTCGGATAGCCCAGCGTCCGCCCGACCTGCGCCCCCGGCTGCACGACGCCACGGATCGCGAACGAGCGGGTCAGCAGCTCCGCCGCGGCGCGTGGCTTGCCCTCAACCAGCAGGTCGCGGATCCGGCTCGACGACACCGGCGCACCGTCGTGGCGCACCGGACCGACCGTCTCGACCGTAAAGCCCTGCTGCGCCCCCAGCGCGGTCAGCACCGCGACATTGCCGCCCTTGGCCTTGCCGAAGGTGAAATCCTTGCCCGTCACGACCCCCGACACGCCGAGGTTCGCGACGAGCCGCTCGGCGACGAACTGCTCGGCGGTCAGCCCCGCCAGCGTGCCGTCGAAATGGAACACGACCATTGCGTCCGCCCCAGCATCCGCGAACAGCGCTTCACGCTGATCGAGCGTGGTCAGCCGGAACGGCGGGGTCTCGGGCCGGAAGAAGCGCACCGGATGCGGGTCGAAGGTCGCGACCAGCGCCGGCACCCCCCGCTCACGCGCCAGCGCGACCGCGCGCCCGACCACCGCCTGATGCCCCAGATGAAAGCCGTCGAAATTGCCGAGCGCGATCACCCCGCCGCGCAGGCGTTTGCCGATCGCTTCGTTGCCGGGGACCCGCTTCATGGCGCTCGCGCTACCGGGCGGTGGCGGTCGGCACAATCCCGGCGCGCAGCACGCGTAGTACGTTGCCGCCCATCACCTTCCCCACGTCGGCATCGCTGAACCCGCGGTCGAGCAATGCCTGCGTAACCGCTGCCAGCTGCGCGGTATCGAAGCCGGTCGTGACCGCGCCGTCGAAATCGCTGCCCAACCCGACATGGTCGATCCCGACCAGGTTGCGGAGGTGCGCGATCGCCGCCGCCACCGCGGCGGGTGCGGTCGAACAGATCGCCGCGTCCCAATAGCCGATCCCGACCACCCCGCCGGTCGCCGCGACGCCCTTGATCTCGGCATCGGTCAGGTTGCGGTTGACCTGGCACGTCGCCTGCACCCCGCCGTGGCTCGACACGACCGGACGCCGGGCGCGTCGCAGGAGGTCGGCGACCGCGGGGTGGCTGGCGTGGGCGATATCGACGATCATGCCGATCGCTTCCATCCGCCGCAGCACGCGCACCCCGAGCGGGGTCAGCCCGCGCTTCGCCAGCCCGTGCATCGAGCCCGCGACCTCGTTGTCGAAGAAATGCGTAAATCCCGCCATCCGGAACCCCGCGGCGTACAGCCGGTCGAGCTTGGCGATATCGCCCTCAATATCCTGCAAGCCCTCGACCGACAGCATCGCGCCAACGACCTTGCGCCCGCGCGTGCGGTCGGCGAGCAGCCGGTCGAGCTCGCCGGCGGTGCGGATGACTCGGAGCTGCCCACTCGACGCCGCGGCCGCACGGTCGAGCTTGGTCGCGTGCCACAGCGAGCGTTCGAGCAGGGAATGCCACGTCCGCACCGGCTGCAACTGCGCGACCGCGAGCAAAGTGATGTTGTCGCTGTCGGCGCCATTCGCGTCGTAATTCTGGCCCTTGGGGGTCTTGGTGACGCTGCTGAAGACCTGCAGCGCGACATTCCCCGCCTGCAGCCGCGGCAGATCGACCTGCCCCCGCGCCGACCGGTCGAGCAGGCTGCGCTGCCACAGCAGCGTATCGGCGTGCATGTCCGCGACCACCAACCGCGCGTGGAGCGCGGCGGCGCGCGGGCTGATCTTCAGCGGGACCGAGACAACTTTGTTCTGCCCGCGCTCGACGATCCCGGGGGCGAGGATGAAGAACGCGGCGATCGCCACGATGAGGATTGCGCCGATCGCAAACAGCCAGCGCCGCGCCGTCATCGCGCCAACGTCACGAAACTATACCCCGGCTGCGCGCCGTCGGCCGCATGATTCTCGCGCGCCACTTCGTGCCAGCCGGTAAATTCCGGGACGCTCACGTCGCCCGCCGCGTCGCAATGCACTTCGGTGAGCTCGATCCGCCCGGCGCGGTCGAGCAGCAATGCGAACACCTCCGCCCCGCCGATCACCGCGGCACCGTCGCCCGCCAGCGCCAGCGCCTCCGCGACCGAATGCACGACCTCCGCCCCCGCTGCGTGCCAATCGCGGTCGCGGGTCAGCACGATATGCCGCCGCCCGGGCAGAGGCGCGGGGAAGCTCTCGAAGGTCTTGCGCCCCATGATCATCGCGCGGCCCAGCGTCTGTGCCTTGAACCGCTTTAGGTCGGCGGGGAGGTGCCACGGCAACTTGCCGTCACGCCCGATCACGCCGTTATCAGCCCGCGCGAGGTGGAACGTGATCAAACCGCGACCGGTGCTTTGATATGCGCCTGCGCCTCATAACCTTCGAGCCGGAAGTCTTCATAATCATACTGATCGATCGCTTCCGGCTTGCGCAAGATCTCCAGTTTCGGGAGCGGCCCCGGCTCGCGGCTCAGCTGCAGCCGCGCCTGATCGAGGTGGTTCGAATAGAGGTGGCAATCGCCGCCGGTCCAAACGAAATCGCCGACCGCGAGCCCGCATTGCTGCGCCAGCATATGCGTCAGCAGCGCATAGCTCGCGATGTTGAACGGCACGCCCAGAAAGATGTCCGCGCTGCGCTGATACAGCTGCAGCGACAATTTGCCGTCCGCAACGTGCGTCTGGAACAAGCAGTGGCACGGCGCGAGCGCCATCGCGTGCAGGTCGCCCGGGTTCCACGCGCTCACGATCTGGCGGCGCGACGCCGGACTGATTCTGATCTGATCGATCAGCTCGGCGATCTGGTCGATGCGGCGCCCGTCGGCAGTCTCCCAGTCGCGCCACTGTTTGCCGTAGACCGGGCCAAGTTCGCCGGCCTCATCCGCCCATTCGTCCCAGATGCTGACCTTGCGGTCGCGCAGCCACTCGACGTTAGTGTCACCGCGCAAAAACCACAGCAGTTCGACGATGATCGAGCGCAGATGCAGCTTCTTGGTGGTTAAAACCGGAAAGCCCTGGCTCAGATCGAACCGCATTTGCGCGCCGAACACGCTCAGCGTGCCGGTGCCGGTCCGGTCCATCTGTTCCGCGCCGGTCGTCAGCACGCGCTGCATCAGGTCGAGATATTGCCGCATCAGCGCCGCTCGTCGTGCGCGACCGCGGCGGTCGCGGCGGGCTGCTGCTCGAGCCGGCACGCCTTGACCGCGGCCGGGTCGGGCCGCGGACCGGCGGCGCGGAATACCGCCAGATACCCCCCCGCCGACGGCATCGTCTGCTGATCGACCAAGGCATAGCCGACCGCGGCGAACTCGCATTTCAGGAGCGCTGGCGGCGTGCCATGGTCTTGCGTCGCGCGGTCGGCGTCGACCACCACCACCTCGCCCATGGGTTTGAGCGACGGGCGCAGCCGCCACAGGAATTCGTAGGGCTGCTGAATTTCGTGATACATGTGGACCATCAGCACGCGGTCGAAGCTCGCCGGGGGTAGCCGCGGGTCGGCGGGCAGCCCGAGCCGGACGCTGACGTTTGCCAGCCGCTCGCGCGCGACCCGCTCGGCCAACGCATTGCGGACGTCGGGCACGATATCCTGCGCCAGCACCCGCCCGCGCGGGCCGACCCGGTCGCCGAGCCGGATCGTGTAATAGCCTTCGCCCGCGCCGATGTCGGCGACGGTCATCCCCGGCTTGATTCCGGCGCGGTCCATCACCGCATTTGCTTCGTTGACGCGGTCCCGCGCTTCCTCGGTCGACCAGCGCGACGACACGATCCGCGCGACCGGGCGGTCGGCGGCGGGGAATTGCGGAGCGTCGTTGCGCAGTTTCGCGAACGGCGCGGGTTCGCCCGAGCAGGCGGTGAGGGCGATCAGCGCAAACGACGCGAGCCGCGCGCCCATCAATCCACGTCCTCGACCTCGACCGCTTCGCCGGTCACCCGCTGCGACAGCGCCGCCGCCATGAACGGGTCGAGCGCGCCGTCGAGGACCTCGCCGGGATTGGTCGAAACCACCCCGGTGCGCAGGTCCTTCACCTGCTGATACGGTTGCAGGACATAGCTCCTGATCTGATGCCCCCAGCCGATGTCGGTCTTGGCGGCGCTTTCCGCATTTGCGATCGCCTCGCGCTCGGCCAGTTCGCGCTCGTACAGCCGCGCACGGAGCTGGTTGAACGCCTCGGCCTTGTTCTTGTGCTGGCTGCGCTGATTCTGACACTGGACGACGATCCCGGTCGGCAGGTGGGTGATCCGCACCGCCGAATCGGTGGTGTTGATGTGTTGCCCGCCCGCTCCCGAGGCCCGATATGTATCTATCCGCAAATCGACGTCGTTGACCTCGACCTGGATATCGTCGTCGATCACGGGATAGACCCACACGCTCGAAAAGCTGGTGTGGCGCTTTGCCGCCGAATCGTACGGGCTGATCCGCACCAGCCGGTGCACGCCCGATTCGGTCTTGGCATAGCCGTACGCGTTCTCGCCCTTCAGCAGCAAAGTCGCGGACTTGATCCCCGCCTGTTCGCCCGCGTGATAGTCGATCAGCTCGACCTTCATGCCGCGCCGTTCGGCCCAGCGGGTGTACATCCGCTGGAGCATCTCCGCCCAGTCCTGGCTCTCCGTCCCGCCCGCGCCGGCGTTGATCTCGACATAGGTGTCGTTGGCGTCGGCCTCGCCCGCCAGCAGCGCCGTGACCTTGTCGGCGTCGGCGCGCTTCGCCAGCTCGGCGAGCGATGCCACGCCGTCGGCCTCCATCGCGGTGTCGCCCTCGGCCTCGGCCATTGCGATCAGCTCGACCGTGTCGGACAGCTCGCTCTCGATCGCGCGGGTCGCGGCGATCGCCTCGTCGAGCCGGCGGCGTTCGCGCATCACCTCCTGCGCGGCCTTGGGATTGTCCCACAGGCTCTGGTCCTCGACCCGCGCGTTCAATTCGTCGAGCCGCCTGAGCGCGCGGTCCCAGTCGAGGAACCGGCGCAGCAACGCTAGCGCATCGTTGATCGTATCGACATGGGCTTGCGCTTCGGCGCGCATAGCAAACTCCAAAAACTAGGACGCGACGCTTACGCCAACCTCACCCGTCATTGCGAGCGTAGCGAAGCAATCCAGAGCGTAGTGCGCGCCACCACTGGATTGCCGCGTCGCTGCGCTCCTCGCAATGACGAATATGGGTGGTCAGTAAATCCCGCCCTGCTGCTGCAAGAAATCGCTGTCGCGGCGGTCCTTGACGACCGCGGCCTTGGCCTTGGGTTTCTCGACCTCCTCGCGGCGCACGCTGCGACGCGGCTCGCTTTCGGGCTTGAACGCTTCCCAGATCACCCCCGACAGCGGGTCGCTACCCGGCCATGCGCCGTAGACCTTGCGCCCCGACGCGCGATCGATCCGGACCATGCGGATGCCGCCCGGCGCGCGGAACGGCAACACGTCCATCCCCTCGAACGCCTTGGCCGCGAACTGCTTGAAGATCGGCGCCGCGATCGTCCCGCCCTGTGCATACCCGCCCAGGGGAGTCGGCTTGTCGTAACCAAGGTACAGCCCGGCCACCAATTGCGGCGTCCCACCGACGAACCACACGTCCGTCGGCCCGGTCGAGGTGCCGGTCTTGCCGAAGATCGGGCGGTTCAGGTCGCGGAGCGTCGTCGCGGTGCCGCGCTGGATCACGCCCTCGGCGATATGCACCATCTGATATGCGGTCAGCGGGTCGGTCGCCTGACGATATTTGGTGATCGGGCGCGGCATCGCCTTCCCGTTCCACTCGGGCGCATTGCATCCTTCGCAAGCGCGCCAATTGTCGGGCCAGATCACCTTGCCGCGGCGATCCTGGACGAAGTCGATCAGGGTGGGCTTGATCGCTTTCCCCTGGCTCGCCAGGATCGTGTAGGCGTTGACCATCTTCATGACCGTCGTCTCGCCCGCGCCGAGCGCGAACGACAGATAGGGCGGATAGGTGCCGACGCCGAGCCGCTTCATCGTGTCGGTGACGCGCTCCATCCCGACCTGCGACGCGGCCCGAACCGTCATCAGGTTGCGCGACTGTTCGATTCCCCACCGCATCGTCTTGGGTCCCGCACCCGACATGTTGCCGAAGTTGCGGAAGCATTTCTGGCCGAGCCGGACGCCCTGATCGACGCAGAACGGCCCGTCGACGATGATGCTCGCCGGGGTCATCCCGTTCTCGAGCGCGGCGGTGTAAGCGATCGGCTTCATCGTCGATCCGGGCTGGCGCTGCGCCTGGGTCGCGCGGTTGAATGCCTGCACCCGGCTTTCGAACCCGCCCTGCATCGCGAAGACGCGGCCGGTGCCGGGTTGTTCGACAACGATTCCCCCCGACACCTTCGGTAGTGTGCGCAGGATGAAGTCGGACCCCTGCGGCGACACCGTGATCACGTCGCCGACCTTGATCGCGTTGAACGCCGCTCCGCCGGTCCCGCGCACCGGCATCGTCGCGCCCCAGCGTGGCAGGTTGCCGGTCGCGCCGTCGGCGAACCCCAAAGTCGCGGCATTGCCTTCCTTCGCGATGACGATTCCGGCGCGCCAGTCGCGGAAATCGATGCCGATATTGGCATTAGCGAACGGCCCGCGCCAGGCGGCCGCGGTGATCTCGAGATGCCCGAGCGGCCCGGTCCACCCCCGCCCGCCGTCGAAGCGGAGCAGCCCGTCGCGCAGCGCTTCCTGCGCGTACAGCTGCAATTGCGGATCGAACGAGGTGCGCACCCACAGCCCGCCAGCATACACGCTGAAGGGTCCCGCCTGCTGGTTCTCGCCGAATTTGTCGATCAGCTGGCGGCGCACTTCCTCGACGAAATAGCCGCCGACACGCTCGAACCTGGGGGTCTGGCGCGGCACGGTGCCGAGCGGCTGGCCGATCGCGGCGCGGTACTGCGGCTCGGTGATGAAGCTGTTACGCAGCATCTCGCTCAGCACGAAGTTGCGGCGCTTGATCGCGCGTTCGGTATTGCGGTCGGGGTCGTAATTCGCCGGCCCCTTGGGCAGGATCGCCAGATACGCGAGCTGCGCCAGCGACAGCTCGTCGAGTTCGCGGTCGAAATAGGCATGGGCGGCCGCCTCCACCCCATACGCATTGCGGCCCAGGAAGATCGTGTTGAGATAGAGTTCCAGGATCTCCTGCTTGGTCAGCGCGCTCTCGATCCGGTACGCCAGGATCGCTTCCTTGCCCTTGCGGACGTAACTGACCTCGTTGGTCAGCAGCAAATTCTTGGCGACCTGCTGCGTGATCGTCGATGCGCCGACCGGGCGGCCGTCGCTCTTCAGGTTTTGCAGGAACGCGGCGGCGATGCCGGGATAATCGACCCCGCCATGTTCGAAGAATGTGCGGTCCTCGGCGGCCAGGAATGCACGCACCATCAATGCGGGATATTCATCGTAATTCAGCTCGATGCGGCGTTCGCGGGCATAGCTGTGAATCGGTGTGCCATCGATCTGGCGCACGTTGGTCGGCATCGGCGGTTCATAGGCGCGCAGCATGTCGACCGAGGGGAGGCCGCGGATGAAGATGAACCAGAAGGCGGCGATGCCGAGTGCGGCGAGCAACGCAAGATAGCTCAGCCAGCGCACCCGCCGCCGGCTCCACGCGCGTTCGAGCCAGCCGCCGAATCCCTCGACATCGCGGCGCAGCCGGAAATTGATCGTATCGGTGCCCGCCATCGCGTCGGCGCTCTAACGCGGTAGCGCGGCGCTTGCCAGCGCTGCGGCGGCCCAGACCTTCAGCGCGAAGCGACTTCGCCGCCGCCGCCCGCCAGCCGCCGCGCGAAGTGGATTTCGACGGCGCGGCGCACGCCCTCGGCGATTCGCTGCCGCCCGTCGCGCGAATCGATGAAGGCGGCGTCGGCGGGGTTCGAGATATAGCCCGTCTCGAACAGGATCGAGGGCAGGTCGGGCGCCTTCAGCACGATCAGCGACGCCATTCGGTGGAAGTTCGCCTTGAACGGCACCAGCGGCTTGGCCTCGCGCCCCAGCAACCGCGCGAAATTGGCCGAATTGTTCATCGTCTCGCGCTGGGTCAGGTCGATCAGAATCGACGACACGTCGGCGGCCGCATCCGCCAGATTGATCCCGCCGATGATATCGGCCTTGTTCTCGCGCGCGGCCAGCCGCGCCGATTCCTTGTCGGAGGCGACTTCGCTCAGCGTATAGACCGACGCGCCGGTGGCATTGCCTTCGCCGACGCTGTCGCAATGGACCGAGATGAACAGGTTCGCGCCCAGCTTGCGCGCGACGCCGTAGCGTTCCTGCAGCACCAGAAAGCGGTCGTCGTCGCGGGTCAGCGCGACCCGGACCCGGCCCGAGCGCAACAGCTCGTCGCGGATCGCGCGGGCGATGCGCAGCGTCACGTCCTTTTCGCGCAGTCCGCTCGGCCCGATCGCGCCGGGGTCGTGGCCGCCGTGGCCGGGGTCGATCACGACCAGCGGCCGGCTGTCGTCGCTACCAGCTACCGTGGGGAGCGCCAGTTTTCGGCTCGACGCGGGGATCGCGACCGATACTGCATAGGCCGGCGCGGGCGGCGGCGATGCGGCCCAGCTGAAGGGTGGCAGGAAACGTAGCCGCCGCTCCGACGCGGCCTGCGCAAAGGCGGCGTCGTCGACGCCCCTGAGCTCGAGCGTCAGGTCGCGACCGTCGGCGCCGAAGCGGCCCTCGGTGACGATCGCGGGGCGGACCAGGTCGAACACGATCCGCGCGCCACCGTCGGCGCGGGGTGCCTGACGGATCGCGGAGACCAGCCCGCCGGGGCTGGTCCGCGCCCGCGGCACCGCGTCGCCGACGTCGAGTGCGATCCGCTGCGGCCCGTCGAGCAGGAACGCCGACGCCTCGCCGACATTACGGTCGAACCGCACGACGATCCGGTCGTCGCGGACCTCGATCCGCTCGACGGTCGCCGCCGCCCAGCTCGGGGTGCCGGCGAACCAGCACGCGAGGAAGGCGAGCAGCATGGCCACCGGGCCGCAATGCCGCGCGCGTCTGGCGCCGGTCCAGTGAAAACTCATGGGCATCGTCCCCGTTTGGCCCGTGCGGCCTTGTGTCGGTCCCTGATGGAGCGGGGATACCGGCGCAGGGCTGACCCCGCGGTTGTCCGCTGCGGTTAACGCGGCGTTCGGCATCTTCTTGCCGGATGGCGGCAAGCGCCGGCCCTGGACCGGCGAAAAGCTGCCGGTTGCTCCGGCCCGGTCGCCCTGCTAGTCCGCAGGTCGTTCCGGGGGCGTGGCGATTTGCAACGCAGGGTCCCGGCGACACCGCCGCGGTGCAATTCCTGACGCGGCGCTATTCAGGTTGACGCTTGCATGATGCATTTCCCCATCGCCCAGCACCGTTCGGCTCCGGCCGGCGGCGTCGCTGGTGCGCGGGGTGTCCATGACCACCGGTCGGGACGTGCGCTGCGGGCGGACGCATTTTTCACGTTCACCAATGTTCGCGCGCGGGCCCAGCGGCCGGCCTCATCGCTAACCGCTCCTCCGCGCGCGCGGAGAAATCTACATGACCACGCGTATGCTGATCGACGCACGCCACCGGGAGGAAACCCGGGTCGCCGTCGTCAAG
>JAZKGJ010000001.1:0-26301 GCA_040385975.1 Pseudomonadota bacterium | reverse complement strand
GCGCCGGCCTGTCACGCCGGAGGTCGCGGGTTCGAGCCCCGTCACTCGCGCCACCGCGCAGCGCGCACAAAAATAGCTGCGCTATTTTCGAGACGCGCAAGCGCGGCCGGGCTCGCAGAGCGAGCTTCGACGACGTGGCTTTGGCACGGCGCGTATTAGAGCAAGAAAAGAAGAAGCTGGACCCCGGATCAAGTCCGGGGTGACGATTAAGAGGCGATCACTCACGTTAACGCCAGCGGCCATGCTCCATCCAGAACAGCAACCGCTTGAGCGGCAGCAGCCACAGCCAAGCCACCCCCGCCACCACGTAGAACCCCGCCTGCGCCCACCAAGCCCAGCCGATGATCACGTTCGACAGGCTCGCGATCCCGACGCACCAGACCACCAGCAGCGCCAGGATCAGCAACATCCCGGCGGGTTTGCGCCAGCTCGGGGTCATCGCCAACCTTCCTCGGTAAGAACCGCGTGAAGCGGCACGTCCCACGGGTCGGCGGGCAGCGCAGCGACTTCCTGCACCGACCACGCCACCCCGATGCGATAGGCGTCGGGGAAGTGCTCGAACGCGCGGTCGTAATGCCCGGCACCCTGGCCGAGGCGATTGCGCGCCGCGTCGAATCCGACCAGCGGGGTCAGGATCAGGTCGGGGTGCAGTTCGGCGGCGTCGGCGGTGGGCTGGCTGAGCCCGAACGGACCTGCGGCGAGCGCGGCTTCGGTGTCCCAGGCGAGGAAGCGCAAGGGCTCTTCGCGCGAGGTGACGTGGGGCAGCGCGATCTGGCAACCGGCCGCGACCGCGGCGCGCGCGAGGAGCGCGGGGTCGGCTTCGCTGCCGATCGGGACGTAGGAGGCGATCGTCAAGCCGTGCGCCAGCTTGGCGAGGAATTCGGGCGGCACGGGGATCGGCAGTGGGCCGGCGCGGACGAAGGCGTCGCGGCGGGCGCGTAGTTCGCGGCGGAGGGCGGCCTTGTCGGGCATTGGGTCCCTCAAATCAGGCGGACTTGGGCAAGGCCCAAGTCGTCGGACAGCGCCGACGCGCTGCCGGCCGCGCTTGGTCGTCTCGCGAGCAGCATCGCTGCTCGCGCGCGACCATCGCGGTGGCGGGACCGCCGTGGCCGTTTGCCGTAATATCCACTGACGCCAAGTACGTCAGGTGGGGACCATATGCTTCAGACCGGAATCTGGGCAGGGACAGCCCCCTATGGATGTGAATCGCCTCAGGGATGTTAGAGGCTCGTACCGGGCAGAACCCGCCGTTTACCGATCTAGGCGTTCGGCGCGGTTTCCTCAAGGGCCGCGGCAACCGCCTCCAGCTGGTCCGCCACCCGGGCCAACGCTGCATCGGCCTGTTCGCCGGCCGGGCGCTTGGCGGCCTCGTCGAGCTGATCTGCGAGAATCAGCGCGAGCAGCAACATCGTGCGTTCGCCGCTAATTCCGCCCGAGGCGCGTTCCGCGGTCGCGTGATGGCGGTCGAGCGTGGCAGCGAGGTGGCGCAGATGTGCTTCCTCGCCGTCGCGGCAGGCGACGACGTGGCTGCGGCCGCCGATCGAGAGCGCGACGTCGGCCATCAGCCGGCGGTGGCTTTGGCGGAGAGTTCGTCGATCGCGGCGACCGCCTCGGCGACGCGCTCGCGCAATTGCGCATGACGCTCGGCCAGCCGCTGACGTTCCGCGCCATGCGCCTGCGCAGCGCGTTCGATACGGGCGAGGGCAGCTTCGATCCGGGCGGCGGGCGTGTTCATTGCGGCGAGAGATAGCACCCGCGGCCCGCGCGACAACCCCGCCCGGCGTCCGTCCGCGTGCTCCGGTTGACCAACCGCCACCGCATACCGCAAGGGAGCGCCGTCACATCGAATCGCCGGTCCCCCCTATCGTGCCGGCTGTCCCGGGAGCATCATGGCCGCGTCCGATCTCGAGCTCGCCAACGCGATCCGCGCGCTCAGCATGGATGCGGTCGAGGCGGCGAATTCGGGTCATCCCGGGATGCCGATGGGGATGGCCGACGTCGCGACGGTCCTGTGGACCCGCTACCTGAAATACGATGCCGCCGACCCGCACTGGCCCGACCGCGACCGGTTCGTGCTGTCGGCGGGGCACGGGTCGATGCTGATCTACAGCCTGCTCTATCTCAGTGGATTTGCGCGGCCGACGATCGACGACATCCGCACTTTCCGCAAATTGCACAGCCCCTGCGCGGGTCACCCCGAGAATTTCGAGCTGGCGGGAATCGAGTGCACCACCGGCCCGCTGGGGCAGGGGCTGGCGATGGCGGTCGGGATGGCGGTCGCCGAGCGGCATCTGAACGCGGTGTTCGACGACGCGCTGGTCGATCACCGGACCTGGGTCGTGGCGGGCGACGGGTGCCTGATGGAGGGCGTCAACCACGAGGCGATCGGGCTGGCGGGGCATCTCAAGCTCGGGCGGCTGAACGTGTTGTGGGACGACAACCGGATCACGATCGACGGCGCGGTGTCGCTGTCGTCGAGCGAGGACATTCCGGCGCGCTACGCCGCGACCGGCTGGCACGTGGCGGAATGCGACGGGCATGATTTTACCGACATCGCGCGTGCGCTGGATGAGGCGCTCGCCGATCCCCGTCCGTCGCTGATCCGCTGCAGCACGATCATCGGCAAGGGCGCGCCGGGCAAGGAGGGGACCAGTGCGGTCCACGGCGCGGCGCTCGGCAAGGACATCGTCGCGAAGACGCGCGAGGCGATGGGCTGGCCGCACGAGGCGTTCGCGATCCCACATGACATCAGGGCGACGTGGGAAGCCGCCGGCCGGCGCGGGAGCGAGGCACGTGCCGCGTGGAACGCGCGGTGGGAGGCGCACCCCGAAGCGGCGGAATTCACCCGGCGGATGAAGGGCGTGGTCGATCTCGACGCTGCTGCGACGGCGGCGTTCGCAGGCATCGCGCACGTTTCGAAATCGATCGCAACCCGCAAGGCGTCCGAAGCCGCGCTCGACGGGCTGACCGCGGCGATGCCCGAACTGCTTGGCGGGTCGGCCGATCTGACGGGGTCGAACAACACCAAGGCGGCAGGGCAGGGTCCGTTGACCGCCGACGATTATGCCGGTCGCTACATCTATTACGGCATCCGCGAATTCGGGATGAGCGCAGCGATGAACGGGATGGCGCTGCACGGCGGGGTTATCCCGTTCGGCGGCACGTTCCTGGTCTTCGCCGATTACGCGCGGCCCGCGATCCGGCTGTCGGCGCTGCAGCAGGCGCGCGTGATCTATGTGATGACGCACGATTCGATCGGGCTGGGTGAGGACGGGCCGACGCACCAGCCGATCGAGCATCTGATGAGCCTGCGCGCGATCCCCAACCTCGACGTCTATCGCCCGTGCGACGCGGTCGAGGCCGCCGAATGCTGGGCGCTGGCGCTGGCCGATGCGAATGGGCCGGGGCTCTTGGCGCTGACCCGGCAGAACCTGCCGCAGCTGCGCGAGCCGGGCGAAATGCTGTCGGCAAAGGGCGGCTACCGACTACGCGCCGCCGAGGCGACACGGCGCGTGATCTTGATCGCGACCGGGTCCGAAGTCGCGATCGCGGTGGCGGTGCGCGAACAGCTCGAGGCCGCCGGGATTGGTGCCGACGTCGTGTCACTGCCGTGCTGGTCGCTGTTCGACGCGCAGGACCAGGCCTACCGCGACGAGGTGCTGCCGCCGGTCGCGCCCGAGCAGCTGCTGCGGGTGTCGATGGAGGCCGGGAGCACGTTTGGCTGGGAGCGCTATACGATGGTCCACGGGCTGCGCTTCGGGATCGACCGGTTCGGTGCGTCTGCGCCGGCCGAGGACCTGTACGACTATTTCGGGCTGACCGCGGACAAGATCGTGCCGCAGATACAGGCGGCACTGGCCGCGTATGGAGAATGACATGACGAAGGTAGCGATCAACGGCTTCGGGCGGATCGGGCGCCTGGTGGCGCGCGCACTGCTGGAAAAGACCGATCACGGGTTGGAGCTCGTGACGATCAACGACTTGGCCGATGCGAAGTCGAATGCCTGGCTGTTCCAGCGCGACAGCGTCCACGGCAAATATCCCGGCACCGTCGGCGCCGAGGGCGACGATCTGGTGATCGACGGCAAGTGCATCCGCGTGACCGCCGAGCGCGACCCGGCGAACTTGCCGCACGGCGAATTGGGGGTCGAGATCGTCCTGGAATGCACCGGCTTCTTCACCGACCGCGAGAGTGCGCAGAAGCACATCGACGCCGGCGCGCGCAAGGTGCTGATCTCCGCGCCGGCCAAGGGCGTCGACCTGACCGTCGTGTACGGGGTCAACCACGACAAGCTCGAGGCCGGGCACACGATCGTGTCGAACGCGTCGTGCACGACCAACTGCCTGGCACCGATCGCCAAGGTGCTGAACGACGCGTTCGGGATTGAACGCGGGCTGATGACGACGATCCACGCCTACACCAACGATCAGAAGATCCTCGACCAGATCCATCCCGACCTGCGCCGGGCGCGCGCGGCGGGGATGAACATCATCCCGACCACGACCGGCGCGGCGCGCGCGGTCGGCGAGGTGCTGCCCGAGTTGAAGGGCAAGCTCGACGGGTCGGCGGTGCGCGTGCCGGTGCCCGACGGCAGCCTGGTCGACCTGACCTTCACGCCCAAGCGCGACGTGACCCGCGAGGAAGTGAACGCCGCACTGAAGGCCGCCGCCGACAGCGGGCCGCTCGCGGGCATTCTGGTCTATTCGGACGAGCCGTTGGTCTCGATCGACATCGTCCACACCCCGGCGTCGTCGACCGTCGACAGTCTTGAGACCGCAGTGCTGGAGGGCAAGTTGGTCCGCGTGGTATCGTGGTACGACAACGAATGGGGCTTCTCGAACCGGATGGTCGACACCGCGAGCGCGATGGCGGAGCTGGGGTGAGCGGAACGCTCGCCGGGATCGCGCGGCATCCGCGACCGAAAGCGCCGATGGAGACGGTCGCGCGCGCCCGGGTGACGCTGGAGGAAGGCGTCCACGGCGATTTCCGCGGGGCGATGAAGGGCAAGCCGTACAAACGGCAGGTCACGCTGATCGAGCGCGGCGATTGGGACACCGCGATCGCCGCGGTCGGGCACAATGTCGGCTGGGAAGAGCGGCGGGTGAATCTGCTCATCGACGGGCTCGACCTGCCACAGCGGCCCGGTGCGCGGCTGCGGGTCGGGACCGCGTTGCTCGAGGTGACGGCCGAATGCGATCCCTGCAACCGCATGGACGCGATCGCCGACGGGCTGCAGGCGGCACTGAAAGCCGACTGGCGCGGGGGCGTGTGTTCGAAGGTGGTCGAGGCCGGTGAAATCGCGGTCGGAGACCCGGTGATCATTGAGGAATGAGTGTGCGGGCTTTCAAGACTCTCGACGATATCGGGGATGTCGACGGCAAGCGGATCTTGGTGCGCGAAGACCTGAATGTGCCGTTCGCGGACGGCGAGGTGACCGACGACACCCGGTTTCGCGCGACGCTGGCGACGGTGACCGAGCTCGCCGACAAGGGCGCGATCGTGCTGATCCTGGCGCATTTTGGGCGACCCAAGGGGCAGCGCAACACGACCATGTCGCTGTCGATGATCACGCGGCCGTACAGCCAGGTGCTGGGCCGCGAAGTGCAATTCGTCAGCGATTGCGCGGGGCCGGACGCCGAACGCGCGGTGTCGCTGCTGCAGCCGGGCAATATCGCGTTGCTGGAAAACACGCGGTTTCAGGCCGGCGAGGAAAGCAACGACCCGGAGCTGGCGGCGGCGATGGCGCGGCTGGGCGACTTCTACGTCAACGACGCCTTCTCCGCCGCGCACCGCGCGCACGCCTCGACGGAGGGCGTCGCGCACCTGCTTCCCGCATTCGCGGGGCGAGCGATGGAGGCCGAGCTCGACGCGCTGGAACAGGCGCTGGGCAAGCCGGAGCATCCGGTCGCGGCAGTCGTCGGCGGCGCGAAGGTGTCGACCAAGCTCGACGTGCTGAAGCACCTCGTCGCGAAGGTCGATCATTTGATCATCGGCGGCGGAATGGCGAATACGTTTCTGGCGGCGCGCGGGGTCGCGGTCGGCAAGTCGCTTTGCGAGCATGAGTTGACCGGCACGGCGGACGAGATCTTCGCGGCGGCCGAACGCGCGGGCTGCACCATCCACCTGCCGTACGACGTCGTGGTCGCGAAGGGATTCCGCGCGAACACGGCGACCCGCACCGTCAACGTCCACGAGGTCGCCCAAAACGAGATGATCCTCGATGTCGGCCCCGCCGCGGTCGAGGCGCTCTCCGACGTGCTGAAAAATTGCCGCACGCTCGTCTGGAACGGCCCGCTCGGCGCGTTCGAGACGCCGCCGTTCGACGCGGCGACCGTCGCACTGGCGCGGACCGCGGCAGCGCTGACGCAGGATGGGTCGCTCGTGTCGGTAGCAGGTGGCGGCGATACCGTTGCCGCGCTTAATCAGGCGGGGGTGGCGGACGAGTTCACTTTCGTCTCCACGGCGGGCGGCGCGTTCCTGGAATGGATGGAAGGCAAGGAGCTGCCCGGCGTCGCCGCGTTGACCCACGGCGTTTAACACGTTAAACAAAGATATGCTCGGGATCAGATTGACGCCGGACGAGGAGGCGCGTCTCGCGCGCTATGCTCGCGAGCGAGGACGGCCAAAAAGCGCGCTTGCGCGCGAATGGATTGTGCAACGTTTGCAGCGCGACGACATCGACGAACAGGTCCGGGTCTCAGCCGAGGTCAACGCGCGGGCCGAGACGCCCGAAATGCGTCGCGCAGCGCTGGCTGCAAGCGATGCGTTCAGCCGCTATCTCGACACCCTCGACGGCGGCTATGATTGGGGACCCGACGGTCCCCCGCCCTTTAGATGAAGCGCGGCGACGTCGTCCTCATCCAGGAACCCAATACCCCGGCCGCGAAGGCCCGCCCCTATGTCGTGATTACCCGCGACAGCGCGCTGGCCGACCCGACCAAGGTTACGGGGTGCCCGCTAACATCGCAGCTTGGCGGCGCGATCAACGGTCGGCCCATGGTCGCACCTTCCCCCGAAAACGCACTGCGTGTGCCGAGCGAAATCGAGGCGGACTGGATTTTCACCCATCCGATCGATCGCGTCGGCGGTGTGATCGGCAGAATAGATGACCCGACAATGACAGCGGTCGATACGGCCGTTCGACGTTGGCTGGCACTTTGACTTAGGAACAGGATCGAGATGCAAGACCCCACGACCCTCGCCACGCTCGCCACCAAACCCGGCTTCATCGCTGCGCTCGATCAGTCGGGCGGGTCCACGCCCAAAGCGCTGAAAGGCTATGGGGTCGAGGCCGACGCGTATGACGGCGAGGAGGCGATGTTTGGGCTGATCCACGACATGCGCGCGCGGATCATCACGAGCCCGTGCTTTTCGGGCGACAAGGTGCTCGGCGCGATTCTGTTCGAGCGGACGATGGACGGGCAGGTCGATGGAAAGCCGACGCCCCGGGCGCTGCTCGACCGCGGCGTCCAGCCGTTCATCAAGATCGACAAGGGGCTGGAGGACGAAGCCGACGGCGTCCAGCTGATGAAGCCGATCCCGGGATTGGACGCGTTGCTGACGCGCGCGAAATCGCTCGGCGTCGTCGGCACCAAGGAGCGGTCGGTCATCAACCTGGCGAACGAATCCGGGATCGCCGCGATCGTCGCGCAGCAATTCGACGTCGGTGCGCAGGTCGCGGCACATGGGCTGGTCCCGATGCTCGAGCCCGAAATCAACATCAAATCCCCCGAGCGTGCGCAGGCCGATGCAATCCTGCGTGACGAATTGCTGAGGGCGCTCGACGCGATGACCGGCGACGACAAGGTGATGCTGAAGCTCAGCATCCCGGCGCAAGCTGGGCTGTTCGATGTGCTGGTCGCGCACCCGCGAGTGGTCCGGGTGGTCGCGCTGTCGGGCGGGTTCGCGCGGGGTGAGGCGTGCGCCGAACTGGCGAAGAACAAGGGCATGATCGCGAGCTTCAGCCGCGCGCTGCTCGAGGATTTGCGTCATCAGATGAGCGGCGCGGAGTTCGACGCATCGCTCGGCGGAGCGATCGACGAAATTCACCGCGCATCGACCGTCAAGGCGTGATCGAACGGCGTGCGGTAATCGCCGCGGGGCTAGGCATGGGCTTGGTCGGAGGGCCCGCCGGCGCAGTCCAACAGCCTGCCGGATATGGGCTGATCGGTCGGATGCGCGCGGTGGCGGGCAAGCGCGCCGAGCTCGCCACTATCCTGCTGGAAGGCACCGGCGCGATGCCGGGATGCCGCGCATATATCGTCGGCGCGGACGCGAAAGACTCCGATGCGCTGTGGATCACCGAAATCTGGAGCGACCGCGCCGCGCACGCCGCGTCACTGAAGGTGCCCGCGGTAAATGACGCGACCCGCCGCGGCCGACCGCTGATCGCCGGCTTCGACAGTCAGGTGGAGATGGTCCCGTTGACCAGGGTCGGGTCGGGGTGAGCGACCCGCGATGGACCGCAGTCGATGAATTCGTCGCCGATCGGCTGACGACCGGCGACGCAATACTCGATGCCGTGTTAGCGGCGAATGCAGCGGCGGGGTTGCCTGCGATCGACGTATCGGCTGCGCAGGGAAAGTTTCTTCACCTGCTCGTCCGTGCTACGGGGGCGGTGCGCGTGCTCGAGGTCGGCACGCTCGGTGGGTATTCGACGATCTGGCTCGCGCGCGCACTGCCCGCGGGCGGGCGGCTGGTGACACTGGAGGTCGATCCGCACCACGCTGCGGTCGCCATCCGCAATATCGCTTGCGCCGGTTTGGCCGACCTGATCGATGTGATCGTGGCCCCCGCCGCCGACAGCCTCGCGTCGATGGACGCAAGCGCGCCGTTCGACCTGATCTTCATCGACGCCGACAAGGAAGGGAATGTCGGGTATCTGCGCGAAGCGATCCGGCTCGCGCGGCCCGGCGCAACGATCGTCGTGGACAATGTGGTGCGCGAGGGCGACGTACTCGACGCGGCTAGCGACGATCCCAAGGTCGTCGGGACGCGCGCGCTCTACGATGCGGTCGCCACCGAACCGCGGCTCAGCGCGACGGTGGTGCAGACGGTCGGGGCGAAGAAGTGGGACGGGTTCCTGCTGGCGGTGGTGAGCGATTGAGCCTCGACGGTTTGAGGATCACCTGCGGGTGGGTAGGACACGGGCATGACAAGTGACGACGACCCCCTCGGCCCGCTGGACCCAGATTTCGCGGCGCGGTTTCAGCGTGATTTGCGGCGGACGGCGTGTCAGCTCTATCTGATCTCCCCGCTCGAGGTCGGGGGCGCGTTTGCCGAGCGGCTGGCGCGGGCGCTCGACGCGGGGTCGGTTGCGGCGTTCCAGTTTCGGGTGAAGGGCATCGATCAGCATGAGGCGGCGCGGCTGGCCGAGCCGCTGCAACGACTGTGCGCCGACCGCGACGTCGCCTTCATCGTCAACGACAGCGCCGCGCTGGCGAAGCGGCTCGGGGCGGACGGCGTGCATCTCGGGCAGGACGACGGCGATCCGCGCGAAGCACGCGCGCTGCTGGGTCCGGAAGCGCAAATCGGGGTGACCTGCCACGACAGTCGCCATTTGGCGATGGCGGCGGGGGAGGCGGGGGCGGACTACGTGGCGTTCGGCGCGTTCTTCCCGACCACCACGAAGGATACCGCGCATCGCCCCGACGCGTCGATCCTGAGCTGGTGGGCGACGATGTTCGAACTGCCGTCGGTCGCGATCGGCGGGATCACGCCAGAAAATGCGCCGTCGCTGATTGCCGCGGGTGCGGATTTTCTGGCGGTGTCTCAGGCGGTCTGGGGCGGGGACGAAGCCGCGGCCGTTCGCGCGTTTATGGTCGTCTTGGGGGCGTAAAAAACCCCGGCGCGCCTGGTGGGCGGCCGGGATTGTTTATGTTCGACGGGCCGACGCGGGAATTAATCCCGCGTCGTCGGACGCGGCTGTTGTCCGCGCCGGCCGGTCCGCGCTCACGCGGGGCGGGAGCTTGCGCTCCCCGCCACCGCCGCGTGGACTAGAACCCGAACCGGGCCCGGACGCCGTAGAAGCGCGGCGGCGACGGGTAGACCGCGAAGTTGCCGGTCTGCTCGGGCACCGCGAAGCCGGTGATATTGTAGTATTTCTTGAAAATATTATCGACGAATGCCTCGACCGAGATCTTCTTGTCGTCGGTCTGGATACCGACTCGGCCCGAGACCAAAGCGTAGCCGTCGTTGCGGATCACCTGGCTGGCATCGAGCGACACGTCGCTGTTATAACGCATATCGACATGGAGCAGCGCGTCGAGCCGGTCGGTCAGCGCCGGCGTCCATGTACCGGTCAGCGTCACGACATTCTTGGGGACGTTGCCGAATTGCGTGCCTTCACGCCCTGCGAGCGGGGTGCCGGTGAAGTTGTTGCTCTTGTCGAGTACCGCGTCGTTGTAGGTGTAGCCCATCCGGAAGACGAGTTCGCGGACCGGTTGGATCACCGCTTCCAGTTCGACGCCCTTGCTGGTCGCGTCGGGAATGTTCTGAACGACGAAATTGTTGCCGCTGAAGATCAACGACTGCAGGCCTTTGATCTCCTGATAGAAACCAGCGATGTTGAAGGTGAACGCGCGACTGAAGCTGGTTTTCAGCCCAATTTCATATGCGTTGACCTTTTCGCGCCCGAACTCCAGGTCGCTCGCCTGCGCACCGTTGCCACCGAGGAAGGCGGTGTCGAAGCTGGCCTGGTCGAGGTTGTAGCCACCCGATTTGTACCCGCGATCGTAGCTGGCGTAACCCAGGATGCGTGGTGAGAATTTGTAGGCGAGCTTGACCGTCCCAGTCAGCGCGTTCTCCTTCTTCTCGTCGTCGTACACGCCGTTGAATTCGGTGTTCACTGCCGGATTACAGCTGAGCAGGAAGAAATTGTTGAAGTTGGCACCGAGTGCCAGTCGCAAGGCATTGCGGTACGCGACGGTCGCGGGCGCGGTCGAGAAAAAGAACGCGCAACCGCCGGTGTTGTTGTTGATGCTGGCGTCCAAGTCCTTTTCTTCGCGGTTATACCGCGCGCCTAGCGTCAGCGACAATTGGTCGGTGATCTTGACGATATTGTGGGTGAACAATGCGAACGCATTGGTCTTCACCCGGAAATCGTCGTTGTTGTTGCCCTGACCCGGGCTGTTCCCCGCGATCGGGGCAAGCGCGACGGCAGCGAGGCCCGGAATGATCGGCACGCCGGCGATCGGCGCGACACCAGCCTGCGCGCGGAACAGCGTTGCGAGCGGCTGCAGCGCGGCCGGCAAGGCCGCCAGCGGCGCGCCGAGCAGCAGCGCTCCGAATTGCGGCACGGTCGCCCCGCGGCTGCCGAAGAACTGCCCGCCCGAACTGGCAAAGATCGTATCGACGTACAGATTAGCGTCGGTCCCGAAGCGCACAGTATCGCGCAGCTTCAGATTTTCGTTCAGGTAAAAGCCGCCGAACAGGAAATCGAGCCGGTCGTCGAATGCCGACCCCTGCAGCCGCAGTTCCTGCGTAATGTCGCGCAGCGTCGATTTGTAATCGTCGCGATAGGCGCGGTCGATCCCCGAGAAATCGATGTCCTGGTCGCGCAGCGCGCGCCAGTCGCGGTATGCGGTGATCGAGGTGAGCTTCAGATTGTCGCCAAGGTTGGCGTTGAGTTCGCCCGACACGCCGAAGTCGCGGACCCGCTCACCGTAATTGCGCTCAGGCGAGATCGCCTGGATGCGGTCCGAAGGCGCTCCGGTGTATAGCCCGACGCGACCGCGCGACGCGGCGACGCCCTGCACCACCGCGGCAAGCGGCCCGCGCACCGCGCTCACCGCGCCGCAGCATTGCTCGTCGGTCTTCGAATAATCTGCGATCAATCGAAAGGTCACGTCAGTCGAATCGTAAAGCGCCTGCGCGCGCACGAAATAACGGTCGAGGTTGTTGATCCGGCGGTCCGAATTCGCATCCTTGATATAGCCGTCGCGTTGACGGTAGCCGCCGTCGAGACGCAGCGCGAGCGACTCGGTCGCGGGACCGGTGACGCCACCCTTGATCGAATATGCGTCGTAATTGCCGTATGATCCCTCGACATAGCCGGCGAATTTGAACTGTGGGCGCGCGGTATAGACACTGAGCGCGCCCGCCGAGGTGTTGCGACCGAACAACGTGCCCTGTGGCCCGCGCAGAATCTCGACGCGCTCCAACTCGGGAAGTTCGGACAGGGCCACGCCGGCGCGGCTGCGGAAGACGCCGTCGATGAATACGCCGACCGCTGGTTCGAAACCGGGGTTGTCGCCCGCGGTGCCGATCCCACGCACCGACAGCGAGCTGCCGGTCGCGGTCGACTGTCCAGTCGTCGTTTGCAGAGAGGGCGCGAGCTGCTCGAGGCCCCGGATGTCGGTGACGCCGGCATTGTCGAGCAGTTCTGCGCTGACCGCGGTGATCGCGACCGGAACGTTCTGCACCGTGTCGCTGCGGCGGGTGGCGGTTACGACGACTTCGTTGGCCGACGTGTAATCATCGGTCGATGCCGGCGCGGTATTCGATTGCTCGACCGCGTTCTGGTCGGTCGTGTTGACCTGGTCCGAGGTGGTGCCGGTCTGCGCGGCCGCGGGCATCGCGACGGTCATCGCCAGCGCGGTGGCGGCGAGCAATTCGAACTTCTTCATGGATCTGCATCCCCTGGTTGTGCCGCCCGCGTCTTTGCGCCGGGTCGGAATTGATGTGATGGATCAAAAGTAGCGTCGCAGGGATTCGTGCGTCAAACGAATAACACACCGCAAGTCACGCGTTCGCGCTATTGTTGCGCGAAGGAAACAGTTTCGAATACGAACGTATTGAGTTTGTCGCGGATGCCGTAACGGCAAGCGGAAAATTTGAGGAATCGGTCAAGGTGGACACGTCGGAAGATGCATTGAGCGAAGGCGACCTGGTCGCGCCCGCGCCGAAATTGCCGGTACCCGAACCGGTCGCCGAGGCGATCCGAACGTTGATTCGCTGGGCCGGCGACGATCCGTCTCGCGAGGGATTGCTCGATACGCCGCAGCGGGTGGCGCGCGCATGGAAGGAATATTGCGGCGGCTACGACGACGATCCGGCGGTGCATCTGCGCCGGGTATTCGAGGAGGTCGGCGGCTATGACGAGATCGTGCTGCTGAAGGACATTCCTTTCCAGTCGCATTGCGAGCATCACATGGCGCCGATCATTGGCAAGGCGCATATCGCCTACCTGCCGCGCAACCATGTGGTCGGGATCAGCAAGCTGGCGCGCGTGCTGCACGGCTATGCACGGCGCTTGCAGGTGCAGGAGCGGCTGACCGCCGAGGTCGCCGACTGCATCTGGCGCGGGTTGAGCCCGGTCGGGGTCGCGGTGGTGATCGAGGCGACCCACGCCTGCATGGCCGCGCGCGGAGTGCGCACGCCGGGCGTGGCGATGGTCACCAGCCGGATGATGGGAGTATTCCGCGAAGACGAGCGCAGCCGCAAGGAAGTGCTTGCGCTGATGGGTTTTTGACCGTGGCGCGACGCACCGTGTTGGTCACCGGGGGTGCGCGGCGGATCGGTGCGGCGATCTCGCGACGGCTGGCGGCGGACGGGTGGCGGGTGGCGGTACATTACCGGACGTCGGCGGACGCGGCGGAACGCCTTGCGACCGAGATCGATGGGGTGGCGGTACTGGGCGATCTGGCGACCGATCCGGAACGGATCTTCGCCGACGCCAGAAGGGCGGTCGGCGGGTCGGTCGTGGGGCTGGTCAACAGCGCCTCGCTATTCGAGTTCGACGATCCCGCGCGGTTCGACGCTCAGTTGCTGGCAAGACTGATGACGGTAAACCTCGCCGCACCCGCCGCGCTGATCCGAGCGTTGGCGGCGCAGGACGATCTGAGCGAGGGCGCGGTGGTAAATCTGCTCGATCAAAAGGTCGCCAATCCCAACCCCGACTTCTTTTCCTACACCTGCACCAAGGTCGCGCTGGCGGGCGCAACCGAATTGTGGGCGCAGGCCTTTGCCCCGCGGGTGCGCGTCAACGCGGTGTCCCCGGGGCTGACCTTGCCGTCGGGAGAGCAGGACGCGGACGAATTCGCGCGGGTGGCGCGCGCGAACCTGCTGGAGCGCCCGGTCGAGGCCGAAGCGGTCGCCGACGCGGTGGCGTATCTGCTCGGCGCGCGGAGCGTGACCGGGCAAAATCTGTTCGTCGATTGCGGGCAGCGCTTCGTGCAGCGCGCTGGCGACGTGATGTTCGACACGGTGGCGCGGCCGTGAGCGCGGGGCAATTCACGACCATCCTCGACGGCCTCGAAGTGACGATGGGGCTGGGCATTCACGAGGCGGAGCTGTCCGCGCCGCAGCGCGTGATGCTGACGGTCTGGCTCAGCTGCGACTACGGCCCGGCGCGTTTCGGCGACGAAATCGCCAACGTCGTCGATTACGATTTCGTCCGCGACGGCATCCGCGCCTTGGTCGCCGAACGGCATTTCAATCTGCAGGAAACGCTGTGCGAGGCAGTTGCCGCTTTATGCTTCGGCGACCCCCGCGTGCGCGAGGTACGGGTCCGCTCGGTCAAACCCGACATCTATCCCGACGCCATCGTCGGTTGCGAGATTGTGCGGAGCGCGGCTATTTCGTAAACGCCGCGACGATGTTCAGTTCGACCTGATCGGACACCATCGGGATGCCGGTGGCGATGCCGAACTCCGAACGGCGGATCGTCGTCGTCGCTTCGAACCCGACGTTTTCCTTGGCCGGATAGCCCCCCATCGCAGGCGACGTGCCCGCGCCATAGAACGTCACGTCCAGCACCACCGGCTTGGTGTAGCCATTGAGCTTCAAACTGCCCGCGACCTTCGCGGTGGTCCCGCGCACGGTCACGCTGGTTGAGATAAAGCGCGCGTCGTCGGGCGCGGCGCCGAAGAAGTCGGGCTTGCCGCCATCCTTGCCCGATCGCAGCAGGTGCGAGGTCAGTCCGGCGCTGGCGGTCGTGACCTTCGCCACCGGGATGGTGATATCGACGCTGGCGGCGCGCGGGTTTTTCGGGTCGAGCGTGAGCGTCCCGGTCGCACTGCCGAACAGCCCGAAATAGGGCGTGAAGCCGAGGTGGTCGACCGTCCAGCGCACCAATGTGTGGTTCGGATCGACAGTATAGGTGCCGCCGCTGACCCGGCGGACATCCTTGATCCCGGGTGCGCGCATCGGCGCCTGCTGCGCGCCGATGACGGCCGCAGCGGGGATGGCGGTGAGGACGAGGGCGGCGATCAGGGTTTTGCGCATCGGACGGCTCCTTCTGGTCACGGCAGATTAGCAAGCTTGCGGACGGTAACGCCAGCGGCTTCGACCGGGTCGGCGGCAGCGGCGGCGCGTCTGCTGCGCATCAGCGGATTCCCGGCACGGTATTCCGCGACGAGCGCGCGAGCAAAATCGCCCGAGCGGATGTCGCCCAGCACCGCGCGCATCGCCGCCCGGGTCGCGTCGGTCACAATCCGCGGACCGGTGACGTAATCGCCATATTCGGCGGTCGTCGAAATCGCCGCACGCATTCCCGCCAGCCCGCGCGCGTGGATCAGGTCGACGATCAGCTTCACCTCGTGGACGCATTCGAAATATGCCATTTCGGGCTCGTAACCGGCCTCGACCAAGGTCTCGAACCCGGCCTGCACCAGCGCGCCGACGCCGCCGCACAGCACCGCTTGTTCGCCGAACAGGTCGGTCTCGCACTCTTCGCGAAAGCTGGTCTCGATCATCGCCGAGCGGCCGCAGCCGATCGCGCTGGCGTAGGCGAGCGCGAGCGGTTTGGCGTTACCGGTCGCATCCTGCGCGACCGCGAACAGACAGGGCAGCCCGGGACCGGCGAGATATTCGCTCCGCACCGCGCGGCCCGGACCCTTGGGCGCGACCAGGAAGACATCGAGGTCGGGCCGCGGGGTGAGCAGCCCGAAATGCACCGCCAGTCCGTGCGCGAAGCCGAGCGCGGCACCGGGACGCAGGTTCGGGGCGATGTCCCGTTCATAGAGGTCGGGGTGGGTCTCGTCGGGGGCGAGCACCATCAGCAGGTCCGCGCGGGCGGCGGCTTTGGCCGGAGACATGACCGTAAATCCGGCGCTGCGAGCGGCATCGACGTTCGCCGAACCGTCCCGCAGCGCGACGATCAGCTCGGCAATGCCGCTGTCGCGCAGGTTGAGCGCGTGGGCGTGCGCCTGATTGCCGTAGCCGACGATCGCGACGCTGCGCTCCCTGAGGAGCGAGAGATCGGCGTCGGCATCGCGGTAGATATTCATGCACTGACCTAGCAAGCTGCGTCGAGGAGGGCGAGTGCGGCCATTTGATCGCCCGTCCGTAACCATTCGGCCGGCGCCTGATGCCGGAACCAAGTATCCTGCCGCTTGGCGTAACGGCGCGTGTCGAGCGCGATCTGGGCTAGCGCTGCAGTCCGCGTCAGCGTGCCAACCAGGTGCGCGGCCAGCGGCGCCACCCCGATCGCGCGCATGACCGGCAGCGCCGGGTCGAGGCCCCGCGCGGTCAGCGCGGCGACTTCGTCGAGCGCGCCGGTCGCCAGCATGGCGTCGACCCGCCGGACGATTTGGTCATCCAGTACGGTGCGGTCGGGGGTCAGCACTAAGCCTGCAACCGCATAGCGGTCGCCGATCCCGCCGACGCGCTCGCGCTGCCAGTCGGTCAGTGGCCGCCCGCTCGACAGCACGACTTCGAGCGCGCGCGCCACGCGGGTCGCGTCGGCGGGTGCGAGCCGGGCCGCCGCGCCGGGGTCGCCGATCTTCAGGCGGCGATACGCCTCCGCCACCGGCAGTGCGCGTACCTCCGCGCGGATGGCCGGATCGATCGCGGGGACCGGCGCGATCCCGTCGAGCAAGGTGCGCAGGTAGAGCCCGGTGCCGCCGACCAGGATCGGCCGCTCGACCTGCGCGAGCACCACCTTCGCCTCCGCCGCCCAGCGCGCCGCCGAACAGGCCTCCACACCATCGATGTGACCGAACAGCCGATGCGGCGCGCGCGCTTCGTCGCCCGGATCGGGACGCGCGGTCAGGACGCGAAGGTCGCGGTAGACCTGCATCGAATCGGCGTTGACGATCGTCCCGCCGATCCGCTCCGCCAGATCGAGTGCTAGCCCCGACTTGCCGCTCGCGGTCGGCCCGGCGATGACGAGGAGAGCGGAACGGGTCACGCCCAATCCTACCGTTTGCCCTGAGCGAAGTCGAAGGGCATGGCGAAGGCGTTTCGACCTTGCTCAGCACGAACGGACGTTTGATGTTTGTCGCCACTTTGATTGCGGCCGATGGCCTGAACGCGGGCGACATTTCCGCCGCGCGCGATCGGCTGCGTGACGCGGGCTGCGCGCCGGTCGCCGAATGGGGGTGGCTCGACAGCGGAAGCGCGGCCGACGTTGCCTTCGGGCTCGCGCCAGCCGACGCACGCAGCGCGCTGGAAGGCACGATGCCCGGCGCCGATGTGGTCGTGCAGTCGCTCGCCGGGCGGGCCAAAAGGTTGCTGGTCGCCGACATGGATTCGACGATGATCACCGTCGAATGCATCGACGAACTGGCCGATTATGCCGGGCTGAAGCCGCAGATCGCGGCGGTGACCGAAGCGGCGATGCGCGGCGAATTCGACTTCGCGGCGGCGCTCGATGCGCGGGTGGCGTTGTTGAAGGGACTGGAGGAAACCGCGATCGAGCGCTGCCTGGCCGAGCGGGTCGAAATCATGCCCGGTGCGCGTGCGCTGGTGCGGACGATGCGGTCGCGGGGCGCACAGACGGTGCTGGTGTCGGGCGGGTTCACGCGCTTTGCCGAACCGGTTGCGGCACGGATCGGGTTTGCGCGAGTCGTGGCGAATACGCTGCTGATCGAGGATGGCAGGCTGACCGGCGCGGTTGCCAAGCCGATCGTCGATGCCGGCACCAAATTGGCGGTGCTGCAGGAGGAGCGCGCGACCCGCGCATTCGACGGTGCCGAGACGCTCGCGGTCGGTGACGGGGCGAACGATTTGCCCATGATTCAGGCGGCGGGCTTGGGGGTCGCCTTTCGTGCGAAGCCGGTCGTCGCTGCCGCCGCGGGCGCTCGGATCGAGCATAACGATCTGACTGCACTGCTGTACGCGCAAGGGATCGCGCGGGCCGACTGGGTGGACTGACGCGTCGGTGGTCGCTAGGCGAGCGTTTTAATGTCAGCGTCGGATCATTCGCCAGCCGCTTCCTTGCCGGGGCGGGCCGTTTTCCCGCATCGGCATTTGACCGGAATTGCCGGACTTCAGCCGCACGAGATCACCTTCTTGCTCAACGAGGCGGAGACTTGGGTCGGACTGAACCGCGGTGCGGTCGGGTCGGGGGCCAAACCCGACAAACGCCTTGCCGGGCTCACCCAGATCAACGCGTTCTTCGAGAACTCGACCCGCACGCTGCTGAGCTTCGAGATCGCGGGGAAGCGGCTGGGCGCGGATGTCGTCAACATGCACGCCGCGCAGTCGAGCGTGAAGAAGGGCGAGACGCTGATCGACACCGCCATGACGCTCAACGCGATGCGCGCCGACGTGATCGTGGTGCGGCACATGGGGTCGGGGGCGGTCAGCCTGATCGCAGACAAGGTCGACTGCCCGGTGCTGAACGCGGGCGACGGGCGACACGAGCATCCGACGCAGGCGTTGCTCGACGCGCTGACGATCCGGCGGCGGCGTGGGTCGGTGCACGGTCAGCGGGTGGTGATCTGCGGTGACATTCTCCATTCGCGGGTGGCACGATCGAACATCCTGGCGCTAACCGCGCTCGGCGCGGAAGTGCGGGTGTGCGCGCCCTCGACGTTGATGCCCGCCGCGATCGAGCGGATGTTCGTGACGCCCTTCACCGATTTCGACGCCGCGCTGGAAGGTGCCGACGTGGTCATGATGCTCCGGCTCCAGACCGAGCGGATGGACGGTGGGTTCGTGCCGTCGGCACGCGAGTTTCACCTGCGGTACGGCCTTACGCTCGAGCGGCTGAAACGCGCGAAGTCCGACGCGCTGGTGATGCATCCCGGACCAATGAACCGCGGAGTCGAGATCGACAGCGCGGTCGCGGACCACATCGAACGTTCGGCGATCACCGAACAGGTCGAGATGGGGGTCGCGGTGCGGATGGCGTGTCTGGATGTGCTGACCCGGCAGGCGCGAGGGGTGCCGGGGTGGGTATGATTATCGCCAAATCTCCGTTCGTCCCGAGCGAAGTCGAGGGATCAAGCTCGGACGCGACAAGTGCCTCGACTGCGCTCGGCACGAACGGATTTTTTGGAAGATGAGCACCTTGCCCACGCTCCGCTTCGTCAACGCCGACATCCTCGGCGGCGGGCGCGAATTGTGCGTTCGCGACGGAGCGATTGTCGCGAGCGCCGACGACGGCGAAGTGATCGATTGCGGCGGCAAGCTGCTGGCGCCCGCGATCGTCGATCTCGGTGTGTTTGCGGTCGACCGTGCGGCATTTCGGGCCGGCGGGATCGCGCGGGTCGGGTTGATGCCCGATCAGGCGCCGCCGCTCGATCATCCCGGGCTGGTTCAGCGCGCCGGCCTGATCGGCAAGCCGGATCTGTGGATCCATCCATTGGCGGCGGCGACGCGTGGGCTGGAAGGTCGCGAACTGGCCGAGATCGCGAGCTGCGTTCAGGCCGGCGCCCGGGCGATTTCGACCGGACGGAACTGGATCGCCGATTCGGGGGTGATGCGGCGGGTGCTGAGCTATGCCTGCGACCTCGACCTGACGGTGGTGGTCCACGCCGAGGATGCCGGCCTGACCGGCGGCGCGGTCGCGACCGATGGCGAGATCGCGACGCGGCTGGGGCTCGCGTCGGCGCCGGCGTCGGCCGAGGCGCTGGCGATCGCACGCGACCTGATCCTGGCCGAGGATATCGGTGCGCGGTTGCATTTCCGTCAGGTGACGACGGCGGCGGGCTTCGACCTCGTGCGGCGGGCAAAGGCGCGCGGCGTTGCGGTCACGTGCGGGGTCACGCCGGCGCATTGGTTGCTGAGCGAAACCGCGATCGGCGATTTCCGCACATTCACCCGTCTGTCGCCGCCGCTGCGCAGCGAGGACGATCGCCGGGCGACGTCGGCGGCGATCGGTGACGGGACGATCGACGTGCTGTGCTCCGGCCACGATCCGCGCGGCCCCGAGGCGAAGCGGCTCCCGTTCGCCGATGCCGAGCCGGGGATGGCGGGGGCGGAGACGTTGCTGCCGCTCACACTCGGGCTGGTTCGCGACGGCGTGGTGGACTTGCCGCGCTTGTTCGAGTTGCTGAGTGCCAATCCGGCGCGCTTGCTCGGGCTGGACGGCGGCACGCTGGCGCACGGCGCGCCTGCCGACGTGATGATCGTCGATTCAGAAGCGCCGTGGGTGATCGACGGCGAAAAATTGCTGGCGCGCGCCGGCAACACGCCGTTCGACGGATTGCCGGTGCAGGGCCGGGTGCGCCGCCTGTTCAAGGGCGGGCGCGAGGTGCTTTAGCGGCTGGCGACCTGCACGCCGCGATACCAGTTGGCGACGCGGTCGCCGGCGTTGACGCGCACGAAGCACGCCCCGCCGCCGGCGCGGACCTTGCCGCACAAAGCGTCGGCGTCGCCCCGCGCGAACCCGCCGACCGAGACACGGTGCAGGCCGTTGCCCGCCGCCATCGTCGAGGGCGCCTTGCCGGCCAGGACCGCATGACGCGCCTTCGCCCGGCTCCAAGCGGCGCGCGCGCCGTCGGGACCGCGGAAGGCGCCGAGCTGGACGTAGAAATTGCCGCGCGCGCTCGGCGTCGGGACAGCGGCGGCGACGCGCACGGGTGCGACGCCTCGCGCGGTGCGGAGCGGGCTGACGGGTAAGCGCTGAACGACCTCCTGCCGTGCGGCGAACACGACACCGCCGACACTGGGGCGGGGCGCGAGCGCCGCGGTCTCGACGACCGGGGTGTCGGGTGCCCAGGCTTCGGCAACCGGCGCGGGCGGGGCGGGTTCGGCGGCGGCAACCTGCGATGGCGCGGCGACGAGCGCCAGCGCAACCGGCTGGCCGTCGTCGGCGGCGGGCCTCACGCCCAGCAAGGTTGCGACCTGATCGGCGGCGCCGGCGGGTCGCGCGAAGGCGGCCCACTGAACGATCCGCGCATCGGCGTCGGTCGGCGACAGGTCGGCCAGCGCAAGCTGGCGCGCCTCCGGCCAGCGCCCGGCGAGCGCGAGCGTCAGCGCGAGGTTCTGACGGGTCTTGGCGGTCGCATCGGGTGCGCGCGCGGCGACCATCAGCACCTCGACCCCGGCGGCGGGGTTGCCCGCCAACGCTAGCGCGAGCCCACGGTCGGCAGGCGCGATCGCCGCGGCATTGCCGTCGATGATCTGCTGCGCGGCGGCGAAATCACCGGTCGCGGTGGTGGCGAGTGCGTAATTCAGCGCGACATTGGTCTGTCCGGCATCGAGCGACAGCGCGTCGGCGAACGCCTGCCGTGCCGAGGCGAACCGGCCCGCGGCGAGGTAGGCCTTGCCGAGCAAGGCGCGGTAGGTCGCATCCTGCGGGCGGAGCTGAACCGCGCGTTCGGCGAAGCGCACCGCGACGGCGGGCTTGCGCTTGGCGAGCGCCTGCGTCGCCGATCTGGCGTCGCTCTCGGCGGTCTTGATCGCGGCTTCGGTCGCGGTCCGGCTCTGCACCGCGGTCGCCGCGGCGGTCAGCGCCAGCACCGTCAGCGCGGCACCACCGGCCTTCAGGAAATTCTTGGTCATCATTTCTCTCCCGAGACGATTGGCTTGGCCGGGATTTGACGCGCCAGCGCCTCGACCTGTGGTTGTGAATCCAGAAATGCGTCGAGCGCGGCGACGAGCAATTGCTGCGACGACCGGCCTACTACCGCGCTGGCGAGCCGAAGCCGCAGGTGGCGGTCGGCGTCCAGCCGCAGCGTGAACGCAGCCTTGTGGCCGTGGGACACGGGTGCCGGAGTCGGTTTGATGGGCTGCGGCGGCGGCGCGACGACGTCGAGCCGCGCGCGCTCGATCAGCACCGGCGGGACCGGCGCGGGCTCGGCATGACCCATGTCGTTCCAGCCGAGATCCTCGACCGGCGCATAGTTGAAGACCTGCGGGCGCATCGCGGGTTTCGCCTGGCCCGGACGGGCGAGCAGTCCCGACGATAGCGACGCGAGTGGTTTGGCGGTGGCCATCATCTCAACTCACGACCCGACGACCGAATCCGCCGCCGCGGACCGGCGCGTGCGCGGCAAAGGTCTGGGCGGGCGGCGTGAACACGGTGCGGCGGAAGTTCTTTTCGAGCCGGTCTGCGACGTATTCCCACAATGCAGTGATTTCGGCGGCGGAGCGGCCGTTCGGGTCCACTTCCATCACGGTGCGGCCGTCGATCATCGACGCGGCGAAATCGGTGCGCTGGTGGATGGTGATCGGCGCGACCGTACCGTGCTGCGACAGCGCGATGGCGGCTTCGGAGGTAATCCGCGCCTTGGGCGTCGCCGCGTTGACGACGAAGATCAGTTGCTTGCCCGCGCGGTCGCACAGATCGACCGTGGCGCCGACCGCGCGTAGATCGTGGGGCGAGGGACGGGTCGGAATGACGACCAGGTCGGCAACCGCGATGACACTCTGAATCGCCAGCGTGATCGCAGGTGGAGTGTCGAGCACGGCGAGCCCGAAGCCCTGGCCGCGCAGGATTTCGAGATCGTTCGCCAGCCGCGACACGGTGGTCTGGGCGAACGCGGGATATTCGGTGGTGCGTTCGTTCCACCATTCCGACAGCGAACCCTGCGGGTCGATGTCGATGAGTACGACCGGCCCCGCGCCGGCGCGCTGCGCCTGAACGGCCAGATGCCCGGACAAGGTCGTCTTGCCCGATCCGCCCTTCTGCGAAGCCATTGCGACCACGCGCATTCGACATTGCCCCCGATTGCTTGCTGGCGCGACGTGCCACGCCCGGCTCTAACAAGAGGTTAAGGGATGTCCCGGAACGGCATCCAGCCGCGGTTAAGGGGGCCTTGGCCAGACGCGCGATACGCGGCATTATCGCGCGGCTTAGGGTTAGGGGCGGACAATGCGGGCGAAACTGTTTCTGGCGGCAGCGCTGATCGGTGTGGCGGCGCCGGCGCTGGCGGATACCAAGGCCGGGGTCGATGCGTGGGAGCGCGGCGATTACCGCAAGGCGGTCGACGAATGGCGCGCCGCGGCCAACACCGGCGATGCCGACGCGCAATTCAACCTGGGGCAAGCGTATAAGCTGGGCCGCGGAGTGCCGATCGATACGGCGCAGGCGGAGGGCTGGTATCAGAAAGCCGCCGCGCAGGGTCATGTCCAGGCCGCCGACAATTATGGGTTGGCGCTGTTCCAGAACGGCCG
Organism: Pseudomonadota bacterium; assembly: GCA_040385975.1. Lineage (GTDB taxonomy): Bacteria > Pseudomonadota > Alphaproteobacteria > Sphingomonadales > Sphingomonadaceae > Sphingomonas. Next base: position 3,011 of record JAZKGJ010000001.1, on the reverse strand, counting down.
CCCGCGCGACGCTATTCCGTATCTGGAGCGTTCGGTCGCCCGCGGCGAGCCGCGCGCGCAGTACATCCTGGGCACGATGCTGTTCAACGGTACCGACATTCAAAAGGACTGGCCGCGTGCTTATGCCTTGATGACGCGGTCGTCGGCGGCGGGGCTGCCGCAGGCGGCGCAGACGCTGCAGCAGATGGACGGCTTCATCGCCGCGCCGCAACGCGAGCAGGGCCGCCTGCTGGCGCGGCAGATGGAACAGGGGACCGCGGGTCAGCAGCTGCCCGCCGACCTTGCCGGTGCGCGCACGGGTATGCGTGGGGTCGAGCTGCCACCGTCGCGGGTCGGCGACCGGCCGCCGAGCGCCGACCCGATCCGGCGCATCCCACCGGTCGTGCGGACCCCCGCGCCGCCGATCGTGCGACCCGCACTGCCGGTGCAGCAAGCCGCGGCGAGCGGGCGCTGGCGGGTCCAGCTGGGCGCTTTCGGCGAGCCCGGCAACGCGCGCAAATTGTGGGGTCAGGTGGCCGGGCGATTTGCCGGGCGCTCGCCCGATTACGTAAAGGCGGGGGCGTTGACCAAATTGCTGGTCGGACCGTTCGGGTCGCGCGCGGAAGCGGCCGCGGCGTGCGGTGCGGTAAAGCCTTGCGTCCCGGTCGGACCCTAAGCCGCGACCAGCGCGTCGATCGCCGCTTGCAGGATATGCGCGGCGGCATGATTGTCGATCTTCGCGGCGCGCTTGGCGCGGCTGAAGTCCTGATCGATCAGCGCGCGTTCGGCGGCGACGGTCGACCAGCGTTCGTCCCAGAGAAGGATCGGCAGCGCGAGGTCGGCGAGGTTGCGCGCGAACGCCCGGGTCGACTGACTGCGCGGACTTTCGCTGCCGTCGAGGTTGAGCGGCAGGCCGATCACCAGCCCACGCACGTGCTGTTGCGCGATCATAGTGGCCAGCAATGTCTTGTCGGCGGCGAATTTGCCGCGGCGGATCAGCGTCGCGGGGCTGGCGAAGGTCCAGTCCGCGTCGCACAGTGCGGTCCCGATCGTCCTGGTGCCGACATCCAGCCCCAGCAAGCGGCCACCATGCGGCAGGACGGCGCGATAGTCCGCAGCGGCGGTCGTTATCATTTGCCTTCGTGGGCCGCCAAGCGCCGGACCGCATCGGCGCGGACGTTGGCCCAGAACAGGCTGTAATCGAACACGTGGTAATTGTTGCCGGGCAGGACGTAACCGCCGAGGTCCGGTCCTTCGCCGATCGAAAGAAATCCGCGTCCGACGCAGCGAGCGGCCACGCGGCCCGGAGTCAGCGTCGCGGTCGTCAGGTCCGACGATGGAAAGAGCGTGCCGAGATTGGCACTGGCGGGCGCGTCGCCGGGCAATCCGGTGAGCGGGTTCGTGCAGACCATCGGCGTGCCGTTGCGCGATCGGCCGTCGAAGCCGGTGGTGGCATCGAAGGTATCGAGGATCAGCGCCGGGTCGGCTGGTTCGCCGAAGCTTTGCCAGCCGAGGATGCAGCCGGCTTGATCGGGCGCGGTGCATTCGGGCAGGCCGAGCGCGGCGAGGTCGGTGGTTTTCGAAACCGGCCAGCCGACCACGTACGCCGCGACGATGCGCCGCGCGAGCGGGGTGCCGGCAACGCGGTCCTTGAGCAGGCGGGTGAGGTGGAGTGCGCCCTGGCTGTGCCCCGCCAGGATGATCGGGCGGCTGCCGGTTTCTTTCAGAAATTGCGTGAAGGCCATGTCGATGTCGCGATAGGCGAGGTCGAGCGCCTGCCCGGCTGCGGTCGCGTTGGTCAGGAACGCGCCGAACGTCGCCTGGCGGTAGCGGGGCGCCCAGATCGTGCCCGCTGCACTGAACGCCGACGCTTGCCCACGCAGGAACAACGCCGCGCGAGCGTTGGCGTCGGCATCGTCGAGCGGCGCGTTCCAGCGCGACTTGTCGAGATAGGAGGTCGGATGGATGAAGAAGACCGCCGCCGCGCCGGGTTTGGCGGGTTTGGTAACGCTGTCCGGCAGCCACAGCGCCGGGTTGCCCGGCTTGTCGGGCCGCGCGATCCACATTTTCGCGTCGGCATAGGCGTTGGGCGCGGGCGGTGGCAGCGCTTCGAATTGCGCGCTGGGGGTGAGCGACCAGCGCAACAGGTCGTTGCCGAACATCCGGTAGGCGAAGGCGGCCGCGATCGCGAACACGATCAGGACCGCGACGACGTAGAGAAACTTGCGGGCCAAGACTGGCGAACTCCGGACAAAGGCATCGCGGGCGCGCCTGCCCGATGCGAAGCGGCCTTGCAATCGCACGCTCGCTTGCTCTAGCCGCCCCCTCATGTCCGTAGACACCGCCACCGTGAAGAAAGTCGCCAGCCTCGCGCGGATCGCGATCAGCGACGCCGACGCCGAGCGGCTCGTCCCCGAACTCAACAACATTCTCGGCTGGATCGAGCAATTGGGTGAGGTCGATGTGAGCGGGGTCGAGCCGATGACCGCGGTGATCGCCAATACGCTGCGGCTGCGCGACGACGTGGTCACGGACGGCGGCATCCGCGACGCAGTGCTAGCAAACGCGCCGGAGGCCGAACACGGCTTCTTCACCGTGCCCAAGGTGATCGAATAATGACCGATTTCACCGAACTCGGCATCCGCGAAATCCGCGACGGCGTGCGCGGCGGCGAATTTTCCGCGGTCGAAGTCGCCGACGCGTTCGTGGTCAAGGTGGCGCGGGCGAAACCACTCAACGCCTTCCTGGTCGAGACCCCGAAGCACGCGCTGGCGGCGGCGCGCGCGGCGGACAGCGCGCGCGCGGCGGGGGACGTGCTGAAACCGCTGGCGGGCGTGCCGATCGGGATGAAGGACCTGTTCTGCACCAAGGGCGTGGCGTCGACCGCGGGCAGCCTGATCCTCAAAGGCTTCACACCGGAGTACGAATCCACCGTCAGTCAGAATTTATGGGACGCGGGTGCGGGGATGTTGGGCAAGCTTAACATGGACCAGTTCGCGATGGGGTCGTCGAATGAGACCAGCGCGTTCGGG